>JAYSXP010000149.1:0-5899 GCA_043717125.1 Polyangiaceae bacterium | reverse complement strand
GATGCTTCGCTCGGGCGGTGCGGCGTCGGGGGCCTCGAGCTTCGCGAGCGCGAGGCTCCGGTCGACGACGGCGAGCCGACGAAGTTTCTCGAGCCGCTCGAGGTCGCCGAGGCTCGCGAGCAGCTCCATCGCGCGCGTCGCCACGGCCGGAGTGCGCGCAGCGATCGCGAACAGGTCTGCTATGAAACAAGGGTGCTCGTAGCAGCTCCCCAGGTTCGGTTGCCCACCCGCGACGCCGTCGATCGCGCCCTTGCGGAGCTCGACCGTCGCCTCGGGTCGTCCAAAGTGGACACGAGCGAGTCCGTGCGCAAGACCCATGCGACCGACGAGAGCGAGGCCATCGGGCGCATGCCCGACGTCGTCGTGCTCGCCGCGGACACGGCGGACGTCGCCGCTACCCTCACGATCGCGGAGAAGCACGGGGTACCCGTCACGCCGCGCGCGGGCGGCACAGGGCGCACGGGCGGCGCCGTTCCGGTCGCGGGTGGCATCGTTCTCGCGACGCACACGATGGGGAAGATCCTCGAGATCGACCGCCAGAACCTCCTCGCTGTCGTGCAGCCCGGCCTCATCACGGCCGACCTCCATGCGGCGGTCGAGGCCGAGGGGCTCTTCTATCCACCCGACCCCAATTCGATGAAGACCTGCATGATCGGCGGCAACGTCGCCGAGAACGCCGGTGGCCCGCGCGCGTTCAAGTACGGCGTGACGCGCGAATACGTGCTCGGGCTCGAAGCGTGCCTCATGGGCGGACGCGTCCTCCGCACCGGCAAGCGGACCATCAAAGGCGTCACCGGGTACGACGTGACGGCGCTGCTCGTGGGCAGCGAGGGCACGCTCGGCGTGTTCACCGAGGTGACGCTGAAGCTCGTGCCGAAGCCGACCGAAATAGCGACGGTGCTCGCGCTCTTCGACGACGTGCGCGCCGCCGCCGATGCCGTGCGCCGCATCGTGGCGGCCGGGCTCGTCCCGCGCTGCCTCGAGCTGATGGATGGCCCGACGCTCGTCGCCGTCCGCAACCAGGGCGTCGCGGTCGACCCGCGGGCGCAGGCCGTGCTCCTCGTCGAAGTCGATGGCCATGCCGGCACCTCCCTCGACGCCACGCTCGAGCAACTCGGCAATGCGCTGGTCGAAGGTGGCCGCACGCTCGACGTCGTCGCCGCGCAGGATGCCTCGCAGCGGTCGCGCCTCTGGGAGGCGCGTCGGCAGCTCTCGCCCGCGACCCGGAAGCTTGCAAAGTACAAGCTCTCCGAGGACATCGTCGTGCCGCGCTCCCGCCTCGTCGATCTCTTCGTGGAGGTCGATCGCATCGGCGAGGAGACGGGCGTGCGTCACCTCACGTACGGGCACGCCGGCGACGGCAACATGCACGTCAACTTCCTCTGGAACGACGCGTCCGAGCGCCCCGCCGTCGACCGGGCGATCGACGGGCTGATGCGCGCCACGATCCGCCTCGGCGGCACGCTCTCGGGAGAGCATGGAATCGGCGTGCTCAAGGCGGCCTACCTGCCCCTCGAGCAGTCGCCGGAGCTCATCGCGCTCCAGCAGGATCTGAAGCGCGTCTTCGACCCGAGCGGGCTCCTGAATCCAGGCAAGATCTTCCCGACCGGCCACGGCAGCTGCTGAGCCCGTCGGCCGTGTGGACCGTGACGGTCGCAATCCTGTCGATTCTGCATCGACAGAACCAGGCGCGTCCGATCGCATCAGGCTTGCGGCCGGCTCGCGGTGTGGCCATTTCATCGCCGTGGAAGCTGGAGCCGCCCGGGTGACGACCGAACCGAAAGAGCAAACTCGCGCTCGCACGATCGACGACGTCGCGACCCGCGATCTCCTCGCGTACGGCGACGACGCGCTCACGCCCGTCGAGCGCTTCCAGATCGGCTTCGTCCGCAAGACCTTCGATTCCGTGCCGTTCGATCGCACCGTTCGCTTCCTGCAGCGGCACATCGGAGCGAACTGGATCGAGCAGGCGATCAAGAACCTCCGCCAGGTGCACGGCGAGGAGCGCCTGCCGCGGTTCGATCGCGACGCGAGCACCATCCTCGTCTCGAACCACCGGAGCTTCTTCGACCTCTACGTCGTCACGGCGTACCTCGTGAAGCGCGGCATGCCGCAGCGGCTCGTCTTTCCCGTTCGCTCGCAGTTCTTCTACGACAAACCGCTCGGGCTCGCCGTGAACGGCTTGATGAGCTTCTTCGCGATGTACCCCCCTGTCTTCCGTGAGCGCAAGCGCGCGGCGCTGAACCTCGCTAGCCTCGACGAAGTCGTACGCCTCATCAAGCACGGCGGCGCGTTCGTCGGGCTTCATCCCGAGGGCATGCGCAACAAGACGGACGACCCGTACGCGCTCCTGCCCGCGCAGGGCGGTGTCGGTCGGATCATCCAGGCCGCGCGCGGTAAGGCAACGGTCATCCCCGTCTTCGTGAACGGGCTCGGCAACGACATCGTCCGCCAGGTCGGCTCGAACTTCATGAAGAAGGGCCCGCCCGTGACGGTCGTTTTCGGCAAGCCGATCGACTTCGGCGCCATGCTGGACGCGCCGCCGAGCCCGCGCCTGCATCGCAAGATCTCGGAAACATCGCTCGATGCGATCCGCGCGCTCGGCGAGGAAGACCGGGCGATCCGCGCGTCCGTGCGCTAGGCCTCGGCCGAGACGAAGGCGGACGGCTGCAGCGTGAAGTACGGGCATCAAAAGTCGACGATCACGTCGTCGACGTCCGCTCGGATTCACGACGGCGTTCGTGGCGTCCGTACCGGCGTCCCCATGCGGGAGGGAGCCGTCCGGATCCGGCTCGAGCAGGAAGGCCGCGGCGGGCCCCTGCGCCGGCGGATCGCCCTATTCTCCGGACGATCCACAGGCCGCCAGGCACGCGCACGACGCCGCGACGCAGCCCGCGAAAGCCGCAAAAGCCGCCAGCCCCACGAAAGGAGGTCAGCAGCCGCTCGCAGTCGGGCGCCGGGCAAAGTATCCTCTGGCCCCATGAGCAAGGAAGTCCTCGTCGGCGCCGTCAAAGAGATCGTCACGCTCGCCCGCAGCGGCGACGCGGAGGCCTCCTTCGATGGCTACAAAGCGCTCTTCGAGCGCCCCGAGTTCAGCGCCAACCGGCCGGAGGATCAGCGCCAGGCTTTGAAGCTCCTCATCCTCGCCAAGCGCACCGGCGCCAAGAGCGAGAAGCTCATCGCGGCCCATCGCGCCGCCATTGCGCCGCTCACGGATCTCGTCTCGCGTCACAGCGAGCCCGACGACTACGAGATGCTCGGCATCTGCCACCTCCTCATCGGCAACGAGGCCGCTGCGGCGAACATGTTCCGCGAGGGCCTCACCCTCGAGCGCGCGAAGAACGCCGGCTCCGACCTCTGCGGTCGCTTGATGACGCGCGTCTCCTCTCTCTGATTTCGCTGTGGTCAAGGACGCTGTCACGCGCGCGCTCCTCATGCTGGTCGCGGTGGTCGGCCTCGCCGGCTGCGAGCCTTCCGAGCGCGTTCCGGCCCGCGGCCCGAAAGCTCCGCCATGCCCGCCGACGCCCGAGCCCGCCTACCAGGCCGCGGTCGTCGGCACGATCGGCAAGCTGCACATGGTCGAGAGCCGCTACCCGCTCTCGAAGCTCGGTGACGTGCTCGCGGCGTTCAAGCCCGAGCTCATTCTCATCGCCGCGCGCGTCGAGCCGTTTCACGAGGGCCGCCTCGAGGACGCGTCGTTCGAGATGACCTACGTGGCGAACCTCGCCAAGCAGCACGGTATCTCGGTCGAGCCGATCGATTGGTTTCGTGAGCAGGATCTCGGCGCGCCGCTCGCGCCCGTCGAGCCCTGGGACGAGGCGGAGATCGCGAAAAAGGAGGCCGAGGTCCTCAGCTTGCCTCGCCTCTACAACTTCGAGCAGGCCAACGGCGCCCAGCTCGAGGAGAAGGTGCTCCTCGCGACCGGCGCAGAGGCGCGGCATCGTTCGGGCAGTCCGCTCCTCGCGCGTCGTCATGCGTGGATGCAGCACCTCGCCGCGAGCGCGGTGTCCCGGCATGGCCGCCCGAAGCGCGTGCTCGCGTATGTCGACGTCCTCGACCGACCCGTCGTCGATCTCCTGCTCCACGGCGTCGGCTACACGCTGAAGGAGCCCGGCGTGCTCGTCTCCAAGTCCAAAGAGGAGATGATCGCCGACATGCCTGCCGACGTGATGAGCGAATGGAAGGCGCAGCTCGAGCGCACGCGAGCGCGCATCGATGCCGCGAAGGCGGCTCCGGAGAAGGCGTTCTGGAGCGATCGCCTGCGGACGCTCCAGGTTGCCGTCGACAAGCGTGCAGGCTGCTGCGTGAGCCAATCCGCGCTGACCGTCGCGCCGTGACTCCGCTCGCCGAGGTCGCGGCGAACAGCGGTCTCGACGCGCTCACGCCGCTCCTCACGACCTCGCTCGCCGTGCGGGTTCGCGGCGCCGTCTCCGCGGAGCGGGCCGAGGGCTGGGCCGTCGGCGTTCATGCCGCTCGCGCTGCTTGGGTGAGCGACTTCGAAGACGAGCAGTTCACCGTCGGACGTGCATGGTACACGCATCTCGAACAAGGACGCGCGGCCGACTACTTCGCGAACGTGAGCACCTCCGATGCCATCGTGGAGCGCGCGTGCCCGGGGCTCCAGGCTGCGATGCGAGACCTTGCATCGTGCGCGGTCGGGGCGAGCATCGCGTCGCGGCAGGGCTGGTGCGGCCCCGGAGTCCACGTCTTTCCCGCGGGCGCGCACGTCGCCAAGTGCGGAGGTGAGGTCCACTTCGACACCGAAGGTCTCACGCCGGCGCATGCAGCCGACCGCGCTCCGGCCTTCACGCTCGTTCTGATGCTGAGGCCGCCGACGAAGGGTGGCGGCTTGCGCGTCTGGGACGTCACCTACGAGGGGAGCGATTCGTACGAGGACGAAGAACTCCAGCGCACACATGTGACGTGCGAGTACGAGGCTGGAGACCTCGTGGTGATCGACAGCTACCGCCTCCACCAGATCCGGCCGTTTGACGGCGGCATCGACCGCATCTCCGCGACCTGTCATGTCGCGTTCGTGTCGGGTCAGTGGGAGATGTGGTTCTGAGGCTCCTGGTCAAGCACCGACCTGAGTGATTCCCGAATGGCGCGGACAGTTCGGTGAGGGCACACTACCCGTCCGCCCGCGCGATCAGGCGCGGTCCGTCACCCGGAAGCACAAGGTTGACAGGTCGAGACAAAAAACCGCGAACCCGACCGAGCGACGCAAAGGGACTTCGAGTCACCAACCCGAGCAGGGCTCGGAGCTCCGGAGCCTACAGCAAGGTCGTGATCACCGAGCCGCCGCCGGCACCGGCTTCGCAGGCCATTCACGATCTGCGCGACATGCTTCATGTCGTTGCGGCATGCGCGGAGGCCGCGACCCGCGACCTCACTCCCGGCACCGATACGCACGAGAACCTCGTCGACATCCGGGCCGCTGCGGGTCGCGCAACGGAGATCGTCGAAGCCCTCGCTCGCGCTCCAGGCGTCGTCGCCGAGCCGCCCGCGCCGATCGACGTGAACGCCTCGATCACCAACTTTCTCCAGGTGCTCCAGCGACAGGCCGGCAGCCGCGCGGAGGTCGTCCTCGAAGTGGCTCCTGGCAAGCTGCTCTCGGCGATCGAGCCGCACTCGCTCGACCACGCGCTGCTCAATCTCGTCGTGAACGCCGTCGACTCGATCGGTCGTGGCGGCGTGGTGACGATCACGACGGAGGCTGCAGGCGAGCTCGTTCGCATCGTCGTGTGCGACACGGGCGCCGGCATGGATGAAGAGACGCTCGCGCGCGCCTTCGACGTTCGCTTCACGACGCGAGCGGCCATCGGTCGCCGGGGAATGGGGCTCTCGACCGTGCGCCGTCTGGTCGAGACCATCGGCGGCCGCGTATCGGCCACGAGCG
>JAYSXP010000148.1:0-5909 GCA_043717125.1 Polyangiaceae bacterium | reverse complement strand
CGATGTGTCTCTTCCCGAGCTCGGCCTCGCACGCGCTGCGGTCGAGCTTTGCGTAGCGCATCGCCGGAGCGCTGCCGCTGAGAGCGGGGGCCGGCTCGTCGCTCTCCGGCTCGTCGTCGATCGCGACTGCGGGCGGAAGCTGAGGAAGCTCGCCTTCGTGGTCGATGGGCTCGGCCGCACCCGCGGTGACGGGGGCGGTATTGGTGGCGCTTCCGCTGCCGGTCGACCGGATGGACACGGTCCCGTGTGGCCGTACGGACAGGCCCGCGCCGCAGCCCATCGCGCTCGAGACGAGCAAGATGAGGGCCGACAGGCCGGTGGCGGGATGGGCGCGCATCGGTGGCACTCTACCCGACCTGAGCCGTCGGGGAAAACGAGCCGCGAAATGGTAGGATCGGCCGGACCATGTCGGAGCTGTCGCAGCGCGCTAGACAGATCCTCTACGCGTGCATCACGGAGTTCGTCGCGAGCGGCGAGCCCGTCGGCTCTCGGACGCTGTCGAAGAAAGGCATCGCCCTCTCGGCCGCGAGCATTCGCAACGTGCTCTCCGATCTCGAGGAGATGGGCTATCTGGTCCAGCCGCACACGAGCGCCGGCCGCGTGCCCACGGATCGCGCCTTCCGCCTCTTCATCGACGCGATGATGGAAGTGCGTGTCCTCTCGGACGCGGAGAATACGAACCTCGTGCAGCGGTTCTCCGAGATCGAGCCCGGCCCGAACTTCCTGCGCGAGACGGGGCGCCTCCTCTCGGAGCTCGCGGGCACCGCGGCCGTCGTCGTTTCTCCCAGGGCCGAGTCGATGACGCTCAAGCACCTGCGGTTCATCCGGACGCTGCCAGGCGAAGTGCTGGCGGTGCTCGTCATGACGAACGGCTCGGTGCAGAACGTCTTCTTCAAGGCGAGCGTCGAGGAGAACGAGCTCTTGAAGGTGCACAACCTCCTCGACGACGTGATCGAAGGGCGCTCGCTCGGCGAGCTTCGCGAGCTCTTCGCGCGGCGCCTCCAGAGCGACAAAGTCCAGAACGACTCCGTGCGCAAGCGCGCGTTCGAGCTCGGCGAGGCCGCGCTCGCCGACGCGGCCGACGCCGGTGCGGACGTCGTCATCGAAGGACGGTCCAAGCTCCTCAATCTCCCCGAGTTCGGGGGCGAGGCGCTGAAGGAGATCGTCGCCGCCCTCGACGAGGCGCAGAGCATCGTTCGGCTGCTCGACGCGACCCTTGCCGCAAAAGGCACCTCCGTCGTGGTGGGTCGAGAGGCCGGGGATCTCGCGGGCGGGCAGCTCTCGATCGTCGGGGCCTCTTACGCGACGCAGGGTCGGAGCGTCGGGTCGATCGGAATCATCGGCCCCACGCGCATGGATTATCCCAAGGTCGTGCCCCTCGTGACCGCGACCGCCAACGCGATGAGCTCGCTGAGCGAGCGGCGCGCCGAGACGAAGGACGACTCCGACGACTGAGCGGTCCTGTAGTATACAGCCGTGATGCGCGCGGCCCCGCCAGACCTGCCTGGAGCGAACTCGCGCGGCGAAGACTCGCCGCTCGACCGCGCGCTCGCGCTGCTCCTGGCAGGTGAGCGGGAGGCTGCGCTCCGGTGGAGCGCGGCGGTGGTCCAGCAGGATGCGTCGGTCTCGAGCGCGCTCATCCTCACGTGCCGTCTCCTTGCCGACGCCGGTCGCACCGAGGCTGCCATCGAGGGCTTCGAGCTCGGGGTGAACCGGGCCATCGACACCGGCAACCTCCCCCTCGCGGTCGCTGCGCTCGGGGACCTGCGCGCGCTCTCCGTCGACGTCGCTCCGTTGATGGACGAGATCGCCGCCGCGTTCTGCGCGGGCTCGCCGCGCCTCGCGGAGGACGTCGCGCCTCCTCCTCCTCCGCTCCCGCACGACGCGAGCTTCCAGCCGTTGAGCTCGTTCCTCACCGGGCCTGCGCTGCTTTCGAAGGCCACCGGGATCATCCACGACGCGTCGATCGAGTACGAGTCGCTTTCCGAGTCCGAGCCGCCGCTCGTCTCGCCTCTCCCGCTCTTCAGCGCGCTGGAGAAGGAGGGCCTCCGTGCGCTCATCGGATGCTTCGAGATGTTCACGGTGCCCGCGGGTAACGCGGTCATCTCCGAGGGCGAGGAGGGCGCAGAGGCGTACATCGTCGCGCGCGGCGAGCTCGAGGTACGGCGCACGATGGAGGACGGCAACGTCGTCACGCTCGCTCGCCTGAACAACGGCGCGCTGTTCGGGGAGATGGCGCTCCTTTCGCGCGCGCCTCGCGCCGCCAGCGTGGTGGCGTGCCGCCCGTCGATCCTGCTCGTGGCTCGTCGTGACGCCCTCGAGCTCGTCGCCGAGAAGCGGCCGGACGTCGGCATCGAGCTTGCCGCCCACTGCCGTCGCCGCATGGTCGCCAACCTCGTGCGCACCTCGAAGCTGCTGCTCGCGGTCTCGCCGAAGGAGCGGCCTGCGCTCGTCGAGCGCTTCGAGACGTGCGTCTTCGAGACGGGTGACAAGCTCATCGAGGAGGGCAAGGACACCACCGGCCTGCACCTCATCGCATCGGGCGAGGTCGCGGTCGTCGGTCACGAGGAGGGCGGCGAATCGTTCGTGATCGCAACGTTGCCCGTGGGCGAGACGGTCGGCGAGGTCGCGCTCGTCCTGCGGCGGAAGGCGAACGCCGACGTGGTGGCCGTGCATCCGACGGTGACGCTGCACCTTCCGCGCGGGGAGTTCTTGGGGCTGGTGCGCGACCACCCCGCCATCTTGTCCGGCCTTTACCTGGCAGCGGTCGAGCGCGACGAGGAGACCACGAGCGTGCTCGCGGGATCGACGACGTCGGTCGCCGATGACTTCATTCTCGTCTGATGGCGGACGCAAAGGATAACGGGCACGGGCACGGGCACGGGCACGAGCACGCACACGCGCACGCGCACGACGCGGCGGGAGCGCCGAGCGTGACGAAGGTCGACGAAACCGGGGCCGCCAGCGCCACCGAGAGGCGGCAGGCGCGGCGGCTCATGGTCGTCTGCTTCGTCATTGCCTGCTTCTTCGTCGTCGAGCTGATCGGCGCGAAGGCGGCGCGAAGCGATGTCCTCGAGGCGGACTCCTACCACCTCCTCATGGACGTCTTCGCGCTCGCGATCAGCCTCGCGGCGATGCGGATCGCGACGACGCGTCCGAGCCCGCGCTTCACCTATGGGCTACGCCGCGTCGAGCCGCTCGCCGCGCTCGTGAACGGCGCGCTCGTCTTCGGCGTCGCCATCGAGCTCGTTCGCGATGCGGCGCAGCACCTCGCCAACCCGACGATGCCCAGGTCGGGCGTCATGCTGATCGTCGCCAGCGCCGCGCTCGTCGTGAACGGCTTCAGCGCATGGGTTCTCCATGGCGCGATGCACGGCGGCCACTCGCACGCGGGCCAGTCGCACGCGGGGCACTCGCACGCGGGGCACTCGCACGCCAAGCACGCCGATCCGGACGAGGACGAAGGACGCCATGCCGCAACGCATGCTCACCACCTGAACCTCCGCGGTGCATGGCTCCACCTCCTCGGAGACGCCCTCGGCTCGTTGGCCGCCCTCGTCGCGGCCCTCGCCATTCGCTACGGCGCGTCGCCGATCATCGACCCGCTCGCCAGCTTCCTGGTTGTCGCGATCCTCGTCGTCGGCGCCTTGCGCCTCGTTCGCGACGCTGCTCTCGTCCTCCTCGACGCCGCGCCGCCCCGCCTGCCCGTCGCCCGCATTCGGAAGGTCGTGCTCGCCCACCCCGGCGTGAAGGGCATTCACGCGCTCCATGCCTGGTCGCTCGGCACTGGTCACGATGCCGTGACCGTTCACGTCATCGCGGACGGCGTCGACCCGGACCTCGGCACACGCCTCGGCGACGTCCTTCGTACCAAGTTCGAGGCGGAGTACGTCACGGTTCAAGTCGAACGCGAGTCGCCGCGCCCGTAGCCCCCGCTCGCGGAGCCGAGCCGGCCCTCGACGTGCCCGCCAGCGCGTTTCCGCGCCCGTCGGCGCCCGCTACAGCACGCCAGCGAAGTACTTCGTCCACCGCGCTTCGCTCCGCTTCGCCTTCTCCGGCGGGAGCACCGAGAGCTTGAACTCGAGCTTCTCGAGCCTCGATCGCCTGCTTGACGAGGCTCTCGTAGCCCTTCACGCGCTCGACCGTGACATAGGCGTCCGTCTCCCGTTTGTGTGCGCTACTCGCCGATCCGTTCCGGCGCCGGAACGAGAACGAAAAGCCATGATTCATGGTCGATTTCGCGATGAACGCCGGCAGAAATCGTTCACGTAAGCGGTGCCGTCGCGGACGACTGGCGCGGCCGGCGGACCGTCCGTCGTAGAGAATGAACGGTGCCGCGTCGCACGGTTCGTCCGACGTCCCCGACGCGATCGTGAAACCTCGTGCGATCCGCGCCTCACTTCGCGCCGGGACAGGCCTTCGGGCGAAGCGACTCGAGGCGCGCCCCGAGCTCCTTGTTGGTCGCGTGGTGCTGCGCCGGATCGACGTCGATTGCGGAGACGCGGCCCGGCGCGGCGCTGGTCGGCGCGGGGAGCCTCGCGGGCGCGCAGCCGCGAACGAGCCCCTCCTCCGCGATTCGCACGAGGCCGTCGATGTGCTCCTCCGCCCAGTCCGCCGAGTCTGGCCACGTGAAATTGCCGCTGCGTCGCGTCGCGCCGTCGACGCTGCTTGCCACGGTTCGATCGCAGTCCCTCCGACGCCTCCAGCAGCGCGCCGTGCAAGCCGTCCTCCCACACGCGTCGGAGCATCTCGAGGGATGGGCCCGCCGGAAGGTTCAACGCGGGAGCGACGTGCGCGAGGCACGCCCTTCCGAGCGTAGCGCGGAGGTCGCCGAGGATCGTCTTGGCATTCGCCTTCTCGCTGCGGAGCTGCGCGGAGATGGCCGCGAGGTCTGCCGCGCGCGCGCGCTGGTCCGCGTCCGTGCACGGGGCGACGCGCACGCGCGGCGACTCGGCTCGTCCCGCATCCACGAGAGCGTTCGCCGAGGTAGCGCCGACGAACGCCGGCGATGGCGCCGGCGATGGCGCCGATCACGATGGCCGCGAGCGCCGCGGCCCTCCGATCAGAGCTTCGCGTCATCCGCCATCGGGAGAGCAAGCGTTCGCCAGAGGCCGAAGGTCCGCGCAACCTGGCGCAGAGGTGTCGAGGTTACCGCGGTTGCAATCGAAGCTCGTGAGGTGGCTCGCGATGCACTCGAGTCTGCTCCGCACCGTTTCTCGATCGTACGCGTGAGCGACGTAATCACTCGGGCTCACCATGCACAGATACGCAGGGACCGCGCAGAAGCCGCGGAGGTGACTCCGAATCAGGGCGTCGCTGCAGTCGGATTGCGCGAGCTTGTCGCACAGTTCGTGGCACGCCGAGCTATCGTACAAGCTCGGCAATTCCACCACGACGCCGCCTCCGCCGTAATCCCGGCAGCTGCTCGCACAGTCGGGCGCAGGGCAATCGTCACCCGTGATGCCAGGTACGCTCCGGAGTTGCCCGTCCGAGCAGCGGCACAACTTCTCGACGCACGTACCTGGCGGCGTTGGCGTCTTCCATGCGCAGTCGAACGTGAGGTTGCCGGTGCGCGTGGTGCCGGTCTTCGTGCCGTCTTCACAGCCCGTCCAGCCCAACGCGACGATACATCCCATGAGCCCCACGACCGAGGGTTTCCACATTCGCCGTCCTCGCACGCCCGCTCCAGCGCCACCTGCCTGGTGAACATCGCGGTTTGCCCCATGAGCCCCCCACGCCTAGTTCCGTCGGTCTGAAGTCCGGCCATCGGTCGCGATCGTGGTCGTGGTCGTGGTCGTGGTCGTGGTCGTGATCGTGGTCGTGGTCGTGGTCGTGGTCGTGGTCGTGCGCGTGCGCGTGCGCGATTGAAGGCAACCGCCAGGGCGAGGCGGCCGATGTCCGGCCATGAG
>JAYSXP010000147.1:0-5909 GCA_043717125.1 Polyangiaceae bacterium | reverse complement strand
AGGTGACGGACTCGCCGCCGCGAACGACTGGGACGACGTGGTCGCACGATGCTCGGGTGCCCTCGCGGTCGCCCTCGGTTCGCCGACCCCGGCCGGCGGAGACGTCGACGAGCTCGCTGCCATCTTCACCGAAGAGGTGGAACAGCTGGCCCCGACCATCGCCGAGAGCCTGGAACAGCTCGACCGCGAGCCGACCGACGCCGTCGCGGCGCACGCGCTCGAGCGTTATCTCCATACCCTGAAAGGGTCGGCAGCGACGGTCGGTCGGCGCGACGTGAGCGTGGAGGCGGAGTCGCTGCGCGGCGCTCTCGAAGCGGTTGGAGGTGGCGTCCACCCCCTGACGATCGCGCGCCTTGCCGCCCTCCGTACGGCCATCGAGCAACTTCTCGCCGTCGCAAGGCGGCCCGCGCCGCAGGGCGAGATCCCCGCTGACGACGTGCGCGCGCAGGAGTTTGCGTTCGAGGACGGCGGCCAGCAAGGCGAGGACCGCGGGGAGGAGCTCCTTCGCATCTTCCAGCAAGAAGCGCGGGAAGCGCTCATCGCGCTCCACGGTCACGTCGAGACGTTGATGGTGACGCCGAGCTCCGCGTACGCGGTCGAGTACATTCAGCGGCTTTTCCACACGCTCAAGGGAGCGGCGGCGACGGTCGGCCTGAGCAACATTGCTGCGCAGGCGGCCGAGCTACAGACGAGCATGGAGGAAGTCCTCAGCAGCAGGCGCGTCCCCGACGCTGCCTTCATCGAGGACCTCGTCGCCAGGACGAACGATCTCCTCCGAGCGATCGGTGTCAGTTCGCTTGTCTTCAGTCAAGAGGGTGACAGTGGTGGAATGCCAAGCGCGCCGTCGCTCCACAACAGCGCGGACGTCATGGAGCGCCGCATCTTCACCGGCGAGGTGAAGTCCATCTGTCGTCAGGCTTCGGGCAAGCTCCGCGAGTTGCTCGCGTCGACCGATCCGAATACCAGCATCCTGCTGCGTTCGGAGATCGCCGATCTCTTTCACCGCCTCAAGGGCACCGCCGCAACCGTGGGCGCTCACGCCATTTCCGACGAAGCCGTCCGCGCCACCGCCGCTGCCGCCGGCAAGGTCGCGCCTCGTGAGGTCGCCGATCTTCTTCGAGCGTCGATCGTCCGCATCGCCGACCTCGCGGGCTTCGAGCGAAGCGAGGTTCGACGCCGCCCCCGCGAGAAGGGGGTCGTCCGCGAGAGCGTCGCGACGCCAGACGATCGTGAGCTCTGGGAGTCGTTCGAGCAGGAGTGCGCCGAGATCCTCGACGCCCTGGAGAAGGTCGTTCTCTCGCTCGAAGAGGACGCGCAGCCGAAGCTGCTCGTCAGCGAAATTTTCCGCCTCGTGCACACGCTCAAGGGCGCCGTGAACACCGTGGGACTATCGCCGACCGGCAAGGTCCTTCATGCCACCGAGGACTTCCTCGACGAGCTCACCAAAGCCGCGTTCATGCCACCGATGCGGGTCGTGGCGGAAATCCTCATCGACACCTGCAAGGAGGTCCGTCAGAACCTTCGCACCGCGCGTACCGGTTGGGTCGAAACCTCTCTGGCCAGCGTCGAGGCGCGCCTGGCCGGAGCGCTGCGTCCCGGCGGCGCGAATGCCGAGACGCGCGACATGAGCCCCGGACCCGCGACCGGCGGATACAAAAGCGGCTTCGACTCCGCGGCGATCTTCGGGACCTCCCCGCATGGGAGCGGAGCGGAGAGCGCGCCGAAGGGGTCGCTCACGAGCAAGAGCAGCGACGCGAGCGCCAGCGACAGCTTGACTTCCGAGGAGCGGGCGTACATCCGCGTGGCGACCTCCCGGCTCGACACGCTCATGAACCTCGCTGGCGAGCTCGTGGTCAGCCGCTCGCGCATGGCGAACCGGGTCGGCACGTTGCGCTTTCTGTACAGCGAGCTCGGGCAAAGTCGAGCTCGACTGACCAACACCGTCGACACGTTTCGCGACCAGTATGAATTCGCGAATATCGGAGGAAAGGCGACGCACCGGCTGCCACGACGCGAGTCGTTCGCGCGGGTCGACAAGGGACCCACGCAGGATGTCTTCGGCTCGCTGGAGCTCGACGAGTACGGCGACATCCACATCCTCTCGCGGTCGCTCGCCGAGATCGGGAACGACTTCGAGGAGGCGTTCCGGACGCTCTCGACCGAGCTCTCCAGCTTCGCGGAAGACGCCGAGTCACTCGGCGGGATCATCTCCGGCATCCAGGGCGAGGTGACGCGAGCGCGCATGGTCCCGCTCGACGCCGTGTTCACACGCTTGCGCATCCCCATCCGCGATGCCGCTACGCGCGACGGCAAACAGGTGCAGGTCACGACCGAGGGCGGGGACGTCAACATCGACAAGACGATCGCCGATGCCATCCTGCAGCCGATGCTGCATCTCGTGCGGAACGCGGTCGCCCACGGCATCGAGTCCGCAGGCGGCCGCTTGGCGGCGGGCAAGGCGGGCGTCGGAAGCATCCGTCTGGTGGCGCGTCAGCAGTCGGGTCAAATCGTCATCGAGATCGTGGACGACGGCGCCGGGCTGGATCTCGCCTCGCTCCGAGCTCGCGGGATCGCCCTCGGGCTCATCACGCACGACGTCTCGGTGGACGACCCACGCATCAAGGACCTGGTCTTCGCGGCCGGGCTGTCGACGCGCGCGACCGCGGGCGATGTTGCCGGCCGAGGGGTGGGTGGCGACATCGTCAAGCGGACGATCGAGCGGCTCAACGGCGCGCTTCGCGTGGAGACGACGCGTGGCAAGGGGACAGCGTTCATCGTCACGCTTCCGTTGACCCTCGCCATCACCCGCGCCCTCCTGGTCAAGGAGGGCGGGTCCACCTACGCCGTACCTCTCTACTTCGCCGAGCGCATCCTCGACGCGGAGTCACTCGACGTCGTCGCCACCGGGAGCGAGCGACGCGTGCTCCTCGACGGCTCGTATTCCCGGTTGCGGCGGCTCGACGACTACTTTGGCGACGCCACGCGCCGCGCTGGTGGGCCAGCGCTCGTCCTGCGTGTCGGCGACGAACGAATGGTCCTGCAAGTGGACGCCGTGCTCGGCCAGGAAGAAGTCGTCGTCAAGAAAGCCGGCGAGCTGCTCGAAGGGCACCCGCTATTTGCCGGCGTCACGCTCCGAGGGACGGGAGAGCTCGTCCTCATCGTCGATGTTCCGGGGCTGCTCGGAGAGCTCGGCGGCCGCCCGGTGAAAGGCACCGACGACGTGGCGGGGCCGACCCGGGCCATCGCGACGGAAGCCGTCCCGGCGAGCACGTCGGGCGCGGGTACGACGGTGGATGCCGCACCCGTCGGACCTACCAGCCAGAAGAAGATCAAGAGCGCAGGCGAGCGGTCCGCATCGCCGCATCCGCTGGTCGGGGTGCGCGCCCTCGTCGTCGACGATTCGCTGTCCGTACGCAAGGTCGCCGAGGCGCATCTGAAGGGCCTCGGTGTGGAGGTCGTGCTTGCAGTCGACGGAGTCGACGGCCTCGTGAAGCTCCGCGAAGGACGCTTCGACGTCGTCTTCACCGACCTCGAGATGCCCCGGATGCATGGCTACGACTTCATCCGGCAGCTTCGGCTCCTCGCCGTCCATCAGAGTCTTCCGGTCGTGGTCGTCAGCAGTCGTTCGGGCCAGAAGCATCAGGACCACGCTCGCTCCGTCGGAGCGACGGACTACATCACCAAGCCCTTCAGCGCGCAGTCGCTCGAAGCAACCATCCGTCGCTGGCTTCGGGCAAAGGCGTGATGGACCGAGCGGAGCTCTCTCTCTTCGTCGAGTGCCACGCGTTCGTTTGCGCGGTGAGCACGCGCGCGATCGAACGCCTGGTCCTGCCGCACGAGGTGGCGAGGCTGGAGGGCTCGGGACCGGTCCCGCTCGTTCGTGTGGGGGGCGGCGTGTATGCCTCCTTCAACCTCGGCAAGCTGCTGCGCCTTGCACCTACCTCCGGCGCGAGCGTGCTCATGAGGGCCCGCCATGCCGGAGCCGAGTTGCCGCTTTGCTTCGAGACGGGGCCCTGCCTCGTCGTTCAGCAGGCGGAGGTAGCGACGGCGTTGTCGGCGGGCCTGTTCCATGCGAAACGGCGGGTCTTCCGGGGTGCTTTCTCCCTTCCACCTTCCATGCGCGTCGCCGGGCGGTCGCCTGTCGGGCTCACCCTCGACATCGAGGAGCTCGCCCGCGCCGAACACGAGTCCGCCGCATCGTCGCTCCGGACCATGATGGCCTCTGCGCGCGCGGAGCGCAGTCGATGACGGGGCGGCCGCCAAGGATCCGACCCCCGTCGGTCTCGCCCGGTGCGACGGCGCCGACGGGGACGGTTCTGGTCGTCGACGGCGATCGCGTGTCGGGGCGTTTCGTGGAGCTTGCATTGGTCGCCTACGGCCTCGGCGTCGAGATCGCGCGCGACGCGACGGCCGCGTTCGACGCGCTCCGGACGACGACGATCGACCTCATCGTTTGTGACACGGCACTTCCGGACATGACCGGACCGCAATTCATGCGCCGGATCGCGGAGGACAGCTGGTACCACCACATCCCGGTGATGTTCCTGTCGGCCGACGCTCGCGTCGCGGCGAAGGTCACGGCGTTCCGCGCTGGCGTGCAGGACTACCTCACGAAGCCCATCGACAAGGCGGAGCTAGCCGCGCGGTGCACGGCCGCCATCCAGCGCCACTACAAGCAGCGCGAGGCAGCTCGGCAACGTCCCTACAGCCTCGCCGGTGACTTCACGGCACTTCCTCTTGCGGACCTCGTCATGATGCTGTCGATGGGGTGCCGCACGGGTACGCTACACATCGTGGGCAAGAGCTGCGCGGGCCAGGTCGTCTTCGTCGAGGGCCACGCGGTGCACGCCCTCGCCGGAAATCTGTCGGGACACGAGGCGTTCCATCGCTTGCTCGCCGATCCCACTGGCTACTTCGAGCTCGATCCCACGCCGCCGACGATCGGCCCAGAGCAGTACACGGTCACCGCGAGCATCACCGGGCTACTCATGGAGGGCGCGCGTCTCCACGACGAGGCCCAGCGAACCGCCGCGCCGCCGCGGAAGCACTCGCATCGCCTTCTCACCGCGGTCAACGCCCCGAACGTTCGGGTCCTCTCCGGGCTTCCGACCGCCGCATGGGCCATGACCTTCGAGGAAGGCCTCTCCGACCCCTTCACGCTGGGCGAGCTGCAACTCTGGACCTCCGAGGAGCTGCGGGAGTGGACGACCACGGCGACGGCGGAGCGGTTCCATGTCCTGCTGGTCGCCGACATGACCTTCGGTACGGCGGCGCTGCTCGCGCTCGCCTCGTCGACGAGCCAACGGTTCATCACGAGGAGCTTGACCGCTGAACCGAAGATCCTCGGCTTGACCTTCTTCCTTCACCGCGGTGCCGAGGTCGACATCGTCCTCCTCGATGTTCGGCGCGCCGTCGAGCATGCAGACACCCTACGTCAGCTTCCATGTCTGGTCGTCGTGGCACCTCCCGACGGTGACCTTCTGGCGGCAGGCGTCCGTGGCCGCAGTGAGCTCGAGCTCCTGCTCGAGAAGTTGATCCCTCCGGCCTTGATTGGCGTCGGCAACCCCTCTCTGCGAGGGGCGCTTCAAGCGCTTCCGGCAGTGATGAAGGGGATCTGTCAGCTCAAGACCTTCACAGGGACCCTCGGCGAGGGCGCGGGGGAGCTTCGCGCGGTGCTCGCCGAAGGCGTACGCTTGTGGGAGTCTGCAAGTCAGCGAGGGGTCGGTCGATGAAGCGGCGTGCGCGTCTTCTTGAAGGAAAACTGGACGGCGCGTTCGCCCCCAACTCCGGCGCGGTCGCGGGAGCGCCGAGCGAACCGCCTCCGGTCGCCCGTTTCGACGGCGAGATCCCCACCTATGTTTTCATGCGTACTCTGGACGCATCTGTCCCGGAGGGGCCACCATCCACGC
>JAYSXP010000146.1:0-1961 GCA_043717125.1 Polyangiaceae bacterium | reverse complement strand
GACCGCCTAATTGCAAAGGCTGGGAAGAAAGCCAGAATACGCTTGACAAGAAGGTCCAGGAAGTTATTCTGAGCAAGGCGGACCCTCAAAAAGCGCTGGATGAGGCGGCTGGAGTTATGACCCAGAATCTCAAGTAACCGATATTGCTTCAGTTGGCGGGGAACCTGCAAAGGTTCCCCGCTTTCCCCCTACTTTATGAAGGAGGTAGTATGGCTGTCTCACAGAGTAGTGCCACTGCCGGGGTGGTGCAGCAGTCCTTTTTGAAAAGGATGTCGAAAAATCGCAAGGTGGGTGCCGGTTATGTGATGTTAGCCCCCTTCGTAATTCTTTTTGCTGTGTTTGTCTTGTGGCCCATCGCTAATTCTTTTTATCTTAGCTTTACCGATTATAACGGCATTAAAACACCGGAGCTTGTTGGCACTAAAAATTACGAGCGGATGTGGGGCGATGCCCGTTTCATCAAGGCCATGACCAACACTTTCACCTATGTTTTCTTCATTGTGCTGCTTAATTCAATCTGCGGGTTGACCCTGGCGATGGCCTTGCGCGCTCCCACGCTATTGAACCAGATATGCCGCGCTCTGTTTTTTTTGCCGGCGGTCACTTCTTCCATCGCCGTGACAGTATTATGGCGTACCATCTTTACCTCGGCTGATTATGGCCTGGCTAATACCCTACTTAAATTTTTAGGGATTCAGCCTATCGTTTTTTTCTCAAGTCCTGAATGGTCCATTCCAATCCTGATTATCATAAGTTTGTGGGGTGGTATGGGTGGCACCATGATAATCTTCCTGGCCGGACTCCAGTCAATTTCCAGCGACATGACCGAGGCCGCTGCGATTGATGGTGCAAATAGCCGGCAGCGGTTTCTTTTTATTACCCTGCCACTACTTAAACCAACTACTATCTATATTGTTATAACCGGACTAATCGGCGCTTTCCAGGTCTTTGATATGGTTTATCTAATCTATTCCAGCGCGGGCAACATCGGTGGTCCGCTTGACTCAGCCCTGACAATAGTGCCTTATCTTTACGACCGGGGTTTCACTCGATTCGAATTGGGTTATGCTTCAAGTATTGCCTGGGTGCTTTTTGCCATTATCTTTGTTATGACCCTCATTAACCTGCGCTTAGGCCGTGAGGACAAATAATAGGCTTGTTAGGGAGGAAATTTTATGGTTAATAGAAACAAATCTCCATGGAAATATCACGCTATCCGCATACCGGTTTACCTGTTAGCTTTGACCATGCTGCTGCCTTATTACTGGATGTTACTGGGTTCTTTCAAGACGGTGCCGGAATTGGTAAAAGTACCGCCCAGCTTCTTTATCACCGATCCAACTTTCAATAACTTCTATGACGCAGTGGGTAATAAGCCGCCCAATCATATTCTAGGCTTGTTCCAGCGCCTGACCGACGCGCCGTTTGGGTTTGCGACCTTTTTTATGAACAGCCTGTTTGTTACTATCACGATTACGGTACTCAGTCTGCTGATTGCCTCGTTGGCAGCCTACGTACTGGCTAAAGTTCAGATTCCCGGTCGCCAAATTATATTTATCGTGGTGATAGCCTCCATGATGGTTCCCTGGCAGGTGCTGTTTATTCCTAACTTCCTGACCATGAAGAGCCTGGGTTGGATTAATACTTACCAGGGCTTGATTATTCCAGGATTATCAAAAGCTTTCGCGGTGTTTTTCCTGACCCAGTATATGAAGAGTTTGCCCGATGAAATGTTGGATGCTGGCCGGATTGATGGCGCGAGCGAATTCCGTATTTTCAGGCAAATAGTTTTACCTCTTATTATTCCGGCTCTATCTGCCATGACCATCTTTACGGTCCTGGGGGAGTGGAATAACTTTGTCTGGCCGCTGGTAATCGTCCAGGATGCCGAACATGCTACCCTGCCGCTGGCCCTCGCCCGCCTTAACTCAACAATCTTTTCTGGGCCTGGTACTCAGGGT
>JAYSXP010000145.1:0-5920 GCA_043717125.1 Polyangiaceae bacterium | reverse complement strand
CGGACACCTTCGCCCCCGTCCTTCGCGCGATCGCCTCCTTCAGGCGAAGCGCGCGAGGATCGGGGTATCGCTCGAGCGCCACGCCGGCGACCGCGCGGGCCACGACCTCTCGAACGAGAGCCGAGCACGGGGGCGCCTCGTTGGCGTCGAGCCGCACCTCGATCCCAGGCGGGTCGTGGGGCACGTACGCGACGAGCTCGGCGAGCTCGGGTCGAAGGAGCTGTCCTACCGAATCGAGCGCGCTGCGTGCGCCGTCAGCGGGGTCGGTAGTCCCCAGCATCACTCAGATCGGTGTGGCTGACATCGTCCATCGACTCGACGGCGGGGAGGCCCGCATGATGCGCCTCGGCCTTACGCAGGCGCTCCGCGATCTCGATCACACGCCGCTCGACGCGCCCGAAGACGCTCGAGGCCGGGAAGCGGCCCGAGGCGTCGCGCTCGCCTGCGGGGACGCCGGTGAGGACCTCGATGCCCTGCGCGACGGTCGCCACGGCGTAGAGGTGGAACTTGCCCTCGGCGATGGCGCGCGCCACGTCCTCGCGAAGGACGAGGTGCTCAAGGTTGGAGCGAGGCAGCATGACGCCCTGCTTGCCGGAGAGCCCGCGCGCGCGGCAAAGGTCGAAGAAGCCCTCGATCTTTGCGCAGACACCGCCGATCGCCTGGATCTCTCCGAGCTGATTGACGCTGCCCGTCACGGCCGTGCTCTGGTCGATGGCGACGTCGGAGAGCGCCGACAGAACGCCGAAGAGCTCGCTCGACGAAGCGCTGTCACCGTCGATCTCGCCGTAGCTCTGCTCGAACGCGATCTGCGCCTTGATGCTGAGCGGGCGCTCCTGCCCGAAGATCCGCGAAAGATACCCGCGAATGATGGCGACGCCCTTGGTGTGGATGGCGCCGCCGAGCTGAGCCTCGTGCTCGACGTCGACGAGCCCCTCGCGTCCGAGCGAGACCACGGCGGTGATCCGCATGGGCTGGCCGAACTCGACGTCACCTGCAGAATACACGGATAGACCGTTGACGACTCCGACCCGCGAGCCCTCGGTGTCGAGGGAGACCTCGCCTCGGATGGTGAGCTCGCGAATGTGTCTTTCGGCGGCGCCCGCGCGGTCCCGCCGCTCTCGCCAGGCGATCTCGATGTCCTCGGCCGTGACGACGCTGCCCGGCGGCGTCGTCGAGGCGTGGAACGGACGGGCTGCGGTGGACGCGGGGCCCTTCTCTTCCCAGTCGTTCTTCTCGGAGGCTCGCGCAGCGGCGAGAGCGCTCGCGAACGCGGCGGTCTCCTCGAGGGGCGCGAGGAAGAGGGACACCTTCTGGCGATCGCCCGCGAGGCGCGTGGCGAGGTCGAGCAACGTCGCACGCGCGCGGCGGTCGAACTGGCCCCACTCGCGCTCGCGAGCCATCTGCATCAGGTAGGCGTCGAGCGCGCGAAGGTTCTCCGTCGTACGCGGGATCGACGGCTCGATCTCGACCTTCACACGGAAGAGCGCTGCGAAGTCCGGGTCGCCATCGAGGAGAGCGGCGTAGAGATCGGGCGGACCGACGAGCACGACGCGCACGCGGATGGGCACCGGAACGGGACGCAACGTGGTCGCGTAGAGCCCGAGCGGGCCGAGCGGATCCTCGGCGCCGATGCGACGCTCGCGCATGATGCGCTTCATGCGCTCCCAGATGATGGGATCGGTCATGAGATCGGCCGCGCGCACGACGAGCACGCCGCCCGACGCCTGGTGGAGCGAACCAGGACGGATCCGTGTGAAGTCCGTGAGGAGCGCGCCGAAACGCGCACGGCGCTCGAGGTACCCGAAGAGGTTCGGGTAGGTAGGGTTCGTTTCGTAGATGACGGGAGGAGGAGCGTCCTCCTCGTGCGCCACGAGGAGGTTCACCTTGAAACGACCAAGCCGCGTCGCGTGCTCGGGATCGTTCTCGGGCGTTCCCTGGGCCTCCGCTTGCTCCTCGGTGATCTGCGCAGGCGGACCTTGCTCGACGAAGTCCGACCAGTCCGCGACGAGGGCCTTCTCGACGCTGTCGAGATAGGAGAGGACGTCGCTGCCGAAGTCCGAGAGGAGCTTTTTCAGCTCCCCGAGCGCGCGCTGGATGACGGCCTCGGAGAGGCGGCTCATCGCCTCCTCGCGTGCCGCATCGAAGCGCGCGTTCTGATCGCGGACGAGCACGGCGGCCTTCTCGACCTCCGTCGTCAGGCGATCCTCGGCCTCGCCAAGCGCCTTCTTCGTCGACTCGTCGAGCGCGGTGAACTGCTCGGCCGAGAGTGGCTTGCCGTGGAGGATCGGGAACGTCGAGACGCCGCCCTGCACCGCACGGATGCCGAAGCCGAGCGTCTTCGCGGTCGACTCGAGACCGGTGAGGACCTCTTTGTTCTTTCCCTCGAGCTCGTGGGCGAGCTTCTGCGTCGCCTTGCGGACCTCGTCGTGCTGGGAGAGACCCCGGATCTCGTGGCGCAGGCGATCGATGAGCGCATCCATTGCGGCTACGAGCGTCGCGCCCGCGCCCGCAGGGACCATGAGCGGCTTCGGCGCCTCCGGCCGATCGAAATCGTGCACGTAGACGATGTCCGGCGGTGTCTCTCGGCCCTTGGCGAAGCGCTCGGCGTAGCGGACGATGTCGTTTTCGATCATCACCTGCGGCGATGCGGCGACGTACACGTGGAAGCTCGGCTCGCGGGCCGCGAGGCCAAGCGTCAGCGCGCGACGCGCGATCGTGCTCACGAGCTCGAAGAGCCCGCCGCTCTCGCTCGGCGTCTCGGCGAGGATGGCCGGGTCGGTGTTCTGCGCGACGAGCTCGGCCGGGATCCGGAACGGGTCTCGCCCCTGCCCCGGCGCGGGAGCACGGTTCGCGTCCAGCCAGGCGCGAACGGAGCCAGCGCTCGACGCCGGCGGCGAATCGGAGGCGGGCCGGGACGACCCGTGGGTCACCTCCTCGGCAAGGCGTTCGCTGTCCAGGTCGCGGCGCGCGGCGGCCGACGGCGTGGCAAGCGTCTCGCGCCTCTCACCCGGCGCGCCCTTGGCTCTGACGGCGATCTCCCTGGCCTCACGGGCGACCTTGGACGGCCGCTCCTTGGCGGCTTTGGACGGCCGCTCCTTCCCGTTCAGCGCGCCACGGGAGGAGGGACGATCCGCGCTTCGCGAGGACGAGCGGTCGGGCGGGCTGACGCGATTCGCACCTTCGGGCGTGCCTGACTTGCCACGTTCGGCCATACCTACCTGAGCGTACCAGACCGATCACGCTGCGGGGGTCCAGATCGGGGCGGCCCTCGAAGGACGGCCCGATCGGCAGGCGAATAGCGGCCCGGACGCTGTTGTGGATGAGGATTGCTTTAGCGCTGTTCGATGGAAGAGGCTCACGGTACGATGCTCTCAGCGATGGTACAGCGATGGCGCGTTTGATCCTCGCAACGGCCGAGGGACAGCAGGCGATCGAGCTGCGCCCCGTCAATAGCCTTGGGCGCCATCCCAACAATTCCATCCAGCTCCTCGACAAGATCGTGTCGAAGGAGCACTGCATCCTCGAGCAGCGCGACGGTGGCTTCATCCTCCGCGACCTCGGGAGCCTGAACGGCACGTACATCAACGGCGAGCGCGTCCGCGGCGAGCAGCCCCTCCGTCACGGCGACGAGATCGCGCTCGGCTCGACGCGAGCCCGTTACGATGACGGACACGGCCCGGCGATCGACTTCAACGCTCCCCCGCCCTTCGCACAGGGCGGCCCCGGTCCGATGGGCGGCGTCGGTCCCGGCGCCGTGGCACACCCGCATCACGCACCGAATCTCCCGGTCCAGCAGCAGCCGGGGATGCAGCAGCAGCCCCAGTGGTCGAAGGGGCCGAGCGTTCCGCCGCCGGTGCCCGCGAGCATGGGGATGGGCATGCCGAGCGGTCCGATGCCGAGCCATGGCCAGATGGGACACGGCGGCGGTACGATGGGAATGTCGGCGCAGAGCCAGCAGCGTCCCGGCGTGGGTCAGGGCGGTGCCGTCCAGGGCGGCTACCCCGGTCAGCCCGGCTACCCGCAGCAAGGCCAGCAAGGCTTTCCTCCTCCGCCGCTCCCGCGCGCAGGCCAGCGCCCGCCGAGCTTCGGTGGCACGCGGGTCGACGTCCTCGATTCCGCGCGCGCGATCGGCACCCAGATCAACGCGCAGACGAAGGGCTTTGTCCCCTTCGATCAGATCCAGCACGACGCGCCTCAGCTACGCGTCGACTACGAGCGCCTGCGGCTCACATGGGAGCTGACACGCGACATCGGTCTCGAGCGCGACCTCGACCAGCTGCTCCACAAGATCCTGATGTCGCTGTTCAAGTTCGTGAACGCGGACCGTGCGGTCATCCTCCTCCGTGACGACGAGGGCAAGCTGCTCCCGCGCGCCGCTCACCGCCGCGACGGCACCGACGCGCCCATCCAGGTCTCCTCGACGATCCTCGAGCACGTCATGACCGAGCGCGCCGCGGTGCTCACGCACGATGCCTCGATGGATTTCGCAGCCTCCAAGGGCAAATCGATGATCCTCAACCGGATCTCGAGCGCCATCGTCGTGCCGCTCCTGCACGAAAAGGAAGTTTTGGGCGCGCTCTGGCTCGACTCGGAGTCGCTCGCACAGTTCCAGCAGAAGGACCTCGAGCTCGTCACCACGGTCGGCAACCAAGCGGCGATGTTCATCGAGAACAACCTTCTCGGTAAGAAGATGGAAAAGGAGATCATGACGAGGGAGCGCTTCAGTCGCCTCCTCTCTCCGAACGTCGCCGAGCAGGTCATCTCCGGCAAGCTCGAGGTGAAGAAGGGCGGCGTGCACGTCCCCGAATGCACCGTCTTCAACTCCGATATCCGCGGCTTCACGCGCATGAGCGAAGGCGCCACTGCAGGCGTCATCAACGAGCTGCTGAACGACTACTTCGAGCTCATGGTCGACACGATCTTCAAGTACGAGGGGACGCTCGACAAGTTCATGGGCGACGGCATCATGGCGTTCTGGGGCGCCCCCGCGACCCACCCCGACGACGCCGTTCGCTCCGTGCAGTGCGCGCTCGAGCAGATGGAAGCGCTCGGCAAGTTCAATCGCAAGCGCGTCGAGGGCGGCAATCCTCCGCTCGCCGTAGGAATGGGCCTCCACACGGGGCCGCTGATTGCCGGCTACGTCGGGAGCTCCAAAGCCATGAGCTACACCGTCATCGGGGACACCGTGAACACGAGCGCGCGTCTCTGCGGCATCGCCCTCGCGGGGCAGGTCATCGTCAGCGAGTACACGCTCGCCCGCCTCGGCCCTCGCTTCGAAGTCGAGGAGCTTCCCCCAGCCCATCTCAAGGGCAAGGAGAAGCCGCTCCGCATCTTCAACATCAAGCGCGAGAAGCCGAGCGCCGTCGCCAAGGTCGGCTGACGACGCGCCGAGGGTCGCCGACGTGCTCGAGCACCTGGCTTCGATGCCCGTCGCGTGGAGGTCAAGCCAGCGACGGAGGAGGATCTCCGTTTGCGCCCCGCGCCTTGATGCCGCATCCTACCTCGACAAGCTTCGTTCGCCGCTCGAACGGAAGGCCGTCATGCACCTGAGCGCCAGGGCTGCAGCGCGTCACGATCGGGGAAAAATGCATCGCCTTTGGTTGTGAGGTCCAGTCGCGAGGGCTCTTCTGGACGCTGAATTCAGCCGGCGCGCTCCGGTACAGGCGATGCAGCGGGTGTCGTTCATGCGCATTAACGACACCCGCAAGCTGATGAAGAACGTCCTCCGTGCACTGCCGGCCTTTCCGATGCTCTGGCCGAGGAAGAAGGCGTCCGTCCTCCCGTACGTGCTCGGCGGCTTGGGCGTCGCAATTGCCGGCGGCGTCGTGGCCGTGATGATTTTGAGCCCTCGCACGCGAACGCGAGCCCTCAGCCTCGCCAAGGAAGGTTATGGCAAGGTCCGCGGGCAGCTCGAGCAGTT
>JAYSXP010000144.1:0-5921 GCA_043717125.1 Polyangiaceae bacterium | reverse complement strand
CCATCCTCAGCGATTTCACGCGAATCCCCTACGCCAACGGTGCAGCGTTTCAGACACGGTTCCTGTACCAAGAATTGCGTCGGTGTGGTCACCAAGTCACAGTCATCGGCCCCCACGATCCCGATGCTACGCCGGATGAGCTTGCCCCCGGAACGATCGAGCTGCCGAGCATTCCGCTCAAATCGTACCCCGGCGTGCATATTCCGATGCCGCTTGAATCCTGGGTCTACGACGCGAGCCGATGGGACTTCGACCTCGTCTTTGCGCAGACCACGTCGCTCCTCCTCGAGTTCGGCGTCTGGCTCCGGAAGATGCGCGGGATCCCGCTCCTCTGCGTGAATACGACGCACCTCGCGGCCGCCTACGACGTGCTCCTTCCCGAGCGCATCGCCAAGCTCGGGTGGGTCAACACGGGCGTCGAGCTCGCGCTGAAGCGCCCCTACGAGAAGCTGTTCTCGAGCATCTACAACAATTCGGACGGCCTGGTGGTCCTCTCCGAGGGTCTCCGGTCGTACTGGCGTGAGCGCGGTGTCACCGCGCCGATTCACGTCATCCCGCGCGCGGTGCAGCCCGAGATCTTCGACAAGCCGATGGGCAGCGACCCATACGTGCACCTCGAGAACACGAGCGATTCTGTGTGGCGCGGCTCGCGTCTCCTCTGCGCCGGTCGTCACACGCGCGAGAAGGCCCAGGATCGCATCATCCGGATCTTCGCGCGCCACGTCGCGCCGGTCGACCGCGAGGCGACCCTCACGATGCTGGGCGAAGGCCCGGACACGGACCGCTACAAGCGCATCGCAAAGGAGGAGGGGGTCGCTCATCGCGTCTTCTTCCCGGGCGAGGTGCCCTTCACGCGGATGCCCGATTATTACGCCTACGCCGACGTCTTCGTGCACGGCTCGCTCAGCGAGACCTACGGCAACGTCCTCGGCGAGGCCCTCTGGTGCGGGACGCCGACCGTCGCTTTCGCGGACGGCATGGGCGTCAGCGCCCAGATCACCGATCGCGTGAACGGCGTCCTCCTCTCGCCCGGCAACGGCGGAATGACCGAGGACGATGCCGACGCCTCGTTCGGTCGCGCGGTTCTCGACCTCATCGCAGACCCGCAGGAGCGCGCGCGCATCGGTAAGGGCGCGTCGAAGATCTCCCGCGAGCGCAACTCGCCGCTCGCCGTCCAGCGCCGCGTCGCGGACGCCTTCCAGCACGCGCAGGAGCACGCTGCGGCGTGCGGTGTCCGTCCCGCGATCGAGGGCCCGCGCGTCCTTCGTTGGATGACGACGCTGAAGCACTTCCGAACCTGGTCGGCCGTCAACGGAGGCGTCTACCTGGCCGGTTGCCTCCGGCCGGCGCCTGAGAAGAAGCGCAAGAGCCAGCTCCACCCGCAGATCGGGCGCTGACCGACACACGGTGTGCGCGGATCGGCGCAGCCGCCATGGGCTTGCGTTCGTTCTCCCGTGGGGGGATCCTTAGGAAGTTATGGGGAGCTTCACATCTCCCTCGGTAAACGCGCGCACGACACTGGCGCCGGGGGATCGACTCGACCGTTACGAGCTGCTCTGCGTGCTCGCGCAGGGTGGCATGGGAACGGTGTGGCTTGCGCGCATCACGGGCAAGCACGGCTTCGAGCGCCTCGTCGCGCTGAAGACGATCCTGCCCTCGTATTCGCACGATGAGCAATTCGGCGCGATGTTCCTCGACGAGGCGAAAATCGCTTCGCAGATCGATCACGAGAACGTCGCGCGCATTCTCGAGATCGGTGAGGACGGCGGGCTCCTCTACTACGCGATGGAGCTCATCGACGGCGAGTCGCTCCGCAAGATCTACCGCGACGTGCGCACCGCGGGCGTGTCGTTTCCGATGGGTGCCGCGCTGCGAATCGTGGCGGATGCTTGTGCGGGGCTCCACGCGACCCACGAGCTCGTCGGCGAGGACGGGCAGCCCCTCCAGGTCGTGCACCGCGACGTCTCTCCGCAAAACCTCCTCGTCAGCGTTCGCGGGACGACGAAGCTCATCGACTTCGGCGTGGCCAAGGCGAGCTCACGCCGCAGCGAGGAGACGGCCGCGGGAACGCTGAAGGGGAAGCTCGAGTACATGGCGCCGGAGCAGGCGCGGGGCGAGCCGCTCGACCGACGCGCCGACGTCTACGCCCTCGGCGCCGTGCTCTACGAGCTCCTTGCCGGGCGTCCCGTACGCGACACCGCCGACGGAAAGCAGCTCGCTGCGCTCCACGAGCTCATGACCGGTGTCCCGTACGCACCGCTGCCCGCGACGGTGCCTCATCTCGTGCGCGGCATCGTCGACCGCGCGCTGGCGCGTGATCCCGCCATGCGTTTTGCGACGGCCGAGGAGCTCCGGCGCGCCCTCGAGCAAGCGATGCTCGCGACGGGGCTGGGGGCGACGCCCGACGAGGTCGCCGGCGTGCTCGCCCACTTCTCGCGCGAGCGCACGTCGAAACGGAAGGACGCGATCGAGCGCGCTCTTCGCGCCGCGAGTGAGGGGCAGCTCAAGACGGAAACGCTGGTCGCGCCGCTTTCCGTTCGCGGCGTGTCCGGCATGGAAAGCGCGTCGCCACGGTTGGGAGGCACACGCCCGGGCACACCGATCTCGGCGGTCGGGATGAGTGGAGGCGTCGCAGCCGGCTCGACGGGGCCGTTCCTGCCACTCCACTACCCGGTGCCGGTCGATACGATCCAGACGGGGCCGTCGATGCGCACGCTCGGCGCCGCCTCCATGAGCTCCCCTCCGACGTCGGGCTCCTCGCTCGCGAAGGTGTTCGCCGGCATGCTGGTCCTCGCGCTGGTCGCGGTCCTCGGTGTCGTCGCGGGCGTGCTCGTGACACGACGCGGTCAGAAGGCGACGGCCTCGGCATCGAGCAGCGGCAAGGTCGTGACCGCCGGGACGTCGGAGCTCACCGGCGTCCCCGTCGCGACGACGCCGGAGGGCGTTCCACCGGTCGGAGCCGAGCTCAGCACACCGACGACGGGCGCTACCGCCACCGAGGGCGCCCTAGCTGTGTCTGTGCACGCCGCCAAGGACGCCGGCGCCCCCGCGGCGGCCGCCTCGGCAAGGAAGCCCACCGGAAGGTTGCCCGCAAAGCAGGGGGCGAAGCAAGGTGACGGCGACGAGTATGGGTTCTAACAGGCGACTTCTCTTCGCGGCATCGGCCGCTCTTCTCACGGTCGCGTCTTCGTCGGGCCGCGCGGCGGCTGCCCCGACCGCGGCGCAGAAGGAGACGGCGCGCCGCCTCATGGACGAGGGAAAGGAGCGCACGCGCAACGGGGAGAAAGAGCGCGCGCTCGAGGCCTACCAGAAGGCCCACGAGCTCATGAAGGTCCCGACGACCGGGATGACTCTCGTGAAGGCGCACCTCGCGCTCGGACATCTCGTCGAGGCACGTGACGTCGCGCTGGAGGTCGCTCGAATGCCGCGCGAGCGGAACGAGCCCGCGATCTTCGACAAGGCGCGCAAGGACGCGAAGGAGCTCGAGACCAGCCTGAGGCCGCGCATCCCGACAGTGCGTATCGTCGTGAAGGGCGGGCCGGCCACGCACGTCAGCGTCGACGACGTCGAGGTCGCCCCTCTGCTCCTCGGCGAACCGGTCGCGATGAATCCGGGCAAGCATGCCATCGCCGCGAAGAACGCCGACAGCGTGGAGAAGCGCGCCGAGCTGGAGCTTGCCGAGCGCGACGCCAAGGAGGTCGAGCTCGTCCTGCCGGTTCCCAATCCCGTGCTCCTCGCGACCGTTCCGCCGCCGCCCAAGATCGTCCCCGAGGCTCCCCACGGGCCCGAACGCACACCCGCGGCGAACATCCTCGTGTTCGGTGGCTTCGGGCTGGCCGTGGCCGGCCTGGCGGTCGGTGGCGTCACCGGCGCGCTCACGCTCTCCAAGGCCGGCACGGTGAAGGCCCAGTGTGGGAACGGCATCTGTGACCCGACCGTGAAGAGCGACCTCGACAGCGCCAGCTCGCTCGCGACGATCTCGACGATCGGCTTCGCGGTCACCGGAGTGGGCGCGGTGTGCGGCGTCGTGGGACTGCTGTTGCCGAAGACGAAGCCGGAATCGGCGCTACCATCGACGTCCGAGCGCAGCGCGGTCTGGATCGGACCGGGCAGCGTAGGCATGCGAGGTTCGTTTTGATGACCGCCAGCACGAGAACGGAACCGGCTCGGAGGCGCGCGCGAGTCGTGCGTCGTCTTGCGCTGCTCGCGTCCGCGGCCTCGTTCGTCGCGGCGTGCGCAAAGATCGCTGGCATCGACGACCTCTCGATCGGCGAGTGCAAGGGAGGGGTGTGCGTCGCCGAGGGCGGGAGCGAGTCGTCGATCGTCGACCCTGCCGAGACGTCGACGCCGCTGCCCGACGGGTCCGTACCGTTCGACGGCGCGGCGCTCCCATGCCTGAGCACGCACGGTCCCTCGATGGTCCGCGTCGGAAACACGGCCAACAATTTCTGCATCGACAGCAGCGAGGTGACGGTCAGCCAGTACACGGAGTTCGTCACGGCCAAGGCCGGTGACGCCAACGGTCAGCCGCCCGAGTGCGCATGGAACACCACGTACACGGCCGCGTCGGGCGGCACCGACAACATTCCGATCGCCGGCGTCGACTGGTGCGACGCGCGCGCTTACTGCGCCTGGGCCGGCAAGCGCCTCTGTGGCAAGCACGCGGCGGGAAAGTTCGTCGGCAAGGTCGGCGAGGGTGACCTCAGCGACTTCAACACCCACGAGTGGCTCCTGGCGTGCTCGAACATCGGGCAGCTTCGCTACCCCTACGGCGGGATCCAACAGCCGACGGCGTGCAACACCGGCGAGAACGATGCCGGCAAGACACTCGACGTGAAATCAAAGCCGGGGTGCAACGGAGGCTTCCCGGGCGTCTACGACATGGTTGGAAACCTCTGGGAGTGGTTCGATGGGCCGTGCTTGCCGCCCGACGCCGGGGCTGACGCCGCCGCGGCGGACAGCGGGCCGGCAAAGGAGGAGTGCTTCGTGAAGGGCGGCGCGTTCCTCAACGCCGGGACCAATCTCGACTGCCGCGTCGACGGACGCGGCGCGACGCGAGATCGTCGCGGCCAGGAGATCGGCTTCCGCTGCTGCAGTGACTGAGCGACCTTCGGGAGCCCGTGTCGTGTGATTCACACGACCTGAGGCGCTTGGAGCTTCTCGAGCGCACGGAACTTGAGGGGCTCCGCCACGTTTTTCACCGGCATCGAACGTGTCTCGCCGAACTTGAACGAGTGCGTCGAGGGCAGGGAGGCAATCGCCTCCTCCATCACGAGGATTTCGTTGCGACCCGCGCAGCCTTGCAGGCGCGCCGTGTTGTTCATCCCGCTCGAGAAGCCGGTGAAATTCGAGTTCGGTCCGAACGAACCGACGAAGAGCGGCGCGAGGTGCACGCCGGTCGAGACGGCGAGACCTTCTGCGCGGAGCGACTCGAACTGCACGCGCTTCGGGACCTCGTTGGTCATCGCGCGAACGTCGATCGCGCACTGGATGGCGCGCGCGAGGCGCTCGCCGGGCGTCTCCTCGTAGAAGGGCGGACCGAATAGCGCGATGACGCAGTCGCCGACCATCTTGTCGAAGACGCCGCCGTGCTGCCAGACGATGTCGACGGCGTCGCGGCTCCATTCCTCGACGAGCTCGGCGACCTTTGCGGGGGTCTTCAAGATCGTCTCGGAGACCCTCGTGAAGCCCGAGATGTCGATGTAGACGACGCCGACCGTCTCCTCGCGTGGCGCGAGGAAGCGCTTCTCGTAGTCGTCGCTCTGGAGCAGCCGGCCGACGTCGTCCGGACGGAACGCGAGCGCGAGCGCGCGCCACTCCTTGTTGAAGTCGACGACACGCTGGCGGATGTATCCGGCGAACGCGCTGAGCAACTCGCGGTCGTAGGTGTTGAACGACGGCGACTTCGATGTGACGACGAC
>JAYSXP010000143.1:0-5921 GCA_043717125.1 Polyangiaceae bacterium | reverse complement strand
TCAAGTCGTCGGTCATGTGCGCTGAACGAGCCCATCGTCAGGGAACGAGAACGAGCTTGCCCTTGACGTCGCGGCGCTCCATTCGCTCGAAGGCGCCGCGCGCGTCCTCGAACTTGACGACGCCGTCGACGTGGGGCCGGAGCTTGCCCTCGGCTACCCAGGCGAGGATGCGCTCCGCGTTTTGCCGGTTTCGAGCCGGCTCGCGCATCGCGAAAGAGCCCCAGAAGACCCCGACGACCTGGCAGCCCTTGAGGAGCACGAGGTTCAGCGGGATCTTCGGGATCTCGCCGGCCGCGAAACCCACGACGAGGTAGCGGCCCTCCCAGGCGATCCCGCGGAGCGCAGCCTCGGCGTACGCGCCGCCGACCGGGTCGTAGACGACGTTCGCGCCGTTGCCGTGCGTGAGAGCCTTCGCGCGCTCCTTGAGGTCCTCGCGCGCGTAGTTGATGCCCTCGTCGGCGCCGCGTTCCTTGCAGTATGCAACCTTGTCGTCGGAGGAGGCTGCGGCGATGACGCGCGCCCCGAGCACCTTGCCGAGCTCGACCGCCGCAGTGCCGACACCGCCGGCCGCTCCGAGGACGAGGAGCGTCTCGCCGGACCTCAACGCGGCGCGGTCGGCGAGCGCGTGGAGCGTGGTGCAGTAGGTGAGAAGCGTGGCGGCGCCGACCTCGAAGGTCACGGCCTCGGGGAGCTTCACGACGGCCGCGGCCGGCGCGACGAGCTGCTCGGCAAAGGCGCCGTTCATGATCGTGAACGCGACGCGCTCTCCAACGGCGAGATCGGTCACCGAGGCCCCGACCGCGCGTACCACGCCCGCGCCCTCACCGCCGGGAACGAACGGAGGGTCGGCCTTGAACTGGTACTTGCCGTACGTGAGGAGAACGTCCGGGAAGTTCAGCGCCGCGGCGCGAACGTCGATGAGGACCTCGCCCTGACCTGGTGCGGGCGGCGCCGGGACCTCGTCGACGTGAAGACTCTTCGGACCGGTGAGGTCGTGGCAGCGGACAGCGCGCATGCCCGGCAGGGTACAGCCCTCGTCTCCATCAGCCTAGACCCGCGGCGTTCCGCACTCCGGGCAGACCTTCACGAGCGGCGAGACAGGTCGCCCGCATGAACTGCACTGGACGAGGTGCGCGGCGGCGTTGCTGTTCTGGCCCTTCCGCTTCCCGAGGATGACGACGAGAGCGACGACGATCGGAACGGCGAGCATCGCGACGATCACGAGGATCACGATGAGCTCGGAGATGCCGATCGAGAGCATGAGAGAGAGCGTACTCGATGCGCGCTCAGCCCGGGCCGCCGCGCCCCATACCGACGCCGGCCCGACACGAGCCGGTGCCACGGAACCGCGGCAGGGACGGCAAGAGCAGCTCGTACACGTAGTCGCCCAGTGACTCGATCACGACGGCTTTCCCCGCGCGAAACGTGCCGGCGTCGTCGTCGAACTCGTAGATGCCCGCCTCGAAGCTGCCGCCGTCGCGGACGCTCGCGATCGGCACCGCGCGAAGCTCGTCCAGCGTGACCATGCCGTCGCCGTCCTTGTCGGCCGCCGCGAACGGCTCGAACCGGAGCGAGGCCGCCGCCGCGTCGACGTCGTCGCGCAGCACCGCCTCCGCTTCGATGCGGATGTCGAACACCTCGTCGACGTCCGAGCGCAGGTCGAGCGCCTTTCCTGCATCCGGCTCGAGCTTGCAGTTCGCGTAGCGAACGCGCGGACGGAACACGAGGTGAAAGCGCTTCTTCACGCCGTCGCGCGTCGCAGCGCCCGTGACATCCATCGCGATCCCGCCGAGCGGCACGTACGCGTCGCCGCCAGGCGTCCGCAGCGCAGTCTTTTGGTCCTCCGTCACGCCCTCGCCGAGCACCGCGTCGCTCGAGGGTGAGGCCACGCGAAACCGCAGATCGCACTGTCCGATGCCGTAGAGGATGCTCAGCTTCTGTCCGCTCCGCGAGGTGACGTCGAGGAGGCGGTCGTAGCTGGAGTCGGAGTACCGCGCGCATTCGTTGCCGAGCGACGCGCGCCCGATGCCCACCAGCACGCGCTCGAACACCACGCTCCATCCGTCCGCCGTCACGACGCCATTGAGCACGGCCGGGCTCGGCGACACCGTGAGCGTGAGCTTGCCCGGCGGCGGACGATCGTCGGCGGGCACGCAGGCGTCGAGCGCAAGGGTGAGGGCAGCGCCGAGGCCGATTGCGCCACAGGCGAGAACAACGAGGGTGGAAAGTCTTCGCATCATCAGAAGGCTCCCTCGACGCCGATGCTCGGGATCGTCACGGGCCCGATGGTCTGGCCCTGAAGCACCTCGGTGTGAAGTGTAGCGTTCAGGACCTCGGCGACGAACGACAGCCATGTCGTCTTCGCCTGGTTGAGGTTCCAGCGCTTCTCGAGCCTCAGATCCAGCCTGTAAAAGAGCGGGTCGCGCGCGGGCGACAGCGAACGGGGCGGTGGAATGAGCCCGTTGCCACCCGGTGAAACGATGGGTGTCCCCGTGTAGATGGTGAAGCGCGTCCCTGCGCGCCAGAGCTTGCCCATGTCGAAGGCGACCGCGACGTTGGCGACGTGGGTGCGATCGAACGCGCTGAGGAAGTGCTCGCGGTCCACGCTGCGGGTCGAGCGCGAGAGGGTGTACGAGACGTAGCCGCCGAAGCGTCGCGTGAGCTTGCGCTTGATGTAGAGCTCGCCGCCGATCGCCGAGCCCAGGCTGCGTTGCTCCTTCAGGCTCCGGTCGAGCACGTCGCCGCCCTGCTGCACGCCAAGCGTGTCGCTCATGTTCTGGAACACGTTGTCGAAGGCCGTGATCGTTGCGGTCGTCGCCTCGGGAAGGTCGATCTCGAGGCCCGCGCTCGACTGGATGCTCCGCTGGAGTCCGCCGCGCAGGCTGCCGATCGCCAGGCCAGGAATCGGGATGAGAAATGAAGGCGGCTGGTGCGCGATCCCGAACGTGTGGATCACGTGCACGGGCTTGGCGACGTGGAGCCTGGAGCCAATTCGCGGGTCGACGCCTATGGCGGTCGTCCCGGACGAATTGTAGATGTCGACGCGCGCGCCCGGCACGATCTCCCACGGGCCGAGTACGAGCTTCGCGTCGGCCCACGTCCCGAAGTTCACGTCGTCGCGCGGCGGGAAGAGCGCGTTGAAGCGCTTCGTGTCGGGGTCGTCGGGATCTGCGTAGGGCCGCGTGTCGGCCGTGAAGCGATCGAGCGTGGCGTCGCCGCCGGCGCGGAACGTCACGTCGTCAGTGGCGAGGTGCGTCAGCTCGAAGCGGACCGCACCCAGCGTGTCTTGCGAGTTTCGCGGCTGGCCGGGGATGCGCGTCTGGTCGAAGCCGCCCGTCACGGCGACACGCACCTTCGTCTTCGGGCCGAAGCGGTGGTCCCACCGCGTATCGAGCCGGTAGAACTCGGACGCGAAGAGCACGCTCTCGATGCCCGCGGCCGTCTGCGCGACGAGGTCGTACGAGCCGAAGGTCAACAGGCTGATGCGATCGTCGGGCGTCACGTCGTACGTCGCGCGGGCCTCGTAGTCGCGATAGTCGAGGCGTGTGTCCTTCGCGATGAGCGAGAGGATGGCCGCCGTGTACGAATAGCGACCCGCGACGAGTGCCGTTCCGCGGCCACCGTCGAAGCCAGTCTCGACGAGCGCGCCGGCGTCGAAGAGGCGGATGTTTCCTTCACCGTGCAGGTCCGTGCGCGGGGCCGTCGTCTCGGCGGACACGATGCCGCCCGCGTAGCGCCCGAAGCGCGCGGGATAGCCACCCGGATAGAGATCGACGGTGTCGACCATCCCGGGATGGATGACAGACGGACCGGCACCGACGTGGAACAGGTACGGTACGCGCACGCCGTCGAGGAAGTAGCCGATGTTTCCGGGCGGCGCGCCGCGCACGTAGAAGAAGGGCAGGCCCGAGACGATGGGCGTGACGCCCGGAAGCGCATCGAGCGCGCGGAACGGATCGCCGAATGCGCCCGGGAGCTGACGCACCTCCGCGCGACCGAGCGACGTCGCACCCGGCGCCGGGCGCTGTCCTCGCACGTCGACCTCGTCTGCGACCGGTGGGGCAGGCGGCGAAGGAGCCGCGCCAGGACCCGTGGGCACGGGAGGCGCAACGCCGGGCGCCTCGGGCTCCGCCGACGCGGGCGCGTGGAACACGATTTCCATCCTGATGCGCGCGGCCAGCGGAGCGCCGTTGCGCGTCGCAGGATCGAACGTCCATCGGCGTGACGCGGCGATCGCAGCGGTGACGAACGGCTCTTCGCCCGATGCCGGCGTGACGTCGGCGACCACACCCGCGGCGTCGACGAGCACGATCAGAACGACGCGCCCGTCGCCGCTCGCGCCGTCGGGATACGCGACGTCGGCCGAACCTCGCTGGCGCGGCGGCATCACGGGGACGCCGGCTGACGGCGCCGGCGACGGCGCTGGCTGCGCTGCTGCATGGCCCGCGCTCGCGAGCATGATCGCGAGCGTGCTCGCGAGCGACGTCGCTCGATGTCGCGCTCGCGACGGCGAGGATTCACGTAGCATCGAAGGCCGTCACATGCGCCAAATCTGGATTACGAAGGCCGGTCGCCCCGAAGTGCTCCAGGTGCGCGAGGCTCCTGATCCGACCCCGGCCGAAGGAGAGGTTCGCATCCGCGTGCACGCGGCGGGAATCAACTACGCCGATTTGATGGCTCGCGTCGGCCTCTATCCCGACGCGCCGAAGGTGCCGTGTGTCGTGGGCTACGAGGTGTCGGGCATCATCGACGCGGTGGGCAAGGGCGTGACGCGCTTGAAAAAGGGAGATCGCGTCTTCGGCATGCCGAAGTTCGGCGGCTACACGGACACGCTCGTGCTGAAGGAGGGACAGGTCTTCACGATGCCTGCGAACATGAGCTTCGAGGAGGCCGCGGCGCTTCCCGTCGTCTACCTCACGGCGCATCACATGATGCTCTTCACGGGAAATCTGCGACGCGGGTCGAGCGTCCTGCTCCACTCGGCGGCGGGCGGCGTCGGGCTCGCGGCGATCGAGCTCGCGAAGACGCGTGACTGCGTGATCTTCGGCATCGCCTCGACGTCGAAGCACGCGTTCTTGAAGGAGCGCGGTTGCCAGCATTCGATCGCGAACGAGGCTGACTACGTCGCCGAGGTGCGCGCTCTGACGAACGGGCGAGGCGTCGACCTCGTGCTCGACCCGGTCGGCGGCAAGAGCTGGACGCTCGGCTACGAGCTGCTCGCGCCCGCCGGTCGCCTCGTCGCGTTCGGTCTCTCGGCGGCCGGCTCCGGCAAGACACGCAGCTTGATCCATGCCGCCAGTCAGCTCCTCCAGGTGAAGAAGTGGAGCCCGATGAAGCTGATGGATGACAACAAGTCGGTCCAGGGCGTGAACATGGGCCACCTGTTCGGAGAGCTCGCGATGCTGCAGGAGCAGTTCGCCGCGCTCGTGGCCATGTACGAGGCGGGCACGATCCATCCGCACGTCGACTGCTCGTTCAAGTTCTCCGAGGCGGCGGCGGCGCATCACTACCTTCACGATCGCAAGGCGAAGGGGAAAGTCCTCCTGGTTCCCGACGAGCTGGCGTCTTAATCCGACGAACCGCACAGCCCGCGCCGCACGCCCTGCCTCCACGCGCGGAAGACGATCACCCCAACGAGGGGGCGGTCTTCGTGAAGCTGGGGAGCGCCTGGACCTTGGCCCACCAGTCCGACAACCCCGGCACGTCGAAGAGTCGCTCCTTGTCTGGCGTGAGCGACACGTAAAAGACGAGCGGAGCGAGGTAGAGATCGGCGAGGCTCACGTCGTTGCCGGCGATGAAGGCCGAGGCGCCCCTGGTCTTCATCGCGTACTCGAGGAGCGTTCGGCCTGTCGCAAGCCCTGCGGTGCGGGCCGCCTCGTTCTTGCCGCCGACGAAATCGGGAAAGAGGTGGTAGGCGACGA
>JAYSXP010000142.1:0-45184 GCA_043717125.1 Polyangiaceae bacterium | reverse complement strand
GGGCGATCCACGCGGGCAGCGCGGTCGATGCGCCAGTCTCCCCGGAGCCGAGCGGCTTGTTGTCATCGTAGCCGACCCACACGACGCTCGCGATCTCGGTCGAGTACCCGGAGAACCAGGTGTCCTTCGAGTCGTTGCTCGTGCCCGTCTTGCCGGCGATCGGGCGCGCGAGCGATTTTGCCTTCGTGCCGGTTCCGTGATCGATCACGCTCTGGAGGAGGCTCGTGGTCACGTAGGCCTCCGCGGGATCGAGCACGCGGCGCGGCGGAGGCGGCGCCTTGAGCTCGACGTCCTTGCCGTCCGGTCCGACGATCCGCGTGACGATGCGCGGCTCCTCGTACATGCCGCCCGCCGCGAACGTCGCGTAGGCCCCGACGAGCTCTATGGGGTGGATCTCGTACGAGCCGAGCGCGAGCGAGAGATCGGGCTTGAGCGTGGAGGTGATGCCGAGCGCCTTTGCCCAGTCGACGACGTTCGCGGGGCCCACGTCCTCGAGGACGTGAACCGCGCCGACGTTGACGGAGTTTGCGAGCACCTCGCGGAGGCGAAGCGGGTCGGTTCCCGTCCAGCCCTCGTAGTTGCCCGGCTTGTAGTTCCCGGCGAACACGGTGGGCTGGACGTCGACGAGGGTGGCCGGCGTGTAGCGGCGCGCGTGGATCGCATACGAGTAGAGGACCGGCTTGAACGTCGAGCCCGGCTGGCGCCTCGACTGCGTCGCGCGATCGAGGCCGCCCGCGGCGCCCTCGTAGTTGCCGACGAGCGCGAGCACCTGGCGCGTTCGCACGTCGAGGGTCACCGAGGCCGACTCAGGGCCGAGCTCGAGGCGTAGCGGCACCTTCGCGGTCGGTGAAGGGGGCGCCCCCTCACGCAGCGGCGCGACGACATTTGGGACGGGCGCCAGCAGACTCACTCGGACGCGTGCGCCTACCTCCGCGAACTGGCTGGGCGGCAGCCCCTGCGGATTGTAACGCTTGTAGTCTGCAACCTTCACGGAGCCGAGCACCGTGCCCACGCGCACGTCGATCGTCCCCGTCACGTCGTCCGCGGAGACGACCACGCCTGTGAAGACCTTGTGCGATTCGAAGCTCGGCGTGCCGTCGAACACGGGCGGCGGCGCTACCGTGGCGGCCTTCTTCCCCTTGCCCGGGGCGAGCGCGACGCTCGGCGCCTTGAGCGGCGCCACGAGCGCGTGGCGCTTGTCGTAGGCCTGGACGTTCTCGCGCAGCGCCTTCCGTGCGGCTGCCTGGAGGCGAGGATCGATCGTCGTCGTGATCGTGAAGCCGCCACGCGGGCCGCGGTCAGGCTCGAGCTCGAGGAGCATCTTCTTGGCGATGAGGACTGCCTCGGGCGCGAGCTCGCTGTCCGTCTCGTGCGCGGGCGCGAGGCGAACGGGCTCCTCCTTCGCGGCTTCGTACTGGGCGTCGTTGAGGAACGCCTTCTCGTGCATCTGCTGGAGGACGAACTCGCGGCGCCCGAGCGCGCGCTTGAGGTCGCGCTTCGGCGAGTAAATCTCCGGGCCCGCCGGGATGCCGGCAAGCATGGCCGCCTCCGCGATCGTGAGCTCCTTGGCCGGCTTGCCGAAGCTGTAACGCGCGGCCTCCTCGATGCCGTAGCGGCCCGAGCCGAAGTAGATGTGATTGAGATAGAGCTCGAGGATCTTGTCCTTGCGCCGGCGGTGCCCCTCCTCGTCCGTCCCGCACGCGGGGCAGAGCTCTTGCTCGAGGCGGCGGGCGAGGAGCGCCTCGCGCATCTTCCGCTTGTAGGTGCGCTCCTGCGTGTCGAGCAGAATGTTCTTCACCACCTGCTGCGTGATCGTCGAGCCACCCTGCCGCGTGCGACCCGAGCGCAGGTTGATGACGAACGCGCGCGCGATGCCGAGGTAGTTGAGGCCTTCGTGGTTGTAGAAGTTCGCGTCCTCCGCGGCGAGGACGGCGAGCTTCACGTGCGGTGGGAGGTCGTCGATGCTTACGACGGTCCGGCGCTCGGTGAAGATCTCTGCGAGCAGCGTCCCGTCGCGAGCGACGACGCGCGTGACCTGCGACGGGTGATAGCCGCGCTCGAGCTCGGCGACGCTCGGGAGCTCCGCCTCGTAGTGGCGGATGAGGGCCCACCCGCTGCCGAGGCCGATCACGACCAGCGCCGCGGCGACGATCGCCAGACGCTTGACCCACTTCAAGACCTTCGCGAGGCGCGGTCGGGACGGCGGCCCTGTCCCGTCGATCAACTTCGCCGGGACGGAGTTCGCAGGGGCGGGGTCGACGTCGTCCATCAGCTTCCTCACGGGCACGTTCCTGGGAACGCTCGGCGAGGCAGAGCTCATCCGAGGGCGTGACGATGGAGGAGGCGGATGCGACGACACGACAGGAAGAGCCATAGTCGAGGAGACCGGAAACGGGAAACAGCCGGCGGAAATCCCACGATCGCGGGGAATGGCGCGGAGGCCCTGGGGTTGGAAAAGAACATGCCCGCGTAACCTTTCGCGCGGGCGGGCAAAGAGGAAAGAGGGGAGGGGGTTGTGAGCGCGCTGCGCGAAGCGCTGGTCGATTTCGGTTGGCTCGGGGACGGGGCCCTTGCGGCCGGTGCGACGCGGCGGTCGATCGCGCACTCGCCGGCAAGTGAGGTGCGCCGCGCAGTCCGGCGCTACATTGAAGAGGCGATGACCGTCCTGCTGCTCGATGTCATGGGCACGCTCGTGCACGACCCGTTCTTCGTCGAGATGCCGGCGCACTTCGGGCTCTCCCTCGAGGAGCTCCTCGTGCAGAAGCATCCGCGCACCTGGCTCGACTTCGAGCTCGGCGTCATCGACGAGCCGACGTGCCTCGCGCGCTTCTTCGCCGACGAGCGCGCGTATGATCAGGAGGCTTTCCGCGCGCGGGTTCGCGATGCTTACGCCTTCCTGCCCGGGATCGAGCCGCTGCTCGTCGAGCTCTCGGAGGCGGTGGTTCAGATGCATGTACTATCCAACTATTCGATCTGGTACCGCCTCATCGAGGAGCGACTCGCGCTATCTCGCTGGGTGCCCTGGACGTTCGTGTCCTGCCACACGGGCGTACGCAAGCCGTCGAAGGAGGCCTACCTCGGCGCGGCCGAGTCGCTCGGGGTCTCGCCCCGCGAATGCCTCTTCGTCGACGACCGACACGAGAACGTGGCCGCCGCGGAGGCGGTCGGCATGAGGGGACACGTCTTTTGCGACGCGTCCACGCTTCGTGGTGCACTCGTCGATGCCGGGCTCTTGCGATGAGCGGCTACTTCCCGCTGGTCACGTCGAAGCGGTAGTTGACCGGCGCGCCGCCCGTCGTGCAGATCAAAACGTACTTCTGACCAGGCTCGACGGCCGGAGTTACTCGGTGCGGCCGCCGCCGCGGGATCATTCGCGGCGGGCGCGGGGCTACTTCTTCGGGTGCGCTTCGAAGAAGGCGATCACCCGCTCGCCCCACGTGAACGCATTCGGAAGCTTGCAGGGGACGGCGTACTGAGGCGCGAACGGGTCCATCGTGCTCCCCGGAAAGCAGTGTCCCTTTGCGTCACCCCAGGGACCGCTGGGCTCCGTCTCGTAGGAGTGCTCGAAGCTCTCGAAGACCGTGCCCTTCGCGTTGCTCCAGCGCATATGTGTGTAGTTTGCATCACCGTCGACGACGATCGGCGTGCCGAGGCCCCACGCGGCGACGGCCTGCGCGCGGATCCGCGACGTGCAGCCGAGGGGCACGGGCGTGTCGGTGCGGCCCATCAGGAAGAGGACGGGCACCTCGACGGACGGCATCCCGTTTGGCTGGTTCGCGTCGAACGGGCAGCTCACCTCGTTGACGCCGTTGCAGGTGAAGCCGTTCGACGTGCCCGCCGACGACCCCGCCGTGCCCGGCGCGACCGACGCGAAGAGATCGGCGTGCTTGCAGAGGAGCCGCCAGGCGACGAAGCCGCCGCGCGAGAAGCCGGTGACGTGGTTCTTCTTCGGGTCGGTGCGGAAGACCTCGGCGACCTTCTTGACGATCGTGATGACCGTCTCGTCGTCGGAGGGGTGCCACGTGCTGCCGGGACCACCCGGCCACGGCGGGCCGGTCGGCGCGACGACGACGAAGCCGCGCTGCTTGCCGAGCGCCTTCAGGCTCGTGTTCGCGTCCATCAGCGCGCCGTTGCCGGTGTCGCCGTGGATCTCGGTGATGAGGCCGCACCCCGGCTTCACGCACGCCGGCGGGATGGACACGTCGACCTGCAGTCCCTCGCACGTGAAGGTGTGATCGCCGGGCGTCACGTCGGTGATGCACCCGCTCGGCACGGGCGGCGACGCCGGGGCCGCGCTATCTCCTGTCGTCGTACTCGCGTCGCCCGTGCTGCCGATCGGTCCGACGCCCGGACCACCGGTGCTTGCCGTCGGCCTGGTCCCGCCCAAGTCGTTGCTCGTCCCCGCGCCGTTACACGCCGCCACCACGCTCGCCACGACCGCGACGGCCGTGACGTTCCGTCGGATCTGCATCCCTGCAGTGTGCCGCTCGTCGCGGCCCAACGCAAACCGGCTCGTCAGCGCGTTCGCTTCTCGAGCGCCTTGATGGATTCGCCGCCCGCGCTTCCGCCGTCTTTCAGCTTGAGCAGCCAGTCGGCGGCCTTGTCGCGCGTGACGCTCACCGGTTTGCCCGCGGTCAGTTTGGTCGCGTACCCCGGCGTGTTCGAAAGCGTGCCGGAGCACCCCTTCGCGTCGCACGCCGAGACCGCGACCCACATCCACTCGTCCTTCGCGCCGCCGTCGAGGCGCGAGGCCTCCGGGATCGGGAACGGCCCTTTCACGAAGAGCGCTCCTTCTCCGGACTCGAAGCGCTTCACCGCGCTGGGCATCTCGCGGCGCGCGCGCGTAGCGATCGCGTCGAGCTCCTTGTCCATCTTCGCGAACACCACCTTCGGCACCTCGCCGAACAGCCCCGCGATCGCGTCGTCCCATACCTCGCGCGTCGCGCCGCCCGCTGGCACGAGCTCGAGCATCTCGTTCTCGGGGTCGCCTTCGGTGCGATCGATGTCGAACGCCTCGAGCGCCATCGGCCGCGCCGCCCTGGGATCCTTCGCGAGCTCCTCGGGCCGGTGCGAGGAGACGCGCGCCACGTCCGCGAGCGTCACGGCGATCGGCAGCTCGGTCTTCGTTGCCGCCGCCCAGCTCGCCGCCGCGTTCATGACGTTTGCGAGCGTTGGCCCGGCCTCCATGCTCGAGCCGTGCATCGTGAAGTCAGGGCTGCCGAAGCGCGCCATGCCGAGCGTGAGGAGGCGCGCGGTGCCGTCCTCTTGGCGGTAGAGCTGCACGGAGATCTGGCGAGGGGCGAACACGTTCTGGCCGAGCGGCACGGTGATCACGCGCTGTGCGTGCTGGACCACCGTCTCGATGCGCCGCACGGCCTCGTCGTAGACGAGCCCCGAGAGCGCCTCGGCGACCACGGCCGCAGCCGCGAAGGCGGTGCGCGCCGGCAGCTGGTCGATGGTCGACGGCCCGTGCGTGCGGATGACGACGACCGCGGTGCGCGTTCCGATCGTGGCGCGCTCCGTCGGCGTGAGGCCGGACGCGATCGTGTCGTACGAGTCCTTCGCGGGCAGGATGTAGTCGTCGGACTTCGTGATCTCGACCTCGAAGCGCTCGTGATCGAGCGCGAACGTCCGGAGCGCTTCGCAGGTCCCGCCGCAGTGGCGTGTGTCGAAGAGCTTGCCGATCGCCTCGGCCGTCGCGACCTTCGCCACCTCGACCTCGGGTTTGTCGGTGAGGATCGCGAGCTCGACGCTCGCCTCGGGGAGCCGCTCGAGCGTGCCGCTCGTCTTGCTTTCACTCGGCTCGGTCGCGGCTGCCTCCGCGCCGAATTCGCCTGTCGCTCCGCCACCCGCCCCAGCCGTGCCGCCCTTCGGCAGCGCCAGCCAGACGATGACCCCGAGGCCGACGACGAGCACGGCCAGCGCCCCGAGCCCGACGCGGTCGGTCTCGGCCCAGCCAGGCTGGCTTCGACGCGCAGGTTTTCGTTCGTCGTCAGCCATGCTTGCGTCCGCGATGTAACGTTGCCACGACTGGCCGGCAGAGGTAGAACGAAGACCGTAACTCATAAATGAGTTACGGTAGAGCTGGCGCAGCGCGTCATTTTTTTGGTATACCTACAGGTCCATGGGGCTTGCTGGGCCGGTCGGTCTCTATGATCCGCGGAACGAGCACGAGGCGTGCGGTCTCGGCTTCGTCGTCGATCTGAAAGGCGGGGCATCGCACCGCACCGTCGAGATGGGCCTCGAGATCCTTCGTCGCCTGGCGCATCGCGGGGCGGCCGGGTCGGACCCTTCGACGGGTGACGGCGCGGGCATCCTCGTCCAGATCCCCCATCGCTATTACGAGCGGGTGCTCTACCACGAGGGCAAGGAGCTTCCGCTCGCCGGCGACTACGGTGTCGCCCAGTGCTTTCTCTCGCGTGACGACATCAAGCGTGAGCTTCAGATGAAGACGCTCACCGACATCGTCCGCTACCACAACCAGAAGGTCATCGGCTGGCGCGACGTCCCCGTCGACATCCGCGTCGTCGGTCCGGTCGCCCGCGCGTCGATGCCCGTGATGAAGCAGCTCTTCATCGCGCGCATGAGCGACTCGCGCGCGTTCGAGCGCACGCTCTTCATGATCCGCAAGCGCGCCGGCAAGATGTGCTCGGCGAAGGGCTACGGCGACGACTTCTACGTCGCGAGCCTGTCCTCGAAGACCGTCGTCTACAAGGGCCTCATGCTTCCCGAGAAGCTGACGGAGTTCTTCGATGACCTCCAGGCCGACGACTTCCAGAGTCGCCTCGCGCTCGTCCACTCGCGCTTCTCGACCAACACCTTCCCCACGTGGGAGCGCGCGCATCCTTACCGGCGCATTGCCCACAACGGCGAGATCAACACGCTCCGCGGCAACCAGAACTGGATGCGCGCGCGCGAGTCGCTCCTGGCGTCGAAGCTCTTCGAGGAGCACCTCCCCGACTTCAAGCCGATCATCCGCCCCGACGGCTCCGACTCGGCGTCGCTCGACAACGTCGTCGACTTCCTCGTCGCGGGCGGCCGCTCGCTCCCGCACGTCATGATGATGCTCGTGCCCGAGGCGTGGGCCACGCAGGCCGACATGCCCGAGCACAAACGTGCGTTTTACGAATACCACGCGTCACTCGTCGAGCCCTGGGACGGCCCGGCCGCGCTCGTCTTCACCGACGGCGACGTGATCGGCGCCACGCTCGACCGGAACGGCCTCCGTCCCGCGAAGTACGTCGTGACGAAGAGCGGGCTCGTCGTCATGTCGAGCGAGCTCGGCGTGCTCACGTTCCCGCCCGAGGACATCGTCGAGAAGGGTCGGCTCGCGCCGGGCAAGATGTTCCTCGTCGACGTGAACCAGCGCCGCATCGTCTCCGACGAGGAGATCAAGCGCGAGGTCGCCACCCGCAAGCCCTATGGCGAGTGGGTCTCGCGGAACAAGATCGAGCTGGCGCACCTCCCCGACGTGCCGGCGCTCTTCTCGCTCGATCGAGACGAGCGCGCCCGGCTCTGGCGTGCCTTCGGCTACACGCGCGAGGACATGAGCGTCCTCTTGACGCCGATGGCCATCAACGGCGAGGAGCCGACAGGCAGCATGGGGACGGACATCCCCGTCGCGGTGCTCAGCGATCGTCCCGTCACGCTGTTCCGCTACTTCAAGCAGCAGTTCGCGCAGGTCACGAACCCGCCGATCGACCCGATCCGTGAGGACCTCGTCATGAGCCTCGTCAGCTGCGTCGGCGGCGAAGGCAACCTCCTCGAGGAGACGCCCGGGCAGTGTCGGCTTCTCGAGCTCCCCCACCCGATCCTCACCAACGGCGATCTCGCCAAGCTTCTCCGCAGCGGTGACGTCGGACCGCGCGATTTTCGCGCCGCGACGCTGTCCGCGCACTTCGCGGCGGCCGGCGACCCGGCCGAAGCGCTCGAATCCGCGATCGAGGATCTCCAGGCCCGCGCCTCGCGCGCAGTCGACGACGGGCACAGCATCCTCGTCGTCACCGATCGCGGCGTCACCGCGCATCACGTCCCGATCCCGAGCTTGCTCGCCGTCGCCGCCGTGCACCACCACCTCATCCGCGAGGGCAAGCGCGTGCGCGTCGGTCTCGTCGCCGAGAGCGGTGACGCCCGTGAGGTCGCCGACATCGCGCTCCTCATTGGCTTCGGTGCCGGCGCCGTGAATCCGTACCTCGCGTTCGAGTCGATCACCGAGCTCGTGCAGGAGCAGGCCGCGCCCTCCGACAAGCCCGCCGTCGATCTCGCGACCGCGACGAAGAACTACATCTACGCGCTGAAGAAGGGTCTGCTCAAGGTGATGAGCAAGATGGGCATCAGCACCATCGCCAGCTATCACGGAGCGCAGATCTTCGAGGCGATCGGCATCTCCAGGTCCGTCGTCGATGCCTATTTTACAGGCACTTCGTCTCCGCTCGGCGGTATCGGTATCGCGGAGATCGCCGCCGAGGCACGCATGCGCCACGCCGAGGGCTTCGCGCCCGCCGACCCGACGCGCGATCTCGACGTCGGCGGTGTCTACGCCTGGCGAACGGCGGGCGAGCGCCACCTGTGGACGCCCTCGAGCATCGCGTCGCTGCAGAAGGCCGTGCGGCTCTCCGACGCGAGGTCGTACGCCGAGTACGCGGCGCTCATCAACGATCAGGCCGAGCGCCCCGTGACCCTGCGCGGGCTGCTCGACCTCGTGCCCGTCGGCCCGCCCGTTCCACTGGCGGAGGTCGAGGAGGCGCGCTCGATCGTGCACCGCTTCGCGACCGGAGCGATGAGCTTCGGCAGCATCTCCAAGGAGGCGCACGAGAACCTCGCCGTCGCGATGAACCGCATCGGCGGCAGCAGCAACACCGGCGAGGGCGGCGAGGACGAGGCGCGCTACGCGCTCGATGCGAAGGGCGATGCGCGGCGCTCCTCGATCAAGCAGGTCGCGAGCGGGCGCTTCGGCGTCACGGCGCACTATCTTGTCAACGCCGACGAGCTTCAGATCAAGATGGCCCAGGGCGCGAAGCCCGGCGAGGGCGGTCAGCTCCCCGGCCACAAGGTCGACTCCGTCATCGCGCGCGTCCGCCACTCGACGCAGGGCGTAACGCTCATCTCGCCGCCGCCGCACCACGACATCTATTCGATCGAGGACCTTGCGCAGCTCATCTTCGATCTCAAGAACGTGAACCCGCGCGCGCGCATCAGCGTGAAGCTGGTGAGCGAGACGGGCGTGGGGACCGTCGCCGCGGGCGTCGCGAAGGCCCACGCGGACGTCATCCTCATCGCGGGTCACGACGGCGGTACCGGCGCCAGCCCCGTCTCGTCGATCCAGCACGCGGGGACGCCCTGGGAGCTTGGCCTCGCCGAGGCGCAGCAGGTCCTGATCCTGAACGATCTCCGCTCGCGCGTGACCCTCCAGGTCGACGGCCAGCTCAAGACCGGCCGCGACGTCGCCTTCGCCGCGCTCTTCGGCGCCGAGGAGTTCGGCTTCGCGACGGCACCGCTCGTCGCGAGCGGCTGCATCATGATGCGCAAGTGCCACCTCAACACCTGTCCCGTCGGCATCGCCACGCAGGATCCGGTCCTGCGCGCGCGCTTCACGGGAACGCCCGAGCACGTCGTGAACTACATGTTCTTCGTCGCCGAGGAGCTTCGCGGCATCATGGCTGCGCTCGGCTTCCGCACCGTCCAGGAGATGGTCGGGCGCGTCGAGTGCGTCGTGCGCCGAGAGGACATCAAGCAACCGAAGGCGCGCTCGCTCGACTTCGGTCGCATGCTCACCGCACCGAAGCCGAACGCGGTGCGTCACCAGGCGGTCGAGCAGGACCACGGCATCGCGCACGTCGCCGATCGCACCCTCATCGAGTGCGCGCGCCCGGCGCTCGAGCGCGGTGAGCGGGTCACCATCAGCTTCGGCATCACCAACGCGCACCGCACGTTCGGCGCGATGCTCGCGGGCGAGGTCGCGCGTCGCTTCGGCGCCGACGGCCTCGCCGAGGGCTGCATCGGCATCGAGGTGACAGGCACGGCGGGCCAGTCGTTCGGCGCCTTCGCGACGAGGGGCATGACCCTCTCGCTTGAGGGCGACGCCAACGACTACGTCGGCAAGGGCCTCTCGGGCGGCATCCTCGCGGTGCGCCCGCCCGAGGCGTCCACGTTCGTCGCGGCCGACAATGTCATCGTCGGCAACACCGTGCTCTACGGCGCGACGAGCGGGCGAGCCTTCTTCGCGGGGCGCGCGGGCGAGCGCTTCGGCGTCCGCAACAGCGGCGCCTCGGCGGTCGTCGAGGGAACGGGCGACCACGGCTGCGAGTACATGACCGGCGGCGTCGTCGTCGTCCTCGGTCCGACGGGCCGCAACTTCGGCGCCGGCATGAGCGGTGGTCTCGCGTACGTCCTCGACGAGGACAGCGCGTTCACCACACGATGCAACATGGGCATGGTCGGCGTCGAGGCACTCGAGCTCGACGACGAAGGCCGCGTCTTTGCGCTCATCGAGGAGCACGTCGTGCGTACGAACAGCGTCCGCGGTGCGGATCTGCTCGCGCGGTGGGCGGCCGTTCGCACGCGCTTCAAGAAGGTCGTCCCCACCGAGTACAAGCGTGTGCTCGAGCAGCAGAAGCTCGCCGCGCGCCCGAGCGACAGCGCGCGTCATCTCAAGCTCGTGCAGGGGGCCTGACCATGGCCGATCCTCGTGGATTCCTGAAGGTGAAGCGCGGCAAGCCGCAGGAGCGCCCGGCCGCCGAGCGCATCGCCGACTCCACCGAGTTCGTGGTCGAGCCGCCCGAGGCGGACGTCCGCGCGCAGGCCTCACGCTGCATGGATTGCGGCATTCCGTTCTGCCATCAGGGCTGTCCGCTCGGCAACGTCATCCCCGAGTTCAACGATCTCGTCCATCGCGGCCGCATGGCCGATGCCGTGCGCGTCCTTCACTCGACGAACAACTTCCCCGAGGTCACCGGGCGCATCTGCCCCGCTCCTTGCGAGGCGTCGTGCGTGCTCAACATCGACGACGTTCCCGTGGCGATCAAGGACGTCGAACGCACCATCGCGCGCGCCGCGCTCGAGGAGGGCCTCGCTCCAGTGATCGCCCCAGGCCGCACGGGCAAGAAGATCGCGGTGGTCGGCTCGGGCCCGGCCGGCCTCGCCGCCGCGCAGCAGCTGGCGCGTGCGGGACACGACGTCGCCGTCCTCGAGCGTGACGATCGCCTCGGCGGCCTGCTTCGTTACGGGATCCCCGACTTCAAGCTGGAGAAGGGGGTGCTCGAGCTCCGCATCGAGCAGATGCGCGCAGAGGGCTGCTCGTTCGAGGTCGGCGCAGACGTCCGGGGCAAGGATCTCCTCGCGCGCTATGACGTTATCGTTCTCTGCATGGGCGCACGCACCGCGCGTGAGCTGCCGGTGCCCGGTCGCGAGCTCGAGGGCGTCTGCTTCGCGATGGACTTCCTCGTGCAGCAGAACCGACGCGTCGCCGGCGACGCTGCGCTGCCGAATCGCGAAGTGCCCATCCTCGCCACCGGCAAGCACGTCGTCGTGATCGGCGGCGGCGATACCGGCTCCGACTGCGTTGGTACCTCGAACCGGCAGCGCGCCGCGAGCGTGTCGCAGCTCGAGCTCATGCCGCGGCCTCCGCTCGTCCGCATGCCGGAGAACCCGTGGCCCTCGTGGCCGCTCGTCCTTCGCACGTCGTCGTCGCAGGAGGAGGGCTGCGAGCGCGACTTCTCCGTCATGACGAAGGCGTTCGTCGCCGATGTTTCAGGCAAGCGCGTGGCCACCATCGCCGCGGCGCGCGCCGAGCTGTCCGGCGGCACCATCCGCGAGATCCCCGGGAGCGACTTCGAGATCCCGTGCGACCTCGTGCTGCTCGCGATGGGCTTCACGGGGCCCGAGCGCAAGGGCCTCGTCTCCGAGCTCGGCCTCGCGCTCGACGCGCGCGGCAACGTGGTGACCGACGCCGCCGGCGCGACCAGCGTGCCGCGTGTGTTTGCCGCCGGAGATGTCTCGAGAGGGCAGTCGCTCGTGGTCTGGGCCATCGCCGACGGCCGCCGCGTCGCGGCCGGCGTCGACGCCCGCCTCCGCACCTCGAATCTCCGCGCCACCGGCTGAAAACGCGGCTTAGACGCGTGCGCCGCGGAGGCCCTTGCCGCGCGCGCGGGCCTTGATCCTGGTCCGGGGCTTGCGCGAGCCCTCCAGTACGAGCACCTCGAGCGGGATCCTGAGGGACTCATGCAGCCCGCGGATCATCGCGAGGCTCAGCGCCCGACGGCCCGAGAGGACCTCGGACACACGGCCCCGCGTGCCCAGGATCGCTTCGAGGTCCTTTCGGGACTTCCCCTCTTGCTCGAGCCGGAACTTGATCGCCTCCAGGGCGGTCGGGGGAACAATCGGAGTGTGCTCGCGCTCGTAGGCGTCCACGAGCGTCGCGACCACTTCGAGCGTATCGCCGTCGCGCGTACCGGGCTTCGCGTCCCATAGGCGTTCGATTGTCGCGAGCGCTGCCGCGTGGTCGGCTCGGGTGTGAATCGGTTTGATGGTCGTGGTCATGGAACTCGGGCCGCAGCGGGGATGACGTCAGACCGTCGTAGCGTCGATCTGGTCGTACTCAGCGTGTGTGCCGAGGAACCGAACGTAGACGAGGAAGATCGGAGCATATTTCACGGCGACGATCAGACGGTAGTTGTTGCCGCGGATGTTGAAGACGACGCGGTTCCCGGCGACGAAGTCCGCGGAGCTGTACCGCGCGCGAATCTCTGCAGGACCATTCCAAGAAGCGGACTCGACCTCATGGAACCACGCGCGCAACGGCTGTTCCGCATCGCGGTAGCGCTTCCAGAATCGGACCAGGGTGGCGCGGCTGATGATTCGCACATGTTCGAACAGGAGGTTAGCACGATCCCAATAGGGGATCAATCGATCCCATACTGGGACCACGCTTACCTCTACTTCGTAGCGAGCTGGATGGTATTGACCGATCGCGTATTGCGCTCGCAATGGAAACGCAGAAGTGGTGGCCGGGCAACGTCACGGAACACACTCGCGAGCAACGGCTACGCGGACAAGCAAAGTTGCACCGACGAGATGAGGCAGCAGGTGGCTGAGCTAGCTCCCGACGATTCCTTGAAGAACAAGTGCAGCGCCGCCACGCTGCAGGCGTGCGCGGACAAGTACCCTAGCGTGCGCTAGGTTACCGTCGCGCCACGCCTCGTCGCATCGCGGGCAGGCGAGTACGTTGCAAGCCCGTCAGCACCACGCGTCACACGCTCCTGCGCCACCGCGGCGACAAGCCCATGTCGCGCTCACGTCGTTTCGTCGCGTCGCCTCGCGGCTCGTGGGGCATCGATGGTCGCGGTGTCCTCGCTCTCTGCGACGACGTCGTCATCGAGGTCACCCACGCGCACCGCCGTCGCGGGGGCGACCGCGACGTCGACCTCTGCCACGCGGATGCGCTCCCCGGGTAATCGCCGCCGACCGTGCGCCCGTCCGTGGCGAGCAGGGCGTTGGCGCGCTCGGCGACGAACTGCGCTTCGTCGGTGTCTTGCACGAAGAGCGGGACGCGGACGCGACCGCCGTCCGTGCGGCGCACGACGAGGTCGAACCTGGCGGCGGCGTCCGCCGCCTTGCGTTCGCGTTTGGGCGGAGGGCTCACCGCGAAGCTCTGAATGAGGTCGAGCGGGATGTCGGTGTGGTGACCGCGCGCATCGGCGCGAAAGTGGCCGCCTTCGATGGCGAACGTCCAGCGACGGGCTTGGTGCGAGATCGCCCACGCGGCCACCGCGCAGAGCGCGGCGACCGCGAGGACCGCGCCGGGTACCCCGCCCAGCGCCAGCCCGACCAGCGCCAAGCGCGCCAATTGAATGAGGGAGATGACGAGCACGAACGGAATCGCCAGCCAGAGTCGGCGCATGCTCGGCTGGAGGGTGGCGCGAAAGGCGGTGCGCTGCGCGTCTTCTCGCCACTGTCGCGGCTTGCGTGGCGTCGTCAAGATCGAGACCAGCGGCGCATCGTCGGGGTCGTACGGGATCACCTCGCCGCACGGACAGCCCGCGCGCCCTTGGTCACGGTCGAAGGTCCACGTGGTGGAGTCGCGGCCGCATCGCGGACAAGCGACGATACCGGCCCCCATCAGCAGGCCGCGGCGATCGTGAACGACGTGATCACGCCGTTTGCGCCCAGGTGCTCCACCGATCCGAAGCCTACACGACAGCGACGTGAGGGCGTGGTCGCGGTGCTGAGCTACCGAGCTCAGCGCCTCCGCATCGCGAATTTCCGCGCGACCGGCTGAAAGCTCGGCTCCCGCGAGCCGGTTCACGAAACCGCGAAAGGCGATTAATCGTGGTGTAAGCTCATAGGTGGGGCCTCGGCCTTTCTACGAATGAGCCACGCAATCGGTATCGATCTCGGCACGACCAACACGGTCGTGGCGGCTGTCGCGGACGGGGTCGCCGTCACGCTCGAGGACGAGCAGCAGCGCAGACTGCTCCCGTCCGTCGTCTCGTTCCATCCGTCGGGGACCGTCCTCGTCGGGGACGCGGCTCGTGAGCGTCGGCTCATCGATCCGGAGAACACGATCTTCTCCGTCAAGCCGCTCATCGGCCGGCCGTTCGACTCCGACGAGGTCAAGGCGGCGCGCGGCCGCTTCCCGTTCCAGTTCGCCGAAGGGGCGAAGAACAGCACGATGGTGGTCGCTCGCGACGTCGCCTACGCGCTGCCCGAGATCAGCGCGTTCGTCCTTCGTCGTGCAAAGGCCATCGCGGAGTACGCCCTCGGCGGCGCCGTCGACCGCGCCGTCATCACGGTCCCGGCGAACTTCAACGACCTCCAGCGCGCGTCGACGAAGATCGCCGGCAAGCTCGCGGGTCTCGAGGTGCTTCGCATCCTCAACGAGCCGACAGCCGCGGCTCTCGCGTACGGGCAGTCGATCGCCAAGGCCGAGAAGATCGCCGTCTACGACCTCGGTGGCGGCACGTTCGATGTCACGCTCCTCGACCTCACCGGAAACGTCTTCGAGGTCCTCGCCACGGCCGGTGACACCTCGCTCGGCGGTGACGACCTCGATCGCTTGCTCGCCGAGCGCATGTCGCTCGAGGTCATCAAGCGCTTCAACTACGACCCGCGCACCAACCCCGTCGCTTTCGCACGTCTCCGCTTCATGGCGGAGGAGGTGAAGAAGCAGCTCTCGAGTCAGCTCTCCGTCGACCAGGAGATCGCGGGCATCGGCTACACCGAGGGCGGCGCGCCGATCTCGATGACGATGACGATCTCGCGCGAGGAGCTCGATCGGATCGCCTTGCCCCTGATCGAGCGCACGATCTCGGTCGCGAAGCAGTCGATCGAGATCATCAACCTCAACCCGAAGGATTTCGATCGTGTCATCCTCGTCGGCGGCTCGACGCGCATGCCGCTCGCGGCACGCCTCGTGGAGCAGCTGTTCGGGCAAGCGCCGCACCTCAAGGTGAATCCCGACGAGGTCGTGGCGCTCGGCGCAGCGATCCAGGCGCATGCGCTCAACCGCTCCAAGTCGGGCGCGAAGAAGCGGGGCGACGACAAGCTCGCGACCGTCAACCCGCAGGCCATGCCGGGCGAAGTGCCGCGCGCTGCGAGCGTCCCGGCGGACATTCGTGCGCAGGCCGCGCAGGCCGCGGCGACGCCCGCGTACATCGAGTTCTCGAAGCATGCGGCCGTCATCACGTTCTCGCCGCCGCCGCCGCCGATGTCGCCCGACGACGTCTCGGTGGTCAACGCGCCTGCCAAGCCGCCGCCGCCGAAGAAGCCGCCGGTTCCGCAGAAGCCGCCGCCGCCTCCCGCGAGGCGCGGCGGGGCGCGGCCGATCGAGGGCACCCCGCTTCGCGCCGAGCTCAGCGATCCCCCGCCGGGCCCGATGCCGGCGCGGCGCTCGAACGCGCCATCCCAGCCCGCGGTTGCCGCGGCCCCCGAGATCTCGTTCGGCACCGGCGGAAGGATCCCGCGCGTCGACGAAGAGCCGCCGGCGCCTGAGGTCGGGGCCATCGTCCCCGGCGACGACTTCTTCCCGCCATTCGACAGTGGAGATGGTGCGGCGGCGCCTGTCTCGCAGGCTGCTTTTGCGCGCGGAAGCGCCATCGCGACGTCGGACAACGCTCCGCTGCTCATCGACGTCACGCCGATGAGCCTTCGGATCGAGACGGTCGGCGGCTTCTCGGATGTCCTCATCGCTGCGAACTCACCCGTCCCTTGCGAGAAGGCGCGCACATTCCTCACCGCCTCTGACGGCCAGACCGTCGTGTTCATTCGCGTCGCGCAGGGCGAGCACGTGAAGTTCGCCGAGAACACGCGCCTCGGTGAGCTCGAGCTCTCGGGCCTCAAGTCCGAGAAGCGCGGCGGCGTGAAGATCCTCGTGACCTTCGAGCTCGATGCCGACGGAATCCTGAACGTCCGTGCAAAGGACAAGGACACCGACCGCGAGACGAAAGCGACGATGCGACTGATGGGCGCGGATATGGACGCCGCGGAGATGGACGCGATGCAGGCCCGTCAGAATCGCCACGTAGTCGCCTGACGGCGCGGACGGCGGTACTCTCGAATCGTCATGGCCGCGCCGTCCACGTTCATCGTCTGGGCTGAGTCCCTCGAGGCGATGAATTTCTACGACATCCTCCGTGTGCCCTACGACGCGACGACCGAGGACATCCAGAAGGCTTTCCACAATCTCTCGCTGCGCTGTCACCCCGATCGCTTCATCGACGAGCCCGTGGAGGTCGGCGTGGCCGCGACCGGCGTCTTCAAGCGACTCGTCGAGGCGTACAACGTCCTGCGGCGCCCGCAGATGCGTGCGCGCTACGACGTCGAGCTACGAAAGGCGATGGGCGCCGACGGCGGCGAGAGCGTCGACGGTGCGGGGGCCAAGTTCGACGAGCATGCAGTCGCGAAGAAGAAGTCCTTCGAGCAGCGCACGCTCTACATGATCGCGCGCGACCCGAAGGCGAAGCAGTTCGCCGCGAAGGCGGACCGCTTCCTCTCGAATGGTCAGCTCGAAGAGGCGCGCATCCAGCTCATCACCGCCGCCCAGCACGACCCAGGCAACGAGGAGCTGAAGGAGCGCCTCGCCATCCTCTACGAAGCGCTAGCCCTCGAGCCTCCGTAGTCCAGACGAGAGAACGCGGAGACGCGGGGGCGCGGAGACACGCGGAGTTTTTTTGTCCCAGACATGCGCTTCGGACGCGCGTGTCTCGAGCCAAAAAACTCTGCGTTCCTTCGCGCCCCCGCGCCTCCGCGTTCTCTCGTCTCGTCGCGTCTCGTCGTTCAGCGGGGCTTGGCGTTTGCGATCGGCTGCGTCGCGACGTTCGTGAGAACCGCGTTTGCGGCGAGCGTGTTCTTGCCGCCCGTGTACGACTTGTCGATCGTCGTCGCGCCGTTCGTGCCTGAAAAATCGAGGTCCTTGTCGGTGCTGCGGACGTTCGAGGAGAGGATCTGGTTGGGGCCGGCGCCCGAGCCGTACAGCATGGCGCCGTAGGAGTTCTGGTCGTCCGAGACGTGGTCGATGACGAACTTGTCGACCGCGTTGAAATGGAGACCGCAATGCGAGCCGGTAATGGTCGTGTACTCGACCTTCACGAGCTTGCCCATGCGCGACACGACGTAGTCACCACCGCCGACGCCCGTGAGCGTCGAGTCCGAGATGGTCATCGTTCCGAGCGGGTCGTTCAGCTCGAGGCCCTCGGAGGAGCCCTTGTCGTACGCAAGGTACGAGGCGACGAACGTGCCGGCGATGTTGCTCTGGCCCGTCGACTTGGCGACGGTCGACTTGGTGACGCTCAGCTTGCTGCCGGGCTCCATCTTGAAGGGAGTCGCGGCACTCGTGATCGACGAGTTCAGCATGACCGCATCGAGGTTGCCGGTCTGCGTCCACATGCCAATCTCGGCGTTGGTGATGTCGAGGCCGTCGACGTTCAGCGTGCCGCCGCTCGCGACGACGATGCCCTTCCAGTTCGTGCCGCCGAGCTTTGCGTGGCTCGCGTTCGCCTTGACGCTGAGCGTTCCCTTGACGGTGATGGACACGCCTGTCCCCGCGACGACGGAAGCGCCAGGCGTGATGTCGACGGTGGCGCCCGCCTTGATCGTCACGCTCGCGGAGATCTGCTTGCCGTCGGCCCACGTCTCGGTGCCAATGTCCGCGCCAGGCGTCGGGGCGGGCGCGGTGGGCGCGGGAGCGGGGAGATCGTCGACCCCGGTGGACGAAGGCGCGGGGATGGGCGTCGGCGTTCCCGTCGTCTTGCGGTTGCTCGGCGGCGCCGGGTCAGACGACGAGCATGCGACAGCGGCGACGGCGACGACGACTGCGGCGAGCGAGGCGAGGGAAGTATGGCGCATACCCTCCGAGGTGCAGGCTCTGTGCCTATGTGGCCAGCCCTGATCGTCCGTCGATCCAGCTGTCGATGATCCACTCAGCCCTCAAGCTGGTGAGCCGAGTATCCATCGAGGCTCATCTCCTACACCGCGCACCACGTGGCTCGAATCAAGCCTCGGATTGCAGGATGTGCAAGAGCGTCTTCGCGCTCTCGAGGGTCGGGTCGTCGTCGATGGCGCGCTTCACGAGCATCATGGCGCGCTTCACGTCGCCCTGCTGCCGCGCGATCTCACCGAGGTGCTGGTACGCGAGCGCCTTCGGGATCGGCGCCGCTACCTTCAACATCGTGATGGCGCGCAGCGCCCGCTGCGCGACCTCGTAGTTCGCGAGCTCCATAGCGAGATACGCGAGCTCGGACGCGACGACGCCATTTTGTGCGTCCATGTCGAGCGCGGTCGTCAAATGCTGGAGCTCCGTCGGTTTGTCGTTGAGCATCTCAGCGACGCGCGCGAGCCGGTGATAGAGCGCCGAGAGCTCGCGTGCGCGGCGACCCTTGAAGGTGCCGATCGTGCGCAGGAGGAGGTCCTGCGCCTCGTCGAAGCGACCGCCGCCGACGTACGCGTCGGAGAGGAGCGCTGCGCAGTCGAGATCGGTCGGACGGAGCGCGTGGGCCTCCTCGAGCGGAGCGATCGCCGCCGCCACTCCGACCTCGTGCGTCTGCGACGGATCCTGCGCGTGCTCGAGAAAGAGCTGACCCGCGCGCATGAGACCTTCGAAGCGCGGCGCCACGTCTCCTGCGGCATGCGCCTCTTCGAGCACGAGCGTAGCGAGCTCCTTGATGGCACCGAGCTGCTCGTAGAGCCACGCCAGACGCTGCCGCAAAGCGGCGTCGTCGGGAGCGGCCATGCGCGCGCGCTCGAGCCCGCCGCGCGCATCCGCGAGGCGCCCGGCCTTCTCGCACGTCTCCGCGAGCTTCAGGGCGGCCGACACGATGCCGTGCTCGTCCTCCAGCCCGACGAGGCGTCGGTACGTGGCGCTCGCCGCGTCCCATCGCTCCTCGAGCTCGTCGACGTGCGCGATGGCGCGGAGCGTCGCCTTGTCCTTGCTGTCGGTCTTGAGGAGCTCGGTGAGAACGTTGCGCGCGTCCTCGATGTCGCCCATCTCCAGGCGCATCTGGGCGATGCGCAGGCGGTACTGGCGCCAGAGCGCGGAGTCACCGCGACCCGCGGCGTGCATCGCGAGCTTGCCGAGGTGCTCAGCCAACGGTCCGCGGAGATCCGTGAGGCCCATCGCGACGGCCTCCTCGAAGTCCGCATGCGCCGCCTCGCCCTCGCCGAGTCGCGCGCGGAGCACGGCGCGACGACCGATGAGGTTGGTTCGCGCCTGGCCCTCGACGAGCGGCGCGATGGCCGTGGTCAGCTCCTCGACGGCCTGCTTCAGCTCGCCGGCTGCCGTGAGCATCTCGACGAGCTCGATGAGCAGCTCGGGGTCGCTCGGGTCGGCCTCGCGCGCCTCCCGAAGGACCTTCGCGCCCTGCTCGGGATCGGAGAGCTCCTCCTTGAATAGCTTCGCGGCCTCGCGAAGGCGCGTCGCCTTCGAGTGCGCGTCCTGGCGGCCGCGTGCGTCGGTGACGTAGAGCTCCGCGAGCTTGTCGTACTCGAGCTGCTCGCGATAGACGGTCTCGAGGCGCTCGCGGAGGTCGCGGCTCTGCGGCGCGGCCTTGAAGCCGATCTCGAGGGTGCGAAGTGCGGCCTCCGCATCGCCGGCGGCGCGACGGAGCTCGGAGAGCGCGAGCGCGAGCTTCTCGGCGGGCTCGCCCTGCTCCATGGCGAGGCGACGTTCCATCACGTCAGCCTTCTGATCGGCCTCGCCGTCCTGCTCGTGCAAAGACTCGAGCGCGAGGAGGATTTCCTTGGCGCGCGGATCCCAGTCGAGCGCGGCGTAGTAGATGTCGCGCGCTTGCGCGCGATCGCGGCCCTCAAGGAGCTGACCGAGCCTGCGCGAGAGCGAGCCGACGGCGTCCGCGTCCTGGCGATCCTTTGCGGCGTCGAGCTGCTTGCCGAGGAGCTCGACCAGGTCCTCTTCACGACCGCTCCGTTCGAGGATGCTGCCGAGAAGAATGGCGCCGTCGACCTGAGCGGGATCCTCGTCGACGATCTCGCGCAGCTCGCTGGCGGCGTCCTCGTCGGAGAGGCGCAGCTTCTCCATGCTGACCTTCACGCGTTCGAGGCGAAGCTTGGAACGCTCGGCGACGTCGTCGACGTATCCAACGATCTCCTGGATGAGCCCGACGAGCTTGTCGAAGTCGCTCGTGCGTCGATAGACGTCGAGGAGGAGCTCCCACGCGTCGCGATCGACGGCGTCGCGCTCGTGGAGCTCCTCGTAGATGGTCGCAGCGAGCCGCAGGTCGCCGAGGGGACCGGAGGCGAGCCCGGCCACCTCGTACAGGAAGCGGCGTGCAGCGTCCGGCTCGGCCAGCTCTGCGGCCTCGCGCTTGAGGAGCACGGCCTCGCGGATGTTGCCGGCTTCCTCGCTGATCCATGCGAGCTTCGCGAGCGCCCAGACGCGCCCTTCCTTGTCATCCTGCGCGCCTTCGAGATAGCGGCGCAGCAGCGATTCGGAGAGCGCGCGATCCTCGAGCGTCTCGGCGAGCTCGACGGCCTCACGCATCGGCTGCGTCGCCTGAGCCGGCTCCCGCGGGCTGGTGTTGTCGCTGAGCAGCGCCCAGCGCTTGACGAGCGCATCGACGAGAGTGCGCTCGCGACCGGGCGCACGGGCGAGCCGCTCGTAGAGGTCGATGACGCGAACGCTGGAGGGATGGGCCTCCGCGGCGCCGTGTAGGAGGGCCTCGCCGCGGTCGGCGTCGGGGTCGCTCTCGAAGGCCTGCTCGAAGGCGTCGCAAGCGGCATCGACGTCGTTCGACTTGAAGCGCAGCTGCGCGAGGCGATAGAGCGCGTCGCTCGAGGCTCCGCCCTCTTCGGCATCGAGCGCAACGCGCATGCCGAGCACGCGTGCTTGACCGGCGTCGTCACCTAGGCGTTCGTAGACGCGATCGAGCGCGGCGAGGAGATCGCGGTCGCGATCGCGAACTTCGACGGCCTGCTCGTAGAACGCGGCCGCCTCGCGGTCGTCGTTGCGATCGGTCTCGGCGATCTTCGCGAGGCGAACGAACAGCGACGCGGCGAGAGCCGGATCGGGGGCGTGACCGGGGCTGCGTCCCCCGCCCGCGCTTCCGCTCTTCGCCTTCTCGGCGAGCTTTTTGACGTGTGACTCGTACGTCGCGAGCTTGCCGAGCTTCGCCGCGAGCCGTGCGGCGGCCTCGTGCGTCGTGTCCGCTGCCGGGTCGATGTCGAGCGCGCGCTGGCGCATCTCGAAGGCATCCTCGGCGCGGCCGAGGTGGTCCTCGTAGAGCCTGCCGAGCTCGCCGTAAATCGTCGCGGCGTCGGCGGGCTCGCCGCTACCGCTCCGATTGATACGCGCTTCAAGCGCGCGCACGAGGTTGCCGTGATCGTCGGCGGCGCGCAGTGCGGCCTCGAGGCGACGCGCCTCGACGACGCTCTCGGTCGAGAGCTCGAACGCCGACTCGAGGATTTCCTTTGCGCGATCCGGCTCGCCCTGACGGGTCGCGATCTTGCTCAGCTCGAACATGACCTCGGCGCGCGAGATGGGAGCGTCGCTGGCGATCTCGTCCTGCCGACGGAGCACAGTGAGCAAGGCGCGGTACGAGCGCTCTGCGCGATCGAGCTGGCCGTCGTCGCGTGCGAGCTCCGCGAGGGTGCGGAGGATCTCGGGATTCGCGGGATCGATGCGCGTTGCAGCGTCGAGCTCGACGAGGGCGCGCGCGCGGTCGCCGACCGCGAGATCGAGGCGAGCGAGGTGGTAGTGCACAGGCGCGCGCTCCTTCGGGCGTCGTCCTCCGAAGGCATCCACGAGCGTGCGCAGGTTGGAGCGAGCCTCGTCGAACCGGCCTGCGGCGCCGAGCGCGTCGGCGAGCGCCAGCTTCACGGCGTTGTCATCGGGCGACAGGTCCGAAGCCTGCTCGAGCAGCGGGATGGCGCGCTCGGGCTCGCCTGTCTTGCTGCGGTGGAGCTCGGCGGCCTCGCGGAGACGAGAGAGACGCGTTGCCTTGTCGGGCGCGTGCGTCGCGCCGTCGGTGAGGAGCTCGGCGAGCGAGCGCCACGACTGAGCGGCGCGGTACATCTCGGAGAGCCGCATGCGGACGTGGTCCGACTCCGGGTCCATGCCGACCTCGCTCTCGAGGCGGTGCTGCGCATCGGGCGCCTTGCCCGCGGCGACGAACGCCTCGGCGAGGCGGAGCGTGATCGCCGAGCGTGCCGGTCCCTCGGCCATGTCGCGCAGGCGATCGAGGTAGCCAGCGGCGCCCTCGTGATCGCGAGCCGTCGTCGAGAGGCGCGCGAGCGCGTCGAGCGCGGCGGCTCGCGGCTCGAGATCGACCAGGCGACGGAGATGCTTGATCGCGCTCGGCACGTCGCCGAGCTTTGTCTCGGCGACATCGGCGGCGCGGCCGTGCAGGTCGGCGGCGAGCTTGCTCTCGCCGGCCTGCTCGGCGAGATCCGCCTGCTTCGCGAAGAGAGACTCGAGCTCGACGTGCTTGCCATCGCGCGCGAAGAGCCCGGCGAGCTGCTTCACCGTCGCGTCGTTCCTCGCGGACTCCGCGAGGTTCTCCTCGAGCGCCGCGACGGCCTTCGCGACCTCGCCGAGCTCGTCCTCGAGGAGCGAGACCTCGAGCCGGAGCCCGAGCCGAGCCTCGTCGGTGAGCGCCGTGCCCACGAGCCGGCGCTTCAGCTCGAGCAGCTCCGTCTTGCGGCCACCCGACTCGTAGAGCCGGACGAGGCGTGAGACCGCGTCCTCATCGTGCGGGTCCTCCTCGATGAGCTGGAGGTAGATCGCGGTCGCGCGATCGGAGGGCGCATCTGAGTGGAGCTTCTCGACCGCGATGCGTGCCGCCTCGTGACGGAGCGCGCGGGACTTCTCGCGTGGCCACGGCAGCGCGGAGGTCTCGACGAGCAGCGCGACGACCTTGTCGTGATCGCCGTCGCCCTCGTAGATCTTCACGAGCTCGGTGGTCGCGCGGTCGACGTACGTGTGCGGGGCGGCGGGCGTCCCCGCGGTGACGCCGTCCTCGGGCGCCGCCGGTTCGAGATCGTCGCCGAGCCACCGCTCGATCGCGAGGCGGAGCAGGCGGTCGAGGATCGACTTCGAGAGGGCACGGTCTCCGACGCTCGAGATCGCGGCGTCCGAGGCCTCGGTGAGGAGGTCGAGGTCGCCACCGGTCGCCTGCGAGAGGCGGAGCAGGCTGTCGACGAGCGGACGGCCCTTTGCGCGGCGCTGCAGCTTCGTGAGCTCGGCGAGCATCCCGGCATTCGCGGTGTCGTGGGCGAGAGCGCGCGCGTACGCGGCCTCGGACGCATCCGGATCGCCGCGGCGATCACGGTGCCAGACGGCGATCGCGGCTTCGATGTCGCGCGCGAGGTTCGGGGTGAGGCCGCCGCCGTCGTGGACGAGAGCAGCGAGCGCGAACGTGACCGCATCCCAGCCGCTCGAGGCACCGGCCGACTCCTCGACCGCCTGGAGGAGCACGGGCTCGAGCGCGTCGCGGGCGCGAGTCGTCTCCACGATCACGCGGGCGGCTGCGTCCCAGCGCATCGTGCGACCCGCGACGCGGATCACCGCACGCGCAGCGTCGAGGTTGTTCGGGTCATCGTGTGCAACCTGCACATAAGCGTCGAGCGCCGCGCGGAGCTCGTCGAGGCGGGTCTCGAGGACGTCGCCCATGCGGTAGCGAAGTGTGCGAGCCCATGGCGCGCCCGCAGCGTCCGGTGACTCGATGGCTTCGCGCAGCGCGTCGGCGAGTGAACGGTAGTTGCGGGTCAGGTCGGCGAGGCTGAAGAGCTCGGCGAGCGTCGAGTCGGTCGGGTCGCTGGCGTCGAGGAGGAGCGCGCGCCGCACGAGTGCGAACGCCGCGTCGAAATCGATCGCGCGCGTCTTCGAGAGTGTCGCGGCCTCCATGAGGATGACGATCTGCGCGGGAACGTTCTTCGCGGTATTGAGGCGGTGCTCGGTCAAATCGAGCACGAGACGCCAGTCGTCGGCCGCGTAGTAGGCAACGAGCAGCACGCGGACGACGTCGGCGCGGTGCTCCGCGCGCTTGAGCAGGGCGCGCAGGCCCACGCGCGACCCTTCGCTGCGCGGATCGTGACCGAGCGCGGCCTCGTAGCTCGCGATCGCCTCGGAAATCGTATCGAGCTGCTCGCGCTGCACGTCGCCGAGCTCGCGGAGGATGTCGGCCTTTTCTGCGATGCTCTCCGTCCGTGTTGCCGCACCCGCGAGGAGGTCGGCGAGCTCGAGCCACTTGCGTGTGCTTCGGTAGAGCGCGGAGAGCGCGCGCGTTCCCTCGTCGGAGTCGCCGAACGTCGCCTCGACGTCGCACCAGGTCGTGATCGCCTCCTCGGTGGAGTCGAGCCTCTCGCTCAGGATCGTCGCGACGCGCACGCGATCGGCGCGCTGCTCCGCCTGGGGGCGATCGAGCTTGCCGCGCTTCGCCAGCACGTCGATGAGCGGACGCCAGCGCTCCGCCTTGTCGAAGAGCAGGACGAGTCCGTCGAGCGCCTCGGGGTCGTTCGGTGCCGTCTCGAGGCGGCCCTCCCACGCCCAGATGGCGCGGTCGTCCTCCTGGAGATCGGTCGCGAGGCGTGCAGCCTCGCCGAGCACGCGCCAGCGCACCTCGGACTCGCTCTCGAGGATCGCGAGGCGTTCGAGGACGTCGAGGCGATCGGCCTTCCGGCCCGACTGGTCGAGCAGCGGCTCGACGTGGCGGCACGCGGTGAGGAGCGCCTCGTCGGCGATCGGATTGATCGCGAGGACCCGGAAAAAAAGCTCGATCGCGCGAGAGATGTCCCCGATCTTCTCGGCCGTCACGACGCCGGCGTGCATCAGTAGCTCGACCTTGAGCGCGTCGTCGTTGCAGTCGTCGGCCGCGGAGACGAACACGTCGGCGAGGCGCTCGAAGCGACCGACACGCGCCGCGAGTTGCGCGAGCTCGGTGCGATGGGCGGCGATCTCGGGCTCGAGGAGGACGAGCTGTACGAAGTGATCCATCGCGTGCTCGTCGTCGCCGAGCTGGCCGTAGATCGTCGCGATCTGCTGGTGGCGACGGATCCGCTCCTTGACGCTCTTGACCGCCTCGAGCTCGACCTCGAGGGCGCGCGCGAGATCGGCCTCGCGACCCGGAATTGAGTAGCGCTCCTTCAGGAGGGCGGCGGCGCGCTGGCGGACGAGACCGCGCTTCGGCGCGACGGGCAGATACGAGTCGCGACGTCCTTCGGGCGGCGGCGGGAGCGATTCGCGGATGTCGGCGGACCTCGGCGCGACGGCGAGGACGCGCTCGAGCAGCGCGGTGACGTCGACTTCGGCGAGCGGCGGCGGGATCGAGCCGGGCATCCCGCGCGTCGGGAGCGGCGGGGGCGGAGCCTCACCCTCCGCGAGCGTGTTCGCGATGATGTCCTCGATGACGATGAGCGCGCTCGATGCGTCGCCCAGCTCGTCGAGCCAGAGTCCCGCGATGCGTGCGCGCTCACGCTGTGCGTCGTCGGCCGTGAGCTGTGGAAGGCGGTTTCCGAGCAGGCCGATGAGCTCGCGATGGCAGCCGTGGCGCTCGTAGAGACGCTCGAGCGCCGCGGAGAGGCGCACGTTTCCTGGCTTCAGCTCGAGCAGCTGCTCGAGATAGCCGATCGCGCGCTTCGAGTGATTCGCGAAGTCCTTGGCAATCTGGGCGGCCTCTTCGAGCAGCTCGAGGCGGCGCTCCTTGTCGGCGCTCGCAGCGGCGCGATCGTAGAGGGCAAAGAGATCGTCCCAGCGCTCCTGCGCGTCGAAAATGAGCTTCAGGCGGTCGAACGCCCACGCGTCGTCGGGCTCGATCTCGAGGAGCCGCTCGAGGATGCCGACGACGCGTCCGCCGTCCTCGAACCACTCCTCGTAGAACGCGACGGCGCGCTGTCCGAGCTCGATGGCATCTTCCTTCGGCAGGTCGGGGCGGCGCAGCACCTCCTCGTAGAGAGCGGCGACCGGATCCGGTTGCGAGAGCTGACGCGCGATGCTCTCGGCGCGATCCCAGAGCGAGGCCTCGCGAGGGAGCTCCTTTGCGGCGCGCACGACGACGACGAACGCCTCTGCGTCCCTCTGGAGCTCCGCGAGGATGTCGAGGAGGCGCTCGTACTGTCCGAGACGATGCTCGGTGCCGGGCTCGCCCGCCCCGAGCAGGCGCTCGAGGATCTCGACGCGCATCGCGGGGTCCTCGACGGCATCGAGGCACTTCTCGAGCGCCTCGGCGGCGCGCGCGGTCACGTCGGGATCGCGGAGCAGCTTGGCGGCCAGCTCGAGGGCCTGCGGGTCGTGGGGCGACGCTTCGAGGACACTCGCCACGCGCTCGAGGGCCTCGCGGCCACGGCCGGGACGACCGACGAGGATGGTCGCGATCTCCACGTCGAGCACGTTGCGGGCCTCGCCCTCGGAGGCCTCGCGGCGAGCGATGAGCGCGGCGAGCGCGCCTTCGACGTCGCCGAGCGCGAGCGACAAGCGCGAGACGGCGGTGAGCGCCTCGAGGTCCTCGGCGTCCTGCTCGACGACGCGACGATAGAGCGCCAGCGCGCGCGCGCGGTCGCCGAGCTCGTTTTCCTCCACCACGGCCCATGCCGAGAGAACGCGCGCGCGATCTTCCGGGGTCGCGCCATCGGCGCGCCACTCGTGGAGCCAGCGAACGTCGGCCGTGCGCTCGTCGCCCGGCGGCATCGTCCGCAAGAGGGCCTCGAGGCCCTCGGCAGCGGTCGTCCGATGAGCTTCGTCGGGGGCCTTCTCGAGGACCATCCGGTAGGCGGCGGCGGCGTCGGCAACGGTCTCGGGCTTGGTCGCGAGCACGCGCGCCTTGGCGAGCGTGAGGTCTGTCGGGTTGCCGCGTACGTCTCCCGCGGCGCTGGCCTCCGTGAGGCTGACCATCGCCTCGCCGATCGCGTCCGCGAACTCGTCGACCGAGCCGGTGCGAACCGCGAGCGCCTCGAGCTCCGCGAGCACGTCGCGATCGAACGGCGCGGTTGCGAAGGCACTTCGCGACGCCGTGAACGCGCCGGGCAGATCGCCGATGCGGTCCGCAAGCGTGCGCGAGAGGTTTCGCAGGAGCGTGACGCGCGCGGCTTCGTCGGTCGTGAGGTCGAGGAGCGTCGCCGTGAGCGCCGGGACGCGCACGCAGTCGCCGCTTCGCTCGTAGAGCTCGAGGAGCAGCGCGGTCGCGTGCGCATCGCGCGGATCGATCTCGCGGAGTGCGACGAGGAGCGACATCGCGGTTGCGTCGTCGCCCATGCCCTGCGCGACGTCGGCAGCTTCTCCGAGCCGTTCCGCCGCTTCCTTCAGGTTGCCGGCGTCGCGATCCAGCTTCGCCAAGCGCTCGAGACACTGCACGGTCTGTCGCGGGTCGGCGGCGTCTTGGCTGGCTCGCACCCGGCGTTCGAGCACGCTGCGAACGAGCCCCGTGTCAGCAATCGCGGAAGCGACGCGCTCGATGAGATCGAGGTCGGCGTCGGCGAGCTCGGCGTCGCCGAGGAGCGCCCGCGCGTGAAGCGCGGCGCGCTCGTGCTGGCCGTGCGCGGCCGCGACCTCGGCGAGCTGCGAGCGTGCGCGGCGAGCCTGCTCCGGCCCCGAGGCGTTCGGGAGATGCGCCTCGAGGACGTCGCAGAGATCGTCCCAGGCCTCGGTCTCGGCGTAGAGCTCGCCGAGCGCTGCATGCGCGGCCTGATCGGCAGGATCGTCCTTGAGGGCGCGCTTGTACGCGCCGATCGCGGCGTCCGGGTTCATCAGCTCATAGCGCTCGATCGATCCGATGCTGTGAAGCAGCTCCTTGCGGCGAGCAGCCTCGGGACCGCGCTCGAGGGCGGCGCGATACAGCGCGACGCGCTCCTCCGGATTACCGGACTCGCGCAGGAGCTCGTCGACGCGCGCGAGCAGCTCGGTCGAGGTGGGCTCGTACGCGAGCGCCTTGCGGAGCGCAGTGAGCGCCGCTCCGACGTCGCCGGAGGCCGCGTGCTCCTCGCCGACTCGCTTGGCGAGGACGAGCAGCTCGTTCGACGTGATCGCGTGCTCGCCGAGGGCCTTGCCGAGGATCGCCGCGCGCTTCTTGCGATCCGTGTCTCCGGCGAACAGATCGAAGCGGCCGAGCCACGGCCCGATCGACTCGTTGCTCTCGACGGCCTCCGCGAGGCCACGTCCGACCAAGTCGAGGGCCTTCTCACGCGACACGGAGATGGCGACGTCCGCGGCTTCCTCGAGCGCCGCGAGACGGTCGGTGACGATGGCAGAGAGCTGCGCCCTGATGTCGAGGACGCGAAGGAGGCCGTTGACCTCGTCCTCACGCCGGTAGATCGGCTCGAGCACCGACGCGGCAGCGAGCCGATGCTCGCCGGCGGCGAGGAGCTTCTCGAGCGTCGCGCGGCTCGTCTTCTCCTGCGGGTCGTTGGCGAGAGCGCTCCTGAACGCCTCGATCGCCGCGTCCGGATCGCGAGTACGTGTAAGATACACATTTCCGAGACGAGCGAGAATCGCGGCGCGCTCCTCGACGGGCGCGAGCTGCGCATCGTGCACGAGGCTGTTGGCGAGCTCGGGCCACTGGCGCTGCGCCTCGAGAAGCGGCGCATACTGCGCGTAGACGTCGCGAGCGGGGCCGTACGTGTCGATCATCTGCCGCCAGGCCTCGGACGCGCTCGTCGCGTCCTTCGCCTTCTGCGTGAGGACCTCCGCCGCGCGGAACGACAGCTCGCGCGCCTGGCCGCGATCGCCGCCGTTCGTGACCATGTCCTTCGCGCGTTGCTCGAGCACGAACGAGAGGTCCATCCAGTCGCCGCGCTGCTCGTAGAGGGGCTCGAGCGCCGCAAGCGCACGATCGCGGGCAGGGGAGTCGACGAGGCGGCGCCAGGCGGCGACCGCGCGCTCCACGTCATGCAGGTCGTCGCTACAGATCTGAGCGACGCGCTCGTTGGCGCGCTGCTTCTCGGCGGGATCGGCGCTCATCTCGCCGATGCGTGAGAGGACCTCGACGAGGTTCTTCGAATCACCCTCGGCCTCGTAGACGCCCGCGAGCGCGCGCGCCGCCGTGAGCACGGCAGTCGGGTCGGCGGCCGCGGCGGAGATCACGCCCGCGAGCGTGGTCCGTGCGCGCTTCGCGTCACCTCCGCGGAGGAGCAGCTCGCCCATCTCCGCCGTGATGCGCGAGCGGACCGCCGCGTCCTTCGCGACGGTCGAGACGCGGGCGAACGTACGGGCGACCTCGAGGGGGCCCTTCAACGCCGTCCCGAGCTCGACGTAGCGCCGTCGAAGATCGTCGTCCGCCGGATCGATGCTGAGCGCTTGCTCGAACGCCTCGAAGGCGCCCTGCGGATCGCCGAGCTCGTCCTGCTTTAGGATACCGATGCGCCGGAGGACGTCGCGGCGGCGCGGGCCGCGCGTGTTCTCGAGCTCGATGGTGAGAAAGCGGGCGCTCTCCTCGGTTGTCGCGGCGCCTTCTGCGAGCGCGGCCGCTGCACGCGCGGCGAGGCCTTTGCTCTCGAGGAGGCGCGTGGCGATCCGCCGCGCGTCTGGGTGCGTCGGGTCCACCTGCAGGAGCGCCTCGACGTGCGGCATGGCTCGCTCCGGCTCCTTGAGCTGGTTGGCGAACACGTCGATCAGCTTCGCGCGGATGCGTCCGGCGCTGTCCGGGTCGGGCGCGGGCTCGACGGCGAGCGCCTGCTCGAGCATGCGCGCCACGTCGCGGTAGCGATTGGCCTTCACGTAGCGCGCTTCGAGCGCGTTGCGGAGGGCCTCGTCCCCCGGCTCGAGCTTGACGAGGTTCTGGTAGGTCTCGATCGCCTTGTCCTCGAGATTCGCGCGCTCGTAGAGGACGGCGGCGCGCCGGAGGAGCATTCCCTGATCGGGCTTCGAGCGATGGGTCGCCGTGTGGATGCAGAGGTCGGCGAGCTTCTTGTTGTCGTCGACGCGGGTGAGCTGGGCGTCGATGCGCTCGAAGGCGCCCACGTGCGCGGGCCAGGCCGTCAGCGCCTTCTCGAGGTAGGTCGTCGCGCCAAACTCGTCTCCGAGAACCTCGCCGAAGAAGGCCGCCGCACGGTAGTAGAGCTCGGCCTGCACGTTCGGCAGCTGGGTCTTGAGCTTCCGCCCCTGGGAGACCGACTCGTACGCGAACGCGAGCTCCGATACGCGGTCGTGCCGGACGGCGGCGTCGTGGAGCTCCTGCCAGATCGTTTCGTCGAGCTGGTTCTTGGAGAGGTTGAGAAGGAAGGCGTCGAGGATCTCCTCTTCATTCTCGAGCTTCGAGTCGAACGAGGGGATCCCAGCGCGTGACTGGCGGGGAGGCGGCGACGATTGCATGGGGGCGACCAGCTCGATTTCGACGCGGTCGGTGATCGCCGGGCGAGGGCTGCGTACGCGCAGAGGCGCCCGGGCGGGCCGAAACGGTGTCCCAGCGTATCGGAAATTCAAAACGCCAATGACGTGAAATCCCGAGGAGAAATACTGCTCACTTGGCCACCATCCCAGGGCGTCCTGGGGGTATCCCGAGACCCAACACGCGGAAGCTCACCGCCCGCTCGCGACCCAGGCGCGAAAATCGGCGCCTCGGCGCGCGCGCGCCGTTCGCCGAAGGCAACTCACACCGGGCAGGTCGCATCACGGGAGGCTCGCCGAAGGCGAAGGACGAAGCTCCACCAGAGAAGACGTCCTTGACGGAGGGCGCCCGCCTCCCTAAAACGCGGACACTCCATGCAGGATCCCGTCGACATGGCCGCCGTTGCAGAGAGTGGTCGTCCGGCGAGCCAGTTGGCCCCGCGTGACCTCGTCACGCTCGCCAAGCCACGAATCACCTTCATGGTCCTCATCACGGCCGTGGGCGGGCTCTTTCTCTCGCGTCGCATGCCGGGGATTGACACGCTCTCGGCGGCCACCATCGTGTCGACGCTGCTCGGCACGTCGCTCATCGTAGCGGGCGCGAACGCGCTCAACATGTACATCGAGCGGGACTCCGACCGCCTGATGCCCCGGACGAAGAATCGCCCGCTTCCGGCCGGTCGCATGAGCCCGCGCATCGCGCTGTGGTTCGGCGTCGCGATGTCGGCGGTCGCGGTCCCGATCCTCGCGATCGGCGCGAACCCGCTCACCGCATTGCTGGCGGTGCTCGCGAACCTCCTCTACGTGTTCGCGTACACGCCGCTCAAGCAGGTATCGCCGTATGCGCTCCACGTCGGTGCAATCCCCGGCGCGATCCCCCCCCTCCTCGGGTGGACGGCCGGCACCGGCCGCATCGACGCCGCCGGCGCCGTGCTCTTCGGAGTGCTTTTTTTGTGGCAGATCCCGCATTTTTGCGCGATCGCGACGTTCCGCAAGGCCGACTACGCGGCCGCCGGGATCAAGGTGCTTCCGAACGTCGCCGGCGAGCTCGCGACGCGCCACACCATCGTCCGCTGGACGTTCGCGCTCGTCGCAACGAGCCTCCTCGTCGTCCCGCTGGGCGTCGCCCATCACGGCTACCTGATCGCGGCCACGCTCCTTGGTGGCGTCTTCTTCACGTGGGGCTGCTTCGGTCTGCGCGAGGGCAGCGGCGCGAAGTGGGCGAAATCGCTCTTCGGGATCTCGATCCTCTACCTCGTGCTGCTGTTTGCGGTGCTCGCGATCGACCCCTGAGCGACTCGCGCTCTCAGGGACCGCAATTCCCGCTGCTGTTGACCATGTTCGAGCAACACGACGAAACAATCGCCGTGACCACGTTCATGAGCGTGAACTTCTCCGCGGGCGTGCCGTCGAGCCGACACGCGGCGCACTGGAACGACGAGCAGTAGGACTTCACGCAGCAGTCGAAAGTTCGAAAGCACGCGCCGGACGTCTTGCACGAGCTCGAACACTTGTGATCACCCGCGCACGCGTTGCTGCAGCAGTCGCCCGGCTGCTGGCAAACCGCGCCCTCTTGCTTCAACGTGCAGCCCTGCGTGGCGTCCTTCACCGAGCTGTCGACCGGCGCGGCGCCGTCGGTGGTTCCGCTGGTTCCGCTGGTTCCTGCGGTTCCGCTGGTTCCGCTGGTCCCACTCGCGCCGCTGGTGCCCGAGGTTCCGCTGGTGCCTGAGGTGCCACTGGTCCCCGAGGTTCCGCGGCTCCCGCTGTCCGCGTTCTCTTCCGCCGGGTTCGAATCGCCGATCCCCGCGAGCGCGGCGCAGCCGGCGAGCAGTGTGGCGCTCGTGACGAGGACGCGTGCGACCCAGGCCATACCTCCAACGATAGCTCCATCCTTTTGCCCGTCGCGCGCTCGATGCTGGCACGCATCACGCCCACTTCTACCCACACGAGGAAATCGTCGTCGAAGCCGTTCTCGTCGATTGCGAGGCGCACCCTGCCATCGCGCTCGCGCTCCTCTTCGTGCGTCGCCGCACCTTGACCCTTCGCCCGTCGGGGCCTAACCGAAAAGACCGATGCGGCCGCTCCTCTTGGTGGTGATCGCGCTTCTCGCGGCGTGCGACGCGGCGTGCGGCCGAGATGCGCCGAACGAGGTCGTACCCGGCGTTCGCCTCGGGATGGCGCCGCGCGACGTCCGCGATCGCTTCGACGGCGGAGGCGAGGGCGCCTGGCAGACAAAGGTCGGCGGAGGCGGCGTCGGCGCGAGCGACGACACGGTCCTCGAGTGGAACGCCAGCGGCGAAAAGGCCCGAGCGACCTCCGCCCGCTTCGAGTTTCATCTCGGGATGCTGGTCGCCGTCCGGGCCCATCTCCGGGAGCCGATCGGAGCCTCGCGGGTCGATCTGACCCCGAAGACCGTCACCGTCCGCGCGCCCGAGGCCGGAGGGACCGAGGTGACGATTTTGGCCCGCGACTGTCCCACGCACCACGACGAAGCCGAGGCGTTCGCCGCCAAAGCTGACGTCGCCCGCTGATCGCCCGGTAACCGCGCAAAACTTTCGCAGTGATCTCGTGAAACCGGGACTTGTACCTGCGGACGGCCCTCCTCTATAAGAGCCGCGCCCCCGTCCTTTTTTGCGGGGGTTTGAGCGCGGACGCACAAGGCAAATCGCCGAGCCCTCGCGTTCGTGGGGCGCCTCGTTGAACCGGGGCCCCGAGACCCAACCCGAGTCCGCCCGCGCATGCAGATCTTTCCCCGGTCGCTCAACAAGCTCCCGCTGATTCTCGGAGGCGCAGGTGCAATCCTGCCGGCTCTGCTTGTCGGCGCGATCTGGTACTACCTCACGCCGAAGAATTTCCAGGTCGGCTATGCCCCCACGCAGCCGGTGCCCTATTCGCACCGACTCCACGCCGGACAGATGGGGATGGACTGCCGCTACTGCCACGCGAACGTGGAGGTCAGCGCCAAGGCCATGATCCCGCCTACGCAGGTCTGCATGGGCTGCCACGCCATGGTGAAGACCGACAGCGCGCGCCTCGCGCCGGTCCGCGCTAGCTGGGAGAGCGGCAAGCCCGTCGAGTGGGTGCACATCAACAAGCTCCCGGATCACGCGTACTTCAATCACAGCGCGCACCTCGCCGCCGGCGTCGGCTGCGTCACGTGCCACGGCCGCATCGACCAGATGGAGGTCGTGCGTGCCGATAACCAGATCGGCATGGGCTGGTGTCTCGAGTGTCACCGCGACCCGAAGCCGAACCTTCGGCCCAAGGATCAGATCACGAACATGGAGTGGAAGCCGGAGATGGCCGCAGGTTGGACCGCCCCCGACGTCAATCCGCCCAAGCACTGCTCGGGGTGTCACCGATGAGCCGCCGCGAACCGCACGTATTTCCGCCCGCGCAGGACGGAGCAAAGCTCTTCTGGAAGAGCCTTGAGGACAAGGAGCGTCCGGAGCTCGCCGAGAAGCGCGCGCTCACCGAGGTCGCCGCTTCTGCCGCTGCCGCCGACGCGACCCTGGTGAAGCTCCGCCGCGGCAAGAACGGCGCGGCCCCCGCGGTAGGCGATGCCGCCGTCGGGCGTCGCGGCTTCATGTTCTTCGCCGGCGCCACTGCTGCGCTCGCGGCCGAGGGCTGCGCACGGCGCCCCGTCGAGAAGATCATGCCGTATTCGAAGGCGCCGGAGCACGTGCTCCCCGGCGTCGCGAACCACTACGCGTCGGTTCGCCAGTACCGAAGCGACGCGATTGGCATCGTCGTCGAGAGCCATGAAGGCCGCCCGACGAAGATCGAGGGCAACCCCAAGCACCCATCGAGCCTCGGCGCGACGGACCTCTGGACGCAGGCTGCGATCTTCGAGCTCTACGATCCGGATCGCTCGGTCACGCCGATGCGCGGCGGCCGCGCGCCGATCACCGCGGGCACGTCCTCGCACCAACCGGCCACGTGGGCCGAGCTTGACGCCGTCCTCAGCGACCTCGCCCGCACCTCGCAGGCCGACGCCGGTGCGAAGCTCCGCATCCTCGTCGAGCCCACGAACTCGCCGACGTTCATGCGCCTGCGTGACGCGCTGACCGCGAAGCTTCCGCAAGCGAAGGTCCACACGTGGGCCTCCGTGAACGACGCGAACGCCCGCGAAGGCGCGAAGCTCGCGTTCGGTCAGGTCGTCAACGTCGTGGCCGACTACTCGAAGGCTTCCGTCATCCTCTCGCTCGACAGCGATTTTCTCGGCACCGAGGCAGGCAACGTCCGCGCGGCGCGCGAATTCACGGCGGGTCGCAAGCTCGAGACCGGCTCCGACACGTCGATGAACCGGCTCTACGTCGTCGAGCCCACGTTCACCGTCACAGGCATGAACGCCGACCACCGCCTCCGCCTCGCGGCGCAGGACGTCGAGCGCTACCTCCTCGCGCTCGCGGCGGAGCTCTCCTCGAAGCACGCGATCGACGTCGGCGGGCTCGGCAAGGCCGACGCCGCCATCTCCCCCATCTCAGGCGTGACCGCCAAGTGGATCCAGGTCGTCGCGAAGGAGCTCGCGGGCGCACGCGCCAAGAGCGTCCTGGTCGCGGGTACGCGCCAGCCGGCGCGCGTCCACGCGCTCGTCCACGCGCTCAATGCGGCGCTCGGCAACGCGGGCCACACGGTCAGCTACTACCCGCCCGCGGATCGCCTCGAGGCGGATCCGGCGGCGAGCCTCAAGGCGCTCGTCGACGATATGGCGGCGAGCAAGGTCGGCACGCTCGTCATCCTTGGCGGCAACCCCGTCTACGATGCGCCCGCGGATCTGAAGTTCGGCGAGCGCCTCAAGGCGCTCGGCTCGACGATCCACGTCGCCTCGCACCTCAACGAGACAGGCGAGAACTGCGTGTGGCACGCGCCGCGCGCCCACGAGCTCGAGGCCTGGGGCGATCAGACCGCGCTCGACGGCACGGTCGCGATCCAGCAACCGCTCATCGCGCCCCTCTTCGGCGGCCGGAGCGACATCGAGGTCCTCGCGAAGATCGCGGGCGACATCTCTCCGAAGGGCTACGACCTCGTCCAGCAGACGGTCCGCGGCTCGCTCTCGAGCACCGGCCAGATGACCCGCGTGTGGAACGAGGCGCTCAAGTCGGGCGTGCTCGGTCCGAGCGCGAAGGCCTACGGCGCGATGGACGCGCGCAAGACCGAGGTCGCTGCGGCGTTCTCGGCCGCCAAGTCCGGCGCCGCGATTGGCCCCGACAACCTCGAGCTCACCTTCGCCGCGTGTCCGAAGCTCTTCGACGGCCGCTACGCGAACAACCCGCTCCTCCTCGAGCTCCCGGATCCGGTCAACAAGATCACCTGGGACAACGTCGCGCACATCTCGAAGGCGACCGCGCAGGCGCTCGGCGTCGAGAGCGGAACGCTCGTGCGCCTCACGCGCGCGGGCGCGCCCGGTCCGATCGAGGTCGCGATGTGGGTCACGCCGGGTCAGGCCGACAACTCGCTCTCCGTCGTCCTCGGCTGGGGTCGTCAGAAGGCTGGCCGCTACGGCAACAAGCACGGCTTCGACGTGAGCGGTCTCCGCACGACGGACGCGATGTGGATCGCCTCCGGCGTGAAGGTCGCGAAGCTTGGCGCCGGCGAGATCGACGCCATCAAGGATCGCATGCGCAAGGTCGGCATGGCCGCAGGCGAGAGCCCCATCGCGGGCCGGGTCCGCCCCGATGATCCGATGGACATCGAGACGGGCCTCTACAAGATCTCGCAGACGCAGGAGCACGACACGATGGAAGGCCGCCCGGTCGCCATCGACGCCACGCTCGACGAGTACAAGAAGCAGGCTTTCTTCCCGATGTTCCCGAACGACGCGCGGAAGGACCTCGACCAGCACGGAAACGCGATCGCGGTTCGCGAGAACGGCTCGCCCGACCCGAACGTCGATCCGCTCTGGAACCGCGTCGACTACTCGAAGGGCCACAAGTGGGGCATGGGCATCGACCTCACGTCGTGCACGGGTTGCAACGCCTGCGTCATCGCCTGTCAGATCGAGAACAACGTCCCGGCCGTCGGCAAGGAGCAGATCTGGCGCGGCCGCGAGATGTACTGGCTCCGAATCGATCGCTACTTCGTCGGTCTCGACACCAACGATCCGCAGATCGCCTTCCAGCCCGTCGCCTGCGTGCAGTGCGAGGAGGCTCCGTGCGAGAACGTCTGCCCGGTCAACGCGACCGAGCACTCCCCCGAAGGCCTCAACGACATGGCCTACAACCGTTGCATCGGCACGCGCTACTGCGCGAACAACTGCCCGTACAAGGTTCGCCGCTTCAACTTCCTCAACTACCACACGTCCGGCGGCACCTACGACGACGTGCCCGAGACGGAGAAGATGCACTACAACCCCGACGTCACCGTGCGCATGCGCGGCGTCATGGAGAAGTGCAACTACTGCGTCCAGCGCATCCAGGAAGGCAAGATCGCGAGCAAGCGCACGGGTGAGCCGATCAAGGACGGCACGATCAAGAGCGCCTGCCAGCAGGCCTGTCCCGCCGGCGCCATCACCTTCGGTGACCTGAACGATCCGAACAGCGGCGTGTCCAAGTGGCGCGCCAAGGATCGCTCGTACCGCCTCCTCGCCGAGCTCGGAACGCACCCGCGCACGTCCTACCTCGGCAAGATTCGCAACCTGAACCCTGAGATGGGGGCGTAGTCATGAGCTCCTGGAATTTGCCGATTCGCGAGCTCGGCGAGGAGTCGCTCGTCGGCGACGGCGTCACCTTCCGCTCGATCACCGAGACGGTCTGCCGCGTCACCGAGAACAAGGCGCCCCGCGGCTGGTGGGTTGCCTTCCTCATCGCTGCCAACTTCACCGGCATCATGACGCTGGCGATCGCGTACCTCTTCTGGACCGGCGTAGGCGTCTGGGGCAACAACGCTCCCGTCTACTGGGCCTGGGACATCACGAACTTCGTCTGGTGGATCGGTATCGGCCACGCCGGCACGCTCATCAGCGCCGTTCTGTTCCTGTTCCGCCAGAAGTGGCGCACGGGCATCAACCGCTTCGCCGAAGCGATGACGATCTTCGCGGTCATCTGCGCGCTCGTCTTCCCGGGCATCCACGTCGGGCGCGCCTGGTACGCGTACTACATGATGCCGTTTCCCAACGAGATGAGCATCTGGCCGAACTTCAAGAGCCCGCTCATCTGGGACATCTTCGCGGTCAGCACGTACTTCACGGTCTCGACGATGTTCTGGCTCGTCGGCCTCATCCCCGACTTCGCCACGCTCCGCGATCGCGCCAAGGGCAAGTACCGCCGCATGATCTACGGAGCGGTCGCGGTCGGCTGGCGCGGGTCGAACCGTCACTGGCAGAACTACGAGCGCGCGTACCTGATCCTCGCCGCGCTCTCGACGCCGCTCGTTCTCTCCGTTCACAGCGTCGTGTCGTTCGACTTCGCGACGTCGCTCATGCCGGGCTGGCACACGACGATCTTCCCGCCCTACTTCGTCGCCGGCGCCGTCTTCTCCGGCTTCGCGATGGTCATGACGCTCATGCTCATCACCCGCGCGGTGTACGGCATGCGCAGCCTCGTGCTCCCGAAGCACCTCGAGCTGATGAACAAGATCATCCTCGTGACGGGGTCGCTCGTTGGCTACGCATACGCAATGGAGTTCTTCATCGCCTACTACGGTGGCAACGACTACGAGCTCTTCGTCTTCAAGAACCGCGCGACCGGTCCGTACTGGTGGGCGTACTGGACGATGATCTCGTGCAACGTCCTCTCGCCGCAGGTCTTCTGGTTCAAGAGATTCCGCAACAGCATCCCGGTGATGTTCGTCGTGTCGATCCTCGTGAACATCGGAATGTGGTTCGAGCGCTTCGTCATCATCGTGACGTCGCTGCACCGAGATTTCCTGCCGTCGTCGTGGGGCTACTTCCGCCCCACGCTCGTCGACATCTTCACGTACGCCGGAACGCTCGGCCTCTTCTTCACGGCATTCCTCCTCTTCATCCGGTGGATCCCGATGATCGCCGTCGCCGAGGTCAAGGGCGTCCTGCCCGAGGCCGATCCGCATCACGACGCGGGCGACGCGGGCGCGCAGCACGCCGTCGCCGTCGGATCTAGGAACCCGCCCCACGAACCCGCTACTGCCGAGGCTTCGTCATGAGCGACCTCCAAGACGCGCCGGTCCTCCTCCTCGCGGAGTTCGACACTCCCGGTGAGTGCCTTCATGCCGCCGAGGCGCTCCGCGACGCCGGCTACAAGGACTTCGACACGCACACGCCGTTTCCCATCCACGGCATGGATGCCGCGATGGGCCTCGGCGACAGCAAGCTCGGTTGGATCGTGTTCCCCGCCGGCCTCATCGGCGCGATCGGGGCCTTCACGATGATTCACTGGATGAACAACATCGACTACCCGATCATCATCGGCGGCAAGCCGGCGAGTATCGCGTCGCTCCCGTCGATGATCCCGGTCATGTTCGAGCTCACCATCCTCCTGTCGGCCTTCGCCGCGGTGTTTGGGATGCTCGGTATGAACAAGCTCCCGCGTCACCACCATCCGCTCTTCAATTCGGAGCGGTTCGCGAGCTTCTCGAACGACAAGTTCTTCGTCTCGGTCGAGGCGACGGACCCGAAGTGGAACGTCGACAAGACGAAGGCGCTGCTCGAAGGCGTGCACGCGAAGCACGTCGAGCTCGTCTACGACGACGAAGAAGGCGGCGACGAGCTCGAAGAGTCGGGCCACGCCAGCAAGGGTCACGCATGAAATCGCTTCCGCTTCCGCTTCCGCGTCCCTTCTTTTGCGCATCGCTTGCCCTGGTCGCAGGGCTCGCCGGCTGCCGTGGGTCGACCTCGAAAGAGTCGCCGATCGTCGGCATTCGCAACATGTACGACCAACCGAAGTACGACGTCCAAGAGGAGTCGACGTTCTTCGCGGACCACCGCGCGATGCGTCCTCTGGTCGACGGCGTCATCTCCACCGAGGAGGAGATCGACCCGCGCCTCGCGCAGGGTCGCCTCGAAGATCAGAGCGGCTACATCCTCACCATCCCCACCGAGATCGTGAACGATCCGAAGTTTGGCGGGATGGAGAAGCTCGTTGCGCGCGGCCAGGCTCGCTACGGCGTCTACTGCACGCCGTGCCACGACGGTACCGGCAGCGGTAACGGCCTGGTCAAGAAGCGCGCGGTCGCGGGTGGCGCGACTGCGTTCGCCCCCCCGACGTTCCACCAGGATCGCATCCGGCACATGCCCGACGGTCAGCTCTTCGCGACCATCACCAACGGCAAGAACAACATGCCGCCCTACGCCATGCAGATCCCGGTCACGGACCGCTGGGCGATCGTCGCCTACGTCCGCGCCCTCCAGATCGCACGGCCCTTGGGTACGGAGGGCACGCCGTGAGCGCAGCCAAGACAGAGAAGAAGCACTCTCACCCCACGAACGAGTGGGTGATGAGCGGCGCGTGGGCCGGCGCCTGGAAGATCTTCGCGGTCATCGGGGCGCTCGGCCTCGCGGGTGCGGCCTTCGGGTACACGACCGATCCGAGGCGCTTCGCGTTCTCGTGGATGTTCGCGTTCATCACCTGCCTGGCGGTCGCGCTCGGCTCGATCTTCTTCGTGCTCATCCAGCGGCTCACGTCCGCCGGCTGGAGCGTCACTGTCAGGCGCACCGCGGAGTTCTTCTCCTACGGCATCCTCGCGCTGATCCCGCTCTTCATCCCGATCCTCATGACGACCGGGCACCTGTTCCCCTGGTTCGGCGGTGAGCACGGCGGCGCCAAGGAGCACGGCGCGGAGCACGGGTCGGTCTCGCTGATCACGCCCGCGTTTGCGCAGGGGAACGCCGCTCCTGACCACGCGGTCCCAGCCGCGGCTCTCGCGGGCCACGGCGACGAGCACGCGGCTCCGGCCGCCGCGGCTCCGGCGCACGACGCAGCGGCCGCGGCAGCTCACGGCGGCCCAGCCGCACAGGCGCACGCCGAGCACGAGGCGCACGCGCTCATCCACAGCGGGGTGATGGCGAAGAAGTCCGCCTACCTCAACAAGAACTTCTTCTACATCCGCGCGCTCCTCTACTTCCTCATCTGGACAGTTCTCGCGGTGCGCATCTTCGGCGACTCCGCGCGCCAGGACGCGTCGAAGGATCCGAAGGAGACGCTCAAGGCGCAAGCCTTCGCGCCTCCGGCGACGATCCTCTTCGCGCTGAGCCTCACGTTCGCCGTCTTCGACTGGGTGATGTCGCTCGAGCCGTCGTGGTTCTCGACGATCTTCGGCGTCTACTACTTTGCCACCGGCGTCGTCTCGAGCCTTGCGGTCATCATCCTGGTGACGATGTCGCTCAAGAACTCAGGACCGCTCAAGGGGGCCGTGACGCCCGAGCACTTTCACGACCTCGGGAAGCTGATGTTCGGCTTCAACGTGTTCTGGGCGTACATCGGGTTCTCCCAGTTCATGCTGATCTGGTACGCGGCGCTGCCGGAGGAGACGACCTGGTACCACAACCGCTGGGACTTCGGCCCCTGGGCGAAGGTCAGCATGGCCATCCTGTTCGGCCACTTCGTGCTTCCGTTCTTCTGGCTCATCTCGCGCAACTTCAAGCGCAACCTGGGTCGGTTGCAGATCGGTGCGGCCATCCTGCTCTGCGCGCACGTCGTCGACATCTACTGGTTCGTCATGCCGAACTACGCGCTCGGCTCGAACGACTTCTCGTTCCACTGGCTCGACGCGGCCTGCTTCCTCGCGGTCGCCGGCGTCTACGGTGCGTTCGTGTTCTTCCGCATGACCAAGCACAACCTCGTCCCGATTGGCGACCCGCGCCTCGAGCGCTCGCTACACTTCCAGAACGCCTGAGGCATCGATGGCCATCGACAACACACCTCCGCGGCTGCGGCTCATCGTGACGATCGCGGTCATCGTGATCGTGACGCTGCTCGGGCTCAACTTCGTGTTCGAGAGCTACTTCGCGATCATGACCGACCAGGCGCGGTTCGAGAAGCTCGCGCCGACGACCGCGAAGGACGACCAGCACATCGCGGAAGCCGCGGCGCTCGCGGGTGGGAAGATGCCGATCGACAAGGCGATGGCGCAGCTGAGGGGCGCACGCAGCGAGGCGATCGAGCCGAAGCCCTCCGAGGACTTGGGCGCGATGACCGGCTGGAGCAAGCTGCCGAAGCAGGCGCCGCTGCCCGTTCCGGGCGGCGCGGCTCACGTCACCGAGTCGGTCCCGATGCTCACCGACGGCGGCTCGATGGCCACCGACGGCGGCGCCGAGCCGATGGCCGGCGACGGCGGCGCACCTCACGCGGCCGATGCTTCGGCCCCCAAGGGAGCGCACGCGCCGCACTGAAATGTTGAAGCTCGGCGCCACCACCCGGGACACGGATCGACGAGGCACGTGTCGTGTGAATCACACGACTCGCTCTGCCTCGGTAGGTGCGTTCGCCGTGCTCGTGCTCGCTCTCGCTCTCGCGTCGCTCCTGGCTCCTCGCACCGCGCGCGCGCAGATCGCCGGGATGCCGCCCGAGCTCGCGCATGTCGGCGTGAACGAGCACCTCGACGGCCAGCTCCCACTCGACACTCCTTTCCGCGACCACACGGGCAAGGCGGTCAAGCTCCGCGACTTCTTCGACGGCAAGCGCCCCGTGGTGCTGACCTTCGCGTACCACTCTTGCCCCGTGCTCTGCAGCATGGTGCTGAACGCGGAGTCCACCGGCCTCCGCGGCATCGGCTGGACGGTCGGCAAGGAGTACGAGGTCGTCACCATCAGCATCGACCCGAACGAGTCGCTCGAGAAGACGGCCGCCAAGCGCGCGTCGATCCTCCACGAGTACGGCGCGTCGCGCGGTCATGACGGCAACGGCTGGCACTTTCTGGTGGGTGACAAGGCGTCGATCGCCGCCGTCGCCGCCGCTGCCGGCTTCGAATACCAGTACGACGCCGATCAGAAGCAGTGGGGCCATCCGTCGGTCGTGATGATCGCGAAGCCGGACGGCCGCATGGCCCGCTACCTGTATGGCCTCGAGTTCCTGCCCAATGATCTGAAGCTCGGTCTGCTCGAGGCCTCCGAAGGCCGGAGCATCTCGACCGTCGAGCAGATCATCCTGTTTTGCTACCACTACGACCCGCAGGGCGGGAAATACGTCCTCGTCGCGCGCCGCGTGATGCAGGTCGGTGGCGGCAGCGTCGCGCTCGTGTTGTTCGGATTCCTCGGCCTCTTCTGGGGTCGTGAGCTCCGCAAGAAGAAGAAGACCCTGGCCACCAACCCGATCGAACGCGCTAGCGACGTTCCTTCAGACGTGACCGTGTGAGGAGGCTGACGTGATTTTAGCGACAGAACCCCATCGGGCGAGCTGGCAGCTCCCGCCCGCGATGTCCGACACGGCCGGGCCGGTCGACAGCACCTACAACTTCATCTTCTGGTTCTCCGTGGTCTTCCTCGTCGTCATCACGGCGGCGATGATGTACTTCGTCGTGAAGTACAGGCGGAAGAAGGGCGTGAAGAGCGAGCCCACGGGGCACTTCAACCGGCTCGAGATCTTCTGGACGGTCACGCCGACCATCTTCATCGGCTTCCTCTTCCACGCCGGGTACAGCTCGTACATCCGCAACGCGACGGCGTCGGAAGGCGCGACCGAGATCCGCGTCCGCGCCAAGAAGTGGAGCTGGGAGTTCGAATATCCGAGCGGCGACCGCGCCCCGGGCGAGCTCACTCTCGAGGTCGGGCGCCCGTACAAGATGATCATCTCGTCGGAAGACGTGCTGCACTCGTTCTTCATCCCGGAGTTCCGGTTGAAGCGCGACGCGGTTCCCGGCCAGTACTCGTTCATCGCGTTCACGCCGACCGTCGCCGGCAACGCGCAGGTCTTCTGCGCGGAGTACTGCGGCACGAGCCACTCTGGCATGCTTGCCACGGTGAAGGTGCTCCCCCACAACGAGTACGAGGAGTGGGCCAAGACGCTCGGCAAGTGCGTCGGCACCCCCGAGGAGTGCATGCCCGAGAAGTACGGCGAGGCGCTCTTCACGAAGAACGCCTGCTCGACGTGCCACGGCGTCGGCGGAAGCGGCCAGATGGCCGGATCCAAGTCGCCGGGCCCCAAGCTTGCCGGCATCTACAACACGATGCAGCCCATGGCGACCGGCCCCGCCGTCATGGCTGACGAGAATTACATTCGCGAGTCGATCCTGCGGCCCAACGCCAAGATCGTGGCGGGCTACACCACCGTCCAGATGCCCGCCTTCGTCATCAAGGACGAGCAGCTCGACGCGATCATCGCGTACCTGAAGTCGCTGAAGTAAGGAGCGAAGAAGACCATGGCCGCCATCACCACGACTACTGCAGGTCATCACGACGAGCCGGATCCGACCGTCAGTTACCTGAAGTCCACGAAGGGCCTCATGAGCTGGCTCATCACGCTCGATCACAAGCGGATCGGCGTCATGTACCTCATCGCCGTGACGCTCGCCTTTGCCCTCGGCGGCGTCTTCGCGCTCCTCGTTCGTGCCGAGCTCTTCACCAAGGGCAGGACGTTGATGGATGCGGACACCTACAACAGGATGTTCTCGCTCCACGGCGTGGTGATGGTCTTCCTCTTCATCATCCCCTCGATCCCGGCGGCGATGGGGAACATCATCCTCCCCATTCAGCTCGGCACGAAGGACGTCGCCTTTCCGAAGCTCAACCTCCTCAGCCTCTACATCTACGCGTTCGGCGCCTGCTTCGGCGTCTACTCGATGATCAACGGCGGCGTCGACACGGGCTGGACGTTCTACACGCCCTACAGCTCGAGCGACCCGGCCCACGGCGGCGTCGGCTCTCCGTCGGCGGTCATCCCGATGACCCTCGCCGCGTTCATCATGGGCTTCTCGTCGATCCTCACCGGCGTGAACTTCATCGCGACGATCCACAAGATGCGCGCGCCCGGAATGTCGTGGCGTCGGATCACGCTCTTCACGTGGTCGCTCTATGCGACGTCGATCATCCAGGTCCTCGCGACGCCCGTGCTCGCGATCACGCTGCTGCTCCTCACCATGGAGCGCTTCCTCGGGCTCGGCATCTTCGACCCGCGCCTCGGCGGCGACCCGGTGCTCTTCCAGCACTTCTTCTGGTTCTACTCGCACCCGGCGGTCTACATCATGATCGTCCCGGCGATGGGCGTGGTCAGCGAGCTCATCTCGACGTTCTCGCGTCGCGAGGTCGTCGGCTACATGGCCATCGCGATGAGCTCGCTCGGTCTCGCGCTCCTCGGCTTCCTCGTGTGGGGTCACCACCTCTTCGTGGCCGGCATGAGCGAGTACGCGACGATGGTGTTCAGCGCGCTCACGTTCCTCGTCGCCATCCCTAGCGGCGTGAAGATCTTCAACTGGGTCGCGACGCTCTACAAGGGCTCGATCTCGCTCCAGTCGCCGATGCTCTGGGCGCTCTCGTTCCTCTTCCTCTTCACGATCGGCGGCCTCACCGGCCTCTTCCTCGGC
>JAYSXP010000141.1:0-16864 GCA_043717125.1 Polyangiaceae bacterium | reverse complement strand
GACGAGCGGTTGATGCGGTCGATCGAGGAGAAGATCGAGATCGCGGAGAACCGGAAGGACGACTTCCGCCGCGAGATCATGAACTTCATCGGAGCGCTTGCGGTCGAGGGCAAGAAGTTCGCGTGGAACACCAACGACCGCCTCCGCCGGGCCCTCGAGCTGAAGCTCTTCGAAGATCAGAAGGACTCGATCAAGCTGAAGACGCTCGTCTCCGCCGTCGTCGACAAGGACACGCAGGAGAAGATCGACATCATCAAGTCGAGGCTCATCAAGAACTTCGGCTACAACGAGGTCAGCGCGACCGACGTTCTCAACTACGTCGCGTCGATCTTCGCGCGCGGGGACGCCAAGGAGTAGCCGCGTCCTCGGCATCGCGTCCGCGAGAAGGGCTGCCGGCGAGAGCCGCGCGGCCCTTTTTGCTTCCGTGCGGGTGGACGCGCAAGCGTCCAGGCGCGCGTGCTCGCGCTGCGTGTCACAATGCTCGGAAGCGAGGCTCTAATGCTCTTCCGATCGCGCGTGAAGTTCGTGTCGGCCGTTCTCTTCTCCACGGGCGGCGTGCTCTTCGCCGCTTGCGGCGGCTCGGACAGCGCGGCCGTCACGGGAACCGATGGCGAAGGCGGGACCACGCTGCCCGGCGACGGCGGAAACACCACCGACGGCGCCGGCCCCATCACCGACGACGACAGCGGCTCGCGCAGCGTCCCGGTGGGCGGCGCGTGCACGAAAGCCAGCGACTGCGCGAGCGGCGGCTGCGACTACACCCTCCACTGCGCGGTCGCGCGCAGCTGCACCCAGCACAACGGCGGCGACACCTGCGGCCCCACCGGCAAGGAGAGCTGCTGCACATCGCTGCCCGTGCCAAAGCCCGGCGCCGCTTTCAAGCTCGACAAGTACAACATCACTGCGGGGCGCATGCGTGCCTTCATCGAGAAGACGAAGGGCAACGTCCGCGGCTACATCCAGAACACCCGACCCGCGTGGTTCGAGGCCTCCTGGGATCCGTGGGTGCCCAATGTCATGGACGACGGTACGGCCGTCACCGGCGTCTCGCACCTCTTCGATCCCGGCAAGGGGCGGGACGGCGTGTACCAGCAGCTCGGCCCCATCCACTACGGCGCCGCCGAGGCCGGCGGCAACGAGGGCTGCCTCACCAAGGAGGTCGGCAACGCGCGGACGTATCGGCTATCCGACGCCGTGAACACGACGCTTTTCGCCGACGTGCAGCAGTACCCGCAGGACGTTCTCGATCAAAAGTCCCAGCAGTGCGTCACCTTCTTCATGGTCGCCGCCTTTTGCGCGTGGGACGGCGGGCGCATGCCGACCATCGCCGAGCTCGACTTCGCGTGGGACTCGGGCGACCCGACCACGCACCTCTATCCGTGGGGCAACGCGCCGGTGCCCGGCGGCTGGGACAAGCCGTATCCGTTCGACCCGACCGGCAAGGGCTTCGGCGCGGCGCAGCCCGTGGGCTCGGATCAGAAGCGCGCGAACTATCGCTACAACTTCTGGATGCCCGCCAACATCCAGTGCATCGGCGACGACCCGCTCAAGTGCGACTACTCTTTGTACATCGCGCCGCCCGGCACGTTCCCCACCAGCGACGGCCCGTTCGGGCACTCCGACCTCGCCGGTAACGTCTACAACGTCGCGCTGCCGATGAGCGGAACGCCCGGGACCGACCCCGCGACCCGGACGGTCGGCCTCAACCGCACAGGCGCGTTCGACGGCCACGCGATCCCCAAACAGCACCCGATCACGGGCTTTCGCAGCTGGGCCTCGACCAACAAGTACCTCGCGGTAGGCGGCCGCTGCGCGCGCGACTAAGGTCTCGCGCGATGCATCAGCGACCGAACAAGCCGCAGCTCCGGGTCCAGCCGACGACGCTCTGGGAGTACCCGTCCCAGCACTACGGCCCCGGGCAGCAGGGCGACCAGGCGTACGTCGGCGCGACGCCCTCGTACGTCATCTGGAACTTGATCGAGCGGTACACGAAGCCCGGTGACCTCGTCGTCGATCCGTTCTGCGGCTCCGGCACCACGCTCGACGTCGCCAAGGACACCGGACGGCAGGGCCGCGGGTTCGATCTGTCGCCCTATCGAGCGGACATCGAGAAGGCCGACGCGCGCAAGCTGCCGCTCGAGACCGGCTCGGTCGATTTCGTGTTCATGGATCCGCCGTACGGCGATCACATCGACTACTCCGACGACCCGAGCTGCATCGGCAAGCTCTCCGCCTACGACCCGAAGTACTACCAGGCGATGCACCGCGCGATCAGCGAGGCCGCGCGCATCCTGAAGCCCGGCGGAACGTTCGGGCTCTACGTCTGCGACTACTTCGAGAAGAAGGTCGGCTTCGCGCCGGTCGGCTTCCAGCTCTTCATGAGCGTTGCGGAGAAGCTCAAGGTCATCGACGTCGTGAGCGTCGTTCGCCACAACAAGTCACTCGAGCTCGGCAACTACCGGAAGGCCGCAGAGGAGGGGAACTTCTTCCTCCGCGGGTTCAACTACCTGTTCATCGCCCAGAAGCCCGATAACCGGCCCGTGCCGAAGCCCGAGCCGAAGCCCGACCTGCGAAAGCGAGACCGCCACGGGCGACTAGTGAAACGATGAGCGCGCGCGCGGAGGCGCTCTTCGCGAGCGCTGCGAGCTGGCGTCCGTCCCAGCGACGCGACGCGCAGAGCGTCCGTGCGAGATCCGCAGCCTTCGCGTCGACCTCGATCTCTTCGCCGGCGACGTAGAGGAGGAGCGCACCTCGAGGACGCGGGAGGTAGGCCCACCTCCCCTCCTCGGACCGGACGACCACGTCCCCTCGCGCGAGCCGCGCGGTGATGTCGCTCGCGGAGAGCGGCTTGCGCGGAGGCGCGAGCTCGTGGCCCGGCGACAAGCGAGTCGCGAACGAGGCGAAGAAGCGATCGAGCGCGTCGTCCTTGGTGTCCATCGAGCGAACGGCATGGCGAACGCGCGCGAGCAGCGCAGGCGGGATCGCGCCGGGATTCTCGGCAGGGACGAGCGGCGGGTCGACGAGGAGCCGCGCGCCCTCCGCCCCGCTCCGCGCGCTGGCGTGCGCGGCGAACGCCTTCCACATCTCACCGAAGCCAGGCGCACGAAACCCGATCGAGTACGTCAGGCAACGTGTGACCGCGACGCCGTGATGCGCGAAGCCCGGCGGCAGATAGAGCATGTCGCCGGGGCCGAGCACCTCGTCGGCGTCGGGTGCGAAGCGCCGGAGAATACGGAGGTCGAGCCCGTCGCGGAGGCGCGTGTCCGACGTCGGACGCGTGTCGTACTTCCACCGGCGCTCGCCCATCCCCTGGATCAGGAACACGTCGTAGCTGTCGAGGTGGGGCCCCACGCTCCCGCCGGGCGCCGCGTAGCTCACCATCACGTCGTCGACGCGGACGTTGGGGACGAACCCAAAGTGTTCGAGCAGCAGCGCAGCCTCGGGGACGTGGCGATTGAGCTCCTGCACGAGCAAGGTCCAGCCACGGTCGGGCAGCGATGCGAAGCGCGACTCGGGGTGCGGGCCGAACGTCACCTCCCAGGGCTCGCGACCGCCGCGCTCGCGAACGATCCGCGACTCCACCCCTTCCTCGCACGAGAGACCGGCGAGCTCTTCTGGCGTGAGGGGGTCGCGCAGCGCGGGGAATGCGCCGCGGACGAGCAGCGGTTTCTTCTGCCAGTGCTCACGAAGGAAGCGCGCGGCGCTCATGCCGAGGACGCTCGTGACCGCTGCGTGGGCTCGGGAGGCAACCATCGAGGAGCCCGCCTGTCCTATCATGCCTGCGGTGAGGGCTGGAATTGCACCCAAGCTCATCGTCGAGCGTGCCGAGCTCGTACTCGCACTCGTACTCGCACTTGCACTCGGTGCTGGCGCGAGCTGCGCGCCTCCGCACGCGCGCCCGAAGGCCGAAACGCCGCCCGCCGCTCCACCACCGACCGGCCCAGGAGCCCCTACACCCGATGGCGGCGGGCCACGCGTCTGCATGCACGACGTGAAGGATCTCGCGCCCTGCGCCGAGGACTGCGAGCGAGGGATCGTCTTCGCATGCACGGTCGTTGCGGGGCGTACCGAGCGCGGCGACGGCATCGCCAAGGATCTCACGCGCGCCGTTCACCTCCACGAGCGCGCCTGCGACCTCGGCGATGCGCCTGCCTGCGTGAGCGCCGCACGCATGCACGCGAGCGGACGAGGCGTTCCGCCGAACCGCGTCCGGCAAATCCATCTACTCGCCCACGCGTGCACGCATGGTGACGCTCATGCCTGCAGCATCCCCGCAAAGGCCTTCCACACGGGCACCGACGTTCCTCGCGACCCGCGGCGCGCCACCGAGCTCTGGCAGCACGCCTGCGCCGCCGGCGACGAAGAGGCGTGCGCAGTGATCGAGCGCGAGACTACGCCCGCACCGTGACCAGACCGAGCACCGGGTGGCCCGCGATTCGCGGGATCGGAAAGGAGGTCCGTCGAGGCCATCGAAGGCGCGGTCCTTATCATCGTTCCGGTTTGCTAGGATGCGATCCAATGAGCTCGATCAAGAAGACCCTGATGAAGCAGGGAATGAAGCTGATGACCGATCCGCGCGTCATGAACCTGATGCAGGACGAGCGTGTGATGAAGGCCGTCGTGCAGATGATGAGCGTGCCAGGCAAGGTCCAGACGTTCACCAACGAGCAGGTCGAGAAGCTCGCAAAGGCCATGAGCCTCGCAACCGAGGACGAGGTAAAGGACCTGAAGCGTCAGATCCGCCGCCTCGAAGAAGAAGTCTCGCGTCTCGAAAGAGACAAGCGCTAGCGCTCGAAGGGCCTCGCAGTTCGGCGTACACCGCGCAGCCCGCCGGTATCGTGTGCGTATGCCCGCCTTACGCGGCGTGCTTGTCGAGCCAGCTCGTCAACATCGGCCACGTCGCGAAGGGCGCGTCGCGGCCGACCAGCAGATCGATGTGGCCGAGCGGCGCCGTCCGGTACGTCTTGTCCTTCGAGCGGCTCCGCTCGTACGCGGGTCGAACGCTCGCCGGGGGCGCGAGGTCGTCGTTGGCACCGGAGACGACGAGGAGCGGTAGGTCCATCGCCTCGAACTTCTCGACGTAATCGCGATGCTCGCCGCCGAAGCGCTTCTCCGCGGCCCACTCGAACATGTTGCGTAGCTCGGCGATGCCCGCGCGATCGAACGCGAGCCGCAGGTGCTGCTCGAGGACGTGCGGCTCGAGAGCGCCCGCGTGCCAGCCACGGAGCGGAAGCGGATAGAAGGGGCTATCGGCGACGCGGCGGATCGTCCGCATGAATGCGCCAATCGGGTAGAGCGGCGCGGACATGCCGATGTGCGGGACGCCGGCGCGCCGGAGCCCTTCGAAGAACAGCGCGATGGCCTGGAGCGAGAGCGACCCCCGCGTGAAATGATACGGGCTGCCGATCGAGACCACGCCGCCGATGCCTCCCGCGAGGAGGGGGGCCGCGCCGTAGCTGACGAGACCGCCGAGCGAGTGGCCCACGAGGAAGACCGGGCGGTCCCCCGTGAGGAGGCGAACCTCGTCGACGGCGGTGGGCAGGTCCTCGGTGATGTAGTCGTCCACGTGGCGGACCGCTCGCGCCCCGAAGTGGCGTGACCGCCCGTGACCGCGCAGGTCGAGGTTGAAGACGTCGTAGCCCGAAACGGCGAGATGGTTGGCGAGGCTACGTGCCGGCAGGTGCCACGCGTAGCGGTTCTGGCCGAATCCGTGGACCAGCAGAACAGGCGCGCGAGTGCCCCCGTCGTTCGCGGCGAGGCGCTTTCGCACCATCGCGAGCGGGATCTTCCCACTGGTGACGACGAGCTCCTTCACGAAGGTCGCCCGGGCGTGGCGATCGATCGTCTGCTCGAGCGTCCGGCCGTAGAGGATCACGTGACAGCCATTCTGGATTTGACCTTCGATCCCCTAGAAAGTGTAGCATCGAAATCAACGAGCCGGCCAAAGCGGCGGCGCCTTGGAGGCTTAGATGACGCAGCGCGGGTCGAGATTTCTCTCCCTTCGACTTCTTTCGCTCGCCGTGCCCATGGCCGCGGCGATCGTCCTGATTTCCCCCGCGGCGCACGCCCAGGGAGCGGCAAAACCTGCGGCCAAGCCCGCCGGGAAGGTCGACGCCAAGAAGGCAGCCGAAGATCAGAAGGCCGCCGACGAAGCCAAGGCCGCGGACGAGAAGAAGAAGGCCGACGACGCCAAGGCCGCCGAGGACGCCAAGAAGGCCGAGGAAGCCAAGCCCGCCGCCGGACCGAGCCAGGTCGAGCCTCCGCACGACGAGTGGGACATCAAGGATGTCACCGAATTCGGTGGCAAGACCTACTTCTTCATCGGCGCGCGCTACCGCGGAACCATCATCCCGCAGTTCATGCTCAACCTCTTCGTCGACGAAGGCGCGACGATCTACTCGAACAACTTCGCCATCGAGCTCGACATGCGGAAGGACGGCTTCTCGCTGATCCCCGCCATCGGGTTCACCGAGTACGGGACGGGCGGCGACATCCTCTTCAAGGAGAAGGGCTCCAAGGACATCGCCGGCAACTACTCCTTCGTGAACAGCAGCATGAAGGCCCTCTACCTCACGGCGGACCTGCTCTGGTCCGCGAAGATCAGCAAGAACTTCGACTTCGAGTACGGCGCGGGGTTCGGCCTCGGGATCATCTTCGGCGACCTCGCGAACAACTGGGTCTACGAGGATGCCGCGGGCCCGCTGTCCGCCTCGAACGGCAAGCACTACTCGAAGTGCCAGACCGGCGGCACGCAGCCCGGTTGTAACGCCGCCGACCACAAGAACACGGACACGCTCAAGGTCGGCAACTACACCGAGCCGAGCTGGTTCAGCGGCGGCTCGAAGCCCGTGCTCTTCCCCTGGATCTCGATCCCGCAGCTCGGGCTCCGCTACAAGCCGATCAAGAATTTCGAGGCACGCTTCGGGATGGGCTTCGGCCTCACCGGCTTCTGGTTCGGCCTGAACGGCGCGTACGGCCTGGAGCAGAAGCCCAAGGAGTGACGGCGAGCCGACCAGGCGCGTCCTGGCACACAATTCTGTGGTGGCACATCCGTGCCACGGTAGCATCGGAGTGTCGTGGCACTGGCTGCGCCGCCCCTAGAACATGAGCGCTCAGCCCACGTTGCCGACGTTCACGATGCCCGCACGGTACGAGGCGGTGGCACGCCTCGGCAAGGGCGGCGGGGGCGAGGTCTGGGCCGTTCGCGATCGCGTGACCGGGACCGAGCTCGCGCTCAAGGTCCTCAGCGAGGACGCCGGAGAGGCCGAGACGATGGCACTCGTCCGCGAGGCGGTGACGCTGAGCGGCCTCGAGGGCCTGGGCGTCCCGCGCGTCGTCGCGTTCGGCAGCCTGCCGGGTAGCGCCCGTCGCTTTCTCGTGCGCGAGCTCGTCGACGGCAAGAGCCTCGAGGAAGTGATGGAGAGCGGCGACGGCGAGTGGCTGCGGCCCGTCGCCTGCGCTGCCGATCAGCTCACGGTGCTCCATCGCGCCGGCCTCTTCCACGGGGACATCAAACCCGCGAACGTCATCGTGGGCGAGGACGGCACCGGCACGCTCGTCGATCTCGGCCTCGCGACCCCGTGGCGCGAGGGCGGCGCGCGCGCAAAGGGGCTCACGCCGAAGTACGCCGCGCCCGAGCTCCTCGTCGGAGACGCGCTCACCGTTCGCGGTGAGGTGTACGCGCTCGGTGCCACGCTCCTCGACGCCCTCGGCGCGCGCGGGGACGAGCTCACGAAGGCCATGCGCGACGCGCTCGGAAAGATCGCGAAGCGAGCCACCGAGGAGGACCCTCAGTCGCGCTACCCGAGCATCGACGAGCTCGCGAGCGCCCTGAAGAGCGCCGCCAAGCTCGAGACACGCGCCTTCGACGAGGCCGCCGCATGGCCAGTGCTCGGTCTCGATGGAGCGGCTCATGCGCTCACCGCGGAGGTCGAGCGAATCGAGCCTGGCGCGGCGCTCGCGGTCGTCGGACCCAAGCGAAGCGGGCGAACGACCTTGATTCGGCGACTCTCCTGGTCGCTCGGCGTCAGCGGCGCACCAGTCGCGAACGTGGAGCCGGGGCGCGCTGCCGGCGGCAAAGCACGCGCGATCTCGTCGCGCGAGGTCGTCGAGCTGGAGCTCGGCGTCTGGGGCGGCATCGACGCGCCGGTGGCGAGTCTCGTCGTCGTGGTCGACGACCTCTCCGGCCTCGACGACGAGGCGCGTGCGGCGCTGAAGCGCGCCGTCCAGCGTGGCGCGCGGCTCGTCGCCGTCGGTGATGCGGACGCGGTCGGCGCACTGTCGAGCAAGGGCACCGCCGTCTTCGAGGTGCCGCCGCTCGACGACGCCTCCGCCGCAGAGCTCGTCAAGCGCGCCGTTCCTTCCCTACCGGACCGTCTCGCACGCCACCTGCTCGAGCGCGTCCAGCGACGGCCCGGCCTGCTCCGTTCGTTCGTGAAGCGCCTCGGTGGGCGTGCGGTCACCTCCGTCGACGAGATCGACGAGATCGTCGACGCGTCCTCGCGGCGCAGCGTGCCGCCCTCGTCGCGCTCCCGCGAGGACGGCCTCACCGAGCTCCGCCGCGCGCTCGATACGGGCCGCTTCGACCTCGCCTCGGAGACGCTCGACACGCTCCGCGCTCCGAACGACGACGCCGAGAGGACCGATTTCGCGGTAGCCCGCGCGAAGATCCTCCTCGCGCGCGGCGATGCGCTCACGGCCGCGAAGGCGCTCGACGCAGTCGCGAAGATCGCGCACGGGGGCCCCCACCATCGCGCGTGGCTCACGACGCGCGCTCGCACGCACGTCCGCGCGGGAGACTTCGCGCAAGCGGCAAAGCTCGCCGAGAACGCGGCCGTTCCGCCGGCGACCGGGCGCGACGCGTTCTCGGCCGACGCCCTCGCGGTGTGTGGCGTCGCGCTCGCGTATCTCGGCGAAGAGAAGCGCGCGCTCGAGGCGCTCGAAGAGGCGGTGCTCGTCGCAAAAAATGTCCACGACGCTCGCATCGAGGCCGTTGCCCTTGGCTCTCTGGCAATCGCGCACCAGCGCAGCGGGCGGACGAAGGAGGCTCGCGACGCCTACGAAGCGGCGCTCGCATCGGCGGAGACGGCCCACGACGCATGGACGCTCGCCACCACTCGACTCAATCTCGCCGGCCTCGCAAAGGCCGATGGTGATCTCGCGCAGTCGCTGGTGCACCTCGAGGCCGCGCTCGACATGGGACGCCGCGCCGGCGCGCTCATGGCGGTCCAGCAGACGCTCTTCAACCTCGCGAACCTCGATCTCTACCTCGGCCGCTATGCGCGGGCCGGCGCGTCGATCGAGCGCCTCGCCGAGCAGCGCGACAAACTCTCACCGAACGCGCGCGCGCAGCTCCTCGGCCTCCAGGCGGAGCTCGCAACTCGAATGGGCGACATCGATCGCGGCGCGCGCCTCTACGAGCTTTGCGCCGACGCCTACGACGCCGTCGCGCGCCCACTCGATGCCGCCGAGGCGAGACTCGAGGGCATCCTCACGCGGCTTGGCTCCGAGGCCGCGCAGAACGTCGACGTGACGTCGCTCTCGCGCGAGCTGGACGCGCTTCGCGCCAAGGTCGGCGACGGCGGGCTCCAGGAGCACGAGCCGCTCGCCTGCATCGTGCGGGGGTCGCTCGCGCTCTTCCGCGGAGACGAGACAGCCGCTCGCCAGGCGCTCGACGAGGCGCACGAGCGCGCAACCGCGCTCGGTCAGCGCGAGTGGGCGTGGCGCGCGCTCGACGCGCGAGCCCGGCTCGCGAGCTCACAAGGCGCGGCGGCCCTCGCGAGGCGCGACACCGACGCGGCGCTCGCGATGCTCGAAGAGACGGCCACCAAGCTCCCGCGCGATCTCCGTGAGGTGTTCTGGAACGACCCGAGGCGCCGGTCGCTCCGCCAGGCCCACACCGCGACGATACCCGCGATCTCGACGTCGCCCTGGACGTCCACGTCGGCGTCGATGGCGCGCTCGCAGGGCTTGCTCACCGAGCAGCAGATGCCGGCAATCACCTCGGCCCGAACGGCTCTCTCGGGCATCTCCAGCATGGGGGCTCCCCTGCCTTCCGACGACCGCCTCGCCCGCATCTTCGAGATCACTCGTGACCTTGCGCGCGAGCACGACCTCGACCGGCTTCTCCAGCGCGTCACCGATCACGCCGTCGGCCTGCTCGGCGCCGAGCGCGGGCTCATCGTGCTCGTCAACGACGACGGCGCCGTCGTCGCGCACACCGCTCGCGACAGCAAGGGCGAGGAGGCTGCGCAGAACTTCTCGCGGAGTGTCGCCGAGCGCGTCATCAAGGAGGGCGAGCCCGTGATCGCCACGAGCGCACGCGATGACGAGCGGCTCGCGAAAGCCGTGAGCGTGCACCAGCTGATGATCCAGTCGATCGCCTGCGTTCCGATCCGCGGCGCCCCGCCGGCGGGCAAGACGATCGGCGCGCTGTACGTGGAGACGCGCCTTCGCCCCGGCGTGCGCTTCCGCGAGGAGCTTCCCACGCTCGCGGCTTTCGCCGACCAGGCGGCGATCGCGATCGAGGGCGCACGGCTGATCGACGAGAACCGTCGTCGCGCCGACGAGCTCGAGATCGCGAACGGCGAGCTCACGGAGGCGAAGGACAAGCTCGCGGAGCTCCTGGGCCGCCGTACCGAGCAGCTGCATACCGCGCGGCGCGACCTGAAGCAGGCGCGCTCCGAGCTCCGCTCCCACTTCGGCTACGCGGGGCTCGTGGGGACGAGCGCGGCGATGCGAAAGCTCTACGCGCTGATCGAGCGCGTGCGCGACACCGACGTGCCGATCCTCATCACGGGCGAGAGCGGCACGGGAAAGGAAGTCGTCGCGCGCGCAGTACACATCGCAGGACCGCGCGCGAAGCAGCCTTTCCTCGGCGTGAACTGCGGAGCTATCCCGGCCAACCTCCTCGAGAGTGAGCTCTTCGGTCACGTTCGTGGCGCCTTCACCGGCGCCGAGCGCGACCGCAAGGGTCTGTTCCGCGAGGCAGAGAACGGCACCATCCTCCTCGACGAGATCGGGGAGATGCCCCAGAAGATGCAGGCAGGTCTCCTTCGCGTGCTCCAGGAGAAGACCGTGCGCCCGGTAGGCGGCGCGAAGGAAGAGCCTTGCAGCGCGCGGGTTGTCGCCGCGACGAATCGCGATCTGTCCGCGATGGTGGCGGAGGGCAGTTTCCGCGAGGACCTCTACTACCGCCTCCACGTCATCGAGCTGAAGATCCCCGCGCTGCGCGAGCGTACCGATGACATCCCCGCGCTCATCGACCATTTTCTCACGCTCTTTTCTGCGCGCCACAAGCGCGATCGCAAGACCATCGAGCGGACGGCCGTGCGGCGGCTCCAGGCGTTCGACTGGCCGGGCAACGTGCGGCAGCTCGAGCACGTCTTGCTCAACGCGTGGCTCCTCTCGGAGGAGAACGAGATCACGATCGACGACCTCGACCTCCCGACCCCGAGCGTCCGCGCCTCGATCGAGCACCGGGCCGCCGTGTCGGGGACGACCACGATCGCGAGCGCCAGCGGGGCAACGAACGTGAGCGAGACGCGCGCTGCGACCTCCTCCGCCTCGAGCGCGGCACGGGCGCGGACGCAAGAGGAGTATCGCCACGACGAGAAGGAGAAGATCCTCGCGGCGCTGACACGGTGCAACTGGAACCGCGTCCAGGCCGCGAAGATGATCGGCGTCCCGCGAAGGACCTTCTACCGGCGGCTCAAGGAGTACGGCATCGTCTGAAGAGCGCTATCCTCGAGTGCCATGCGCTCCCTCGCCTTCGTCGCATTCACCTCTCTCTCGCTCGGTCTCGTGCTCGGGTGCAGCAAGGATCCTCCGCGATCGGACCCCCGCGCGACCTCGAGCGCGAGCACCACGGCCGCCGCCGACGGCGAGGTCACGGTCGGCAAACCCCCGCCGGACTTCACGGCGAAGGACCATCTCGGCGGCGAGCTGAAGCTCTCCGCGCTCAAGGGCACGCCGGTCGTCGTCTATTTCTACCCGAAGGACGAGACCCCGGGCTGCACCACCGAGGCCAAGGACTTCCGCGATTCCTGGAAGAATCTCGAGAAGAAGGGCGTCACCGTCATCGGCATCTCCACCGACAGCGCGGATTCGCACAAGGCATTCGCCACGCACCACGGCCTGCCGTTCCACCTCGTCAGCGACGACAAGGGCACCATCGCCAAGTCGTTCGGCGTTCCGAACCGCCTCGGCTTCCTCGGCCGGCAGACCTTCGTCATCGGCGCGGACGGCAACGTGAAGAAGATCTACCGCGACGTCGATGTCTCGAAGCACGCGAGCGAGGTCCTGGCCGATCTCCAGTCATGAGCCCGCCTGCCCCGCCGCGACGGCTGGGCGTCCTCGTCGACGGGACGCCGATGCCCGAGGCCGAGGCCCTCTTCTTCTGGGAGCGCTTCAGCGACTGGATGGAGGAACATCGCGGTGATCTCGCGGGGTTCGCGGCGAAGGAGGGCTTCGCGAGCGTCCACCCCGGCGTCGACGGGGACAAGCCCGTCCTCCGGGCCAGCAAGAGCGCGGGCCAGCGAGCCTATGCCCCGGTCAGGGGCGATCAGCCCTCGGGCGGTGCCGGTGGATCCGTCGCTCGCCATGACGGCCCAGCCAAACCCAACCGGTCAGCCGACAACCCACGAATTTCGCCGAAGAAACGCACCCGGTAAAGTGGGACACCAGCCCACAGTGTACGGGCCCAGCGCTTGCTTATGGGTTCTCCGACGTGTCTAGCCCTACCTGCCCCCCCGCCATCGACATCATCTACGCCGCCCACACGGCGTCCTGCACCTTCCTGCTGGACTCCGAGGGCATCTGCCGACGCATCGTCGTCGCCCCCAAGGGAAAGCGGAGCGCCTCGCGCACGGCCTCCCGGTGCGTGGGCGCGCAATACGTCGCCTCGCTCGACGGGAGCGCCGCCGGCGGTCTCGTGGAGATGCCGCGCGTGGGCGCCGCCATGCTCTTCGCCCGCGTCGACGAGACCGGCCGCATCTCTCTCGTGAGAACCGCCGTCGTGACGAGCTTCGAGTCGAGCGCGGCTGAAGACCCGTTTGCCGAGTCCGGCTCGGGTGCGGTCGAGACCTCGGCCCCCGAGATCGATTCGCGCCGCACGCCTCCCCATCAGGAGCTCTTCGAAGACGACTATTACGACGCGAGCGAGCGGACCCAGCGCATCCAGGCGCTCCGCCCCGATCAGATCGCCGCGGCGCTCGGCGAGGACCACGATCCCGACGAGGTCCCCGAGCTAGCGACCGCCGAGTACGAGGCCGTCGAGGAGAGCGCGGCGTACCGCAGGACCCCTCCGACGCTGCGTGCCGCCCCTCGCGGCGCCAGCCCCGACGACCTCGACGACGCGGACGACTACTCGAAGCCGACGACTCCCCCGCCGGGTCGTTCCGCCCTTCCTCGCGTGAGTAGCGCTCCTGCGGCGCAGGCAACCGCCCGCGCCTACTCGCTCGCGCCCCGCCCGACGCCCTCCTCCGACGTGCAGATCAGCCGACGCGAACCCGGCCGCTGATCCAGCTCCCGAAGCGTCTCCTCGAAGCACCCCATTGTCAGGGGGCGCCGATGATGGTACCTCGCGCGGCGATGAAAGCTCGACATCCCGGGGGTTTCCCGTCTTGTCGTGACCGCCACGAGGACCCATGTCGCTGCTCGGAGTGAGCACCTCCGTTTTCAGTTCCGAAGGCCCCGTCACGGTCGACTTCGACCTCACTGTGGTCGTTCAGCTCGGCCTGTTCCTGGTCCTTCTCGTCATCCTGAAGCCCGCCCTCTTCGATCCGATGATGCGGCTCTTCGAGGAGCGCGAGAAGCGTATCGAAGGGACGCGAAACGAGGCCCGCAGGGAGAACGAGCGTTCGGCAAAAGCCAAGAACAAGGCCGAGGCCATCGTCGCCAAGGGTCGCGAGGCCGGTGCGCTCGAGCGTGATGCGCTCCGCGCGGAAGGCCTGAAGCGCGAGGCAGAGCTCATGAACGTCGTTCGCGCGGAGAGCGCGGCCACCCTCGAGCGCGGTCGCGCCGACATCGGAACCGAGGCCAAGGCGGCCCGGACCCAGCTGCGCACCGACGCCCGCTCGCTGGGGCGAGACATGGCGTCTCGCGTTCTCGGCCGCGAGGTCGCGTCGTGAAGAAGATCTCCCTGACGCTCGCGGCGCTCGTCGTCGCGCTCTTCGCACTCACGAGCTCGCTCTCCTTCGCCCAGGAGCACGGGGCGACCGACGACCACCGCGCTCCCGCGGCAGCGGAAGGCCACGAAGGCGGTCACGCGGAGGGCGCCGGCCACCACGGCCCCGAGGCGATCAACTGGACGGACATCGGCGACAAGAAGAAGCCGGCCATCATCGCGCTGGTCATCAACTTCGGCGTCCTGATGACGCTCTATTACCTGCTCGGCAAGAAGCCGATCGCCGCCGCGCTCAAGCAGCGCCGCGTCACGATCGGCAAGGACATCGACGAGGCGCAGGCGCTCCTCGACGAGGCCAAGGAGCTCGCCAAGACCTACCAGGCCGAGCTGAAGAGCGCCGACGCCGACGCGTCGACGGCCAAGGCCGGTCTCATCTCGGCCGGCAAGGGCGAGGTCGATCGCATCCTCATCGAAGCGCAGGAGCGCGCGGACCGCATGAAGCGTGACGCTGACCGCCTCGTCGAGCAGGAGCGCAAGCAGGTGCATCTCGACATCCTGAACGAGACGGTCGATCTGGCCGTTCACGAGGCCGCGAAGCTGCTCGAGAAGTCCGTCACCCCCGAAGACCACGTTCGCCTGGCGCAGGATCTCCTCGCCGAGCTCGAACGTCGTCCGGGCGCGACCAGGTCTGCGGGAGGTGCAACGTGATCCCCGGCGTCATCGCAAAGCGCTACGCCACCGCGCTCATGGACCTCGGCAGCGAAGCCGGTCAGCTCGACGCGCTCGTCGAGGAGATCGCGCGCGCGGCCGCGGCCTACGAGTCGAGCCTCGAGCTGCGGAACGCGTTCGACAACCCGCTCCTCCCGGCAGCGGCCAAGAAGGCGATCCTCCACGACATCGCGCAGGGTCTCGCCCTCGGCCAGACGGCGCGGAGCTTCCTCGGTCTCCTCGTCGACCGGCGCCGCATCCGTGCGCTCCCGCCGATCTCGACGCGCCTCCGCGAGATGGCAGACCTCCGCCGCGGCATCACGCGCGCCGAGGTCCTCACCGCGATGCCGCTTCCCGAGGAGTACTTCGAGAAGCTCCAGCGCGAGCTCGAGCGCATCACCGGCCGCAAGGTCGCCCTCGATCGCAAGCTCGACTCGACGCTCATCTGCGGCGTCCTCATTCGCATCGGCGACACCGTCTACGACGGCTCGCTCGTCGCCCGCCTCAAGCAGCTGAAGGAGACGATGCTGCCCAACTGAGGGCACGCATCGCCATCCCATCATTTTCGGAAGATAGAAGGATCCCAAGACTATGCAGCTTCGCGCCGAAGAGATCTCGTCGATCATCAAGAAGCAGATCCAGAGCTACGAAAAGGCCGCTCTCACGACCGAGACCGGCACGGTCCTCAGCGTCGGCGACGGTATCGCCCGCATCTACGGCCTCGAAGGCGCGATGGCCGGCGAGCTCATCGAATTCCCGGGCGGCATCATGGGCCTCGTCCTGAACCTCGAGTCGGACAACGTCGGCGCCGTTCTCTTCGGCGAGTCGACGGGCATCAAGGAAGGCGCGACCGTCAAGCGCACGAACCGCATCATGGAGGTTCCCGTCGGTGAGGCCGCCATCGGTCGCGTCGTCAACGCGCTCGGCATCCCCGTCGACGGCAAGGGCCCGATCGAGACGCCGCACAAGCGCCGCGTCGAGATCAAGGCGCCCGGCATCCTCGCCCGCCAGCCCGTCAAGGAGCCCCTCCAGACCGGGATCAAGGCGATCGACGCGATGGTTCCGATCGGCCGCGGTCAGCGCGAGCTCATCATCGGCGATCGCCAGACGGGGAAGACGGCCGTCGCGATCGACGCGATCATCAACCAGAAGGGCCTCGGCGTTTACTGCTTCTACGTCGCCATCGGGCAGAAGCAGTCCACCGTTGCCGCCGTCGTCGACAAGCTGACGCAGCACGGCGCGATGGAATACACGACGGTCGTAATCTCCGGCGCGAGCGAGTCCGCTCCTCTCCAGTTCATCGCGCCGTACACCGGAGTCACGATGGCGGAGTACTTCCGCGACACCGGCCGCCATGCCCTCTGCGTCTACGACGACCTGTCGAAGCAGGCCGTGGCCTACCGCCAGCTCTCGCTGCTCCTGCGCCGCCCGCCGGGTCGCGAGGCGTACCCGGGCGACGTCTTCTACATCCACTCTCGGCTCCTCGAGCGCGCGGCCAAGATGGCCGACCGCCTCGTCGTCGTGTCGAAGGGCACGAGTTGGGAGAACCGCGGCGACGCGAAGATCCATGTCGGCGAGCAGGGCCACGAGTCGTCCGCCGAGGAGCTCAAGGCGAAGGGCGACGGCTTCGAGGTCGTGAAGGACCCGCTCTCGGGCGGCTCGCTCACGGCGCTCCCGATCATCGAGACGCAGGCCGGTGACGTCTCGGCGTACATCCCGACGAACGTAATCTCGATCACCGACGGCCAGATCTTCCTCGAGGCCGACCTCTTCTACTCGGGCGTTCGGCCGGCCATCAACGTCGGTGTCTCCGTCAGCCGCGTCGGCGGCAGTGCGCAGATCAAGGCGATGAAGGGCGTCGCTGGCTCGATCAAGCTCGACCTCGCGCAGTATCGCGAGAAGGCGGCGTTCAGCCAGTTCGCCTCCGACCTCGATCAGGTCACGCGCAACATGCTCGAGCGCGGCGCGCGTCTCGTCGAGATCCTCAAGCAGGGTCAGTACGTACCGCAGCCCGTCGAGAAGCAGGTCGTC
>JAYSXP010000015.1:0-7476 GCA_043717125.1 Polyangiaceae bacterium | reverse complement strand
CCGCGTTGACGATGTCGTTCGCGCCGACCTGCACGGTGATGAAGGTCGGCTTGAACGGCGTGATCTCCGGAACCTCGTGGGCGACGAGATCGGCGGCCGTGTAGCCGGCGATGCCGACGTTCTTCAGCTCGACCTTGCAGCCCTGGGAACGCCAACGTTCCGCGAGGCGCGCCGGAAACGCCTCCGCCTCGAAATTGGGCGTGCCGATGCCCTGGCTGATCGAGTCGCCCATCGCGAGGTAACGCACCTCCCCCGCCTGCGGGGGGGCGCCGCCGTCGCCCGAGGCCACCGGGTCCGCCGTGCTCTGATCACCGCAGCCCGGGAGCAGCAGGAGGAGCGTTGAGAGCTGGGCGACCGGAAACGTGAAGCGAAATTTCACGCTCGAAAGGTAGCGCGGAGCGCGAGGACAGTCACGGTACGGCCCGGTTCGTTGCGTCTTGCAACACTGCGATCCCGCGAACGAAAATCGTGATACCCGAAGTCTGTGTCATCGGTCGCGGAAGGAGCTGTACGCGGCGCCGCGTGGAACGTCGCCACCACGGTAGTGACGCGCTTCGCAGGCCTCCTCGGCACGCTCCTCATCACGCGCTTCGTCGCTCCGCAAGACCTTGGCGAGGTCGCCGCCGCCTCGGTCTGCGTCCTCACGGCGATGATGCTGACGCAGCTTCGCTACGGAAATTACCTCATCGCGAAGAACGCGAATCCGGAAGAGGCGTTCAACGCCAACGTGGTCCACATCGCGCTCGGGTTCGTTGCGGTCGCCGTCGTCATCGCGTTTCGCGATCGCCTGGGTCACTTCTTCGGCTCGCCGAACAGCGGGAAGTACGTGCCGGGCTTCGCGCTCGCCGCGCTCATCGAGCGCGTCAGCTACATCCCCGAGCGGACGCTCATCCGCGACCTCAAGTTCCGTCCGCTCTCCATCGCGCGCTCGTTCGGCGAGCTCGCGTACACGGCCGTCTCGCTCGCGGTGGCGCCGTTCCTCGGCGGCATGGCGATCGTCGTCGGCAACCTCGCGCGCGCCGTCGTCCTGACCGGGCTGACCATCCGCGCCGCGACCTGGAAGGAGTACGGGCCGCGCGCTCCACTCCGTTGGTCGACGATCCGCGAGATGACCACGTACTGCGCGCCGGGCGCGGTCTCCGGCCTCGCCGAGCTCGCCGCGTACAAATGGGACAACCTCCTCGTCTCGCGCTACTTCGGTCCGCGCCAGCACGGCATGTACAACCTCGCCTACAACCTGGCGGACACGCCGACGGGCGCGGTCGGTGAGCAGGTCTCCGACGTTCTCTTTCCGTCCTTCGCGAAGCTCGAGCCGGAGCGTCGCGAGCCGGCGCTCAGGCGAGCGACCGGCCTCATGGCGCTCGTCATCTTTCCGCTCGCCGTCGGGCTCGCGGCGGTCTCGTCCACGGTCGTTCACGTGTTCTTCGACGCACGCTGGGTAGAGGTCGCGCCGATGCTCGCGATCCTCAGCGTGCTGTCGCTCGCGCGCACGATGGCGTCGCCGCTCGTCGCGTTCATGCAGGCGCAGCATCGCCGGCGCCCGCTCATGATCCTCTCGGTGAGCAAGGTCGCGATCCTGATCGTCGGCATCCTGATCTTCGCGCCGTACGGGCCGCTCTGGACGTGCGTAGGCGTCGGCGCCACGTTCATCATCGACACCTTCCTGTGCATGCTGTTCGTGCAGGTGCTCGACAAGATTCGCATGCTGCCGGTGCTCTTTGCCGTCCTGCCGGTCGTGATCGCCTCGGCGGCGATGTGGGCCGGGGTGTACGGCACGCAGAGGGGACTCCACGCGGTGGGGATCGGCCCGAGCTGGCTCTCCCTGATCCTCGAGATCGTTGCCGGCGCTGTCGTCTACGTCGCGGCCGCCTTCGTCTTTGCGCGATCTCTTGCGATGGACCTCGTCACGCAGGTGAAGAACGTCATCCGGCGACGCCGCGGCAAGGACTGAGTGACTCCTACGGGGAAGGCTGCTCGCGGACGCGGATGAACGCGGGGACCACGAGGCCGTCCTTGCCGAGATCGTAGGCGTAGCGGGTGACGCCCTCCTGCGGCTCGACCAGGGCGAAGCCGAGCTTCGGAAAGAGATCCACGACCGGCGTGTTCTTGGGGGTCGGGATGAATTCACCGATGAGGCGCGCGCAGCCACCCTGGCGAGCCTTCGTCGCGAGATAGGCCACGAGCGTCTGCTCCACGGCGCGGTTCGCGGCGCGACAGCTGAGGACGAAGCTGTGGACCACGGCGTCGGTCCCTTCCTTCGTGAGGACGGCCACGGCGATGAGCCCCATGTCGCCGTAGCGATCGGTGAGGCGCAGCCAGTAGACGCCCAGTCCGCCGTCGTGGAGCGCCGCGAGCTCGGCCTCCGAGACTCGGCGCGTCGTCGTGTTGAACTGGTTGGTCTTGAGGACGAGCTGCGCGATCCGCTGCGCGGTCATCGCGTTCCAGCTTCCGATCTCGACCTCCATCTGGAGCGAGGGAAGAAACTCGTCGAGCGAGCCGGCGTGGGCCTCCGACTCTCGGCGCTCGATCTGCGCCTGGTAGGACTGCGCGCGCAGCCGATCCTCGGCCGTGAGGGCAGGCGCGTCGAACGCGGCGACGTCGCAGAGGGCGCGCACGTAGAGCGCGGGGTCGACCGGGACATCGACGACCTGAACCTCGGGCGCCCCTTCCATGACCTCCGCGCGCTCCACCGGGTTGTCGTCGAAGAACACGAGGCTATCGAGCCCGATGTTGAGCTCCCTCGCGATCTCGCGGAGGTTCTGGCTCTTCGGACTCCAGTTGATGCGCGTCGCTGCGAAGTCCGTCAGCTTGACGAGCATCTCGGGGTGATTTGCGAGCGCGTCGTGCACGACCGCGGGATCGTTCTTGCTGCAGATCGCGAGGAGGATGCCGCGATCGCGAAGGCCGAGCGCCGCGCGCTGGAGCTCCTTGAACGCCCTCCCGGGGTGCTCGTCGCCGAGGTGGATGCCGGAGGCGCCATCGTCACCGATGACGCCGCCCCAAAGCGTGTTGTCGAGATCGAGCACGAGGCATTTCGCGGCCGGCCGCAGCGCGCCGCGTAGCGTGCGCGTGAGATGGCGCGCGAGGACGGGCTGGTTCGCGGCGGACACGGGGGTCCTCGAGAGCGCCCAGAGCCGGGGATCGGTCCAGCGCGCCGAGCCCGCCGCCGCCACGAGACCCGCGTAATCCCAGACGTGGCAGGTCGCCCGCTTCGAGACGCGTTCGAGCAGCGAGCGGTTCAGCGCGTTCATCTTGTAGGTGAGCGAGCCCGGAAGGTTGGCGTCGAAGACGGGGCCGAGCCGGTTCTCCGGCATGCTGAAGCTCGCGACGAGCGCCGGGCCGTTCGATCGGTCGCGGAAAATAGACAGCGTGCTTTCGATGCGCGCGAGCACGTTCGCGCTCAGCGCCTCCCATGCCTCGTCCGGTCCGTCTGCGTAGATGCGGAAGCCCACGTCGGGATGGAGGTCTTCGAGGCGCATCATCACGACGAGGACCTCGGTGCCTCGTCCTTCGGGGGACCGCCACGCGTCGCCGAGCAGGGCCTGCTCGAACTGCCCGAAGCCGCCGTGATGGATGTCGACGAAAAAGCCCTGCCGGGCCGCCTCGACCTTCAAAGAGGGCTCGAAGAGCGTCGTCGTGAAGCTCGACAGGAGGACCAGGCGCACCGGTTGCAGCCGCTCGCGCGCCTCGGGATCGCCGGCGAGCGCCCGCGCCAGCGACAGGTACTCGGCGGGGGAGGGCCCCTCCGCACGGGGGCTCCTGATGCGCTCGAGCACGCCCCCTTCAGCCATCGACCTGCTCCAGCCGCGCGCGTATCTTACGGAGAGAACGGAGCTCTGGTATCTCCGCTGTGGCGAACGCGACACCGAATTCGGCTTCGATGGTCATGATCAGATTGAGGTGCGCGACGGAGTCCCACACCGCTGTCGTTCCCGGCCCGTCGTCGTCGGTCAGCAGAAGGCCGTCCGGTCCGAAGACGGACTCGAGCACGGAGCGGAGTTTTTCTTCGGGGTTCAAGTCCAGGTCTCCTCTGGCGGGCATCCATGATTGAGACGGCCGCGCGGGTACGAGTGCGGGGCGTGACCCACGGGTTTCTCGGTGGAGCCTCGCCTCTGCAGCGTCCCGTGTTCGCAAGTTATCACGCTCCCGCGCGGCCGGTTCGCGACATCGGTTACGTGATCTGCGCGCCGCACGGCTGGGAGGGGATCCAGTGCTACCAGAGCGTCCAGCGCCTCGCCGACGAGCTGGCGGCCGCGGGGTTCCACACGCTCCGGGTTCACTACGACGGCACCGGCGAGTCGCTCGGATCGGACGAGGAGCCGGAGCGGGTCGCCGCGTGGATGGGGAGCATCCGCCGTGCGGTCGGTGCGCTCGCGGGCACGGGCCAGGTCGAACGCGTGGGGCTGATCGGCATGCGCGTCGGGGCGACGCTCGCGGGCATGGTCGCCGCGGAGCTCGAGATCGCGAACCTGGTGCTCTGGGAGCCCTGCGTGAGCGGTGCCCACTACACGCGTGAGATGGAGATCCTCGCGTCGGCCGCGCCGAGCGCGATCCAGGCCGGCCGGCAGGAGCGGCCTGGGGGAATCGAGGCGGGCGGATACCTGCTCACCGAGGCGACGATCGCGAGCCTCAACGCGCTCGATCTCCTGAAGGTGAAGCCGCGAGGGGCTCCCGACGTCCTGCTCGTCCATCGCAACGACCGCCCTCCGAGCTTCGGGAAGAAGCTCGCGGAGCATCTCGAGCGCGAGGGCTGTCGTGTGCTCCTGGAGCAGCTTCCCGGGCACAAGGAGATGATGACGTACCCGGAGCGATCGGTGCCGGCGACGGCGATCCTCGCGCGCATCCGGGACTGGGCGCTCGAGCGATCGAAGGTGGCGCCGGAGTCGTCGCGTCGCAGCGACGGGCTCGCGCTCGCGGAGGAGGCTGTCGAAGGACGCATCCGACATCGCCCCGTGCGGCTCGGGCCTTCGCAGCGCCTCTTCGGAATGATCACGGAGCCTGCCGCACGCGCGAGCGGGAAGGGGAAGGCGCCCGTCCTCATCCTCACGGGTGGCGTCGTGCCACGGACCGGCGTGAACCGCATGAACGTCGTGCTGGCCTCGCGCCTCGCCACGCAGGGGCACACCGTCCTCCGCATCGACGTGTCCGGGATCTGCGAGAGTCCGCCGGCGGACGGGGCGGCCCCGAACGATCCGCACGCCGCGAGTCTCCTCGAGGACGTTCGCGGCACAGTCCAGCTCCTGATCGAGACCACGGGTCACCCGACGATCTCGCTGCTCGGCCTCTGCTCGGGAGCGTACGCCTCCTTCCAGACGGCGCTTGCAGATCCGCGCGTGCACGGCGTCGTCCTCCTCAATCCCGAGGTCTTCCATCTGAAGGAAGGCTCTCCCAAGTTCTCGCAGACCGAGCAGAGCCAGGCCGCGAAGCACTACCGCCAGTCGCTCTTCAGCCTCGCGGCGTGGAAGAAGCTGCTCTCCGGGAAGGCGAACGTCCGCTACATCGTCGGGTTTGCCACGGCGCGCGCAAAAACGTCGGTGGCGTCGGCTCGTGACAGGCTGTCCGCGCGCATCAAGAAGGTTCCGCAGGGCCTCGCGGGAGACTTTCATCGCCTGCTCGCGCGTGGCGTGAAGCTCACGGTCGTCATGGCCGACGGCGACCCCGGTCATGAATCGCTGATGCGTCAGCTCGCGGCCGATCTCGAGCCGCTGCGTCGCATGGGCTTCGAGCTGAAGATCACACCAGGGCCGGATCACACGTTCAACGACTTCTCGGTGCGATTGCCGCTCGTCGATTGGCTCGTGGAGGTGATGTCGCGATGACGGTCGCGGGGCGCGAGTTTCTCCTCGGCGCCGCCGTGCTCGGCCTCGGCGAGCTCTCCGTGGGCTGCAGCAAGCCGCGGACGCCGCGCAGGTCCGTCCACGCCGCGGTGGATTGCGTGGAGCTCTTCCTCGCAAGCTCGATGACACGCTGCCGGTCATCGTCGCGGTCCATGGACGCGGTGGCGCTCCGGAGCATTGCATCGACGGCTGGACGCCGTTCCCCGGCAACACGTCGATCGTCATGCCGCGCGGGTTCGATCGTCACGACGAGGGCTTCTCGTGGTGTTCGTGGTCGACGGATATGAAGCGCGCGAAGCTCGCCGCTGACATCGCGGCCGCGGAGGAGCGACTCTGGCGACCAGCAGCGCGCCGCCGACGATCTCGATGATGCCGGCGGCGCCGACGCATACGGCAGGAGTCGGGGGGCCGAAGGAGGGAAAGAAATGCTACCTCCATCGGCGACGAAGCCGAAGGCGGCGGATGGTTGACGTAGCGCGTCGACGTGACGCTCCACGAATCACTGTGCGTGCTGCACGCCCAGGTCGCTTCGTCTACGGCGCACTTCAGAGCGGCGCGCGTCGCGGCTTAGCGTCCGCCCGAGCAGACGGTGCCGCTCGCGGTGGTCTCGCCGTCGGTGCAGACGCACTCCTGCGGATTGCAGTCCTGGGCCGTCGTGCAGGCTGCGGGGGATGCCGGATCGGTCGCCTGCGCGAGGGTGCCGTCGCCGGAGGAAGTGCCACACGCCGCAGCAGCGACGAGAGTGAGGAAGCCAAGGACACGAAGCGTTTGCATGATGGGCGCGGCCCCCGAGCAGTGCGCGGGCCACGCACGAGCCCCGTGTTTCGCGGCCTCGTGATGAACGGGGGACGACATTGGCAGCGTGTGGCCCGCGAACCGGGGTTCACGCTGTCCGAACACGCGACCCGAGCCGAGGCCTCGAGATGCCCGCGCTTTTTCTCCACTCCGCACCGTACTCGGCGCGGACTCGACGGAATCGCGCTGCGCCGGTGGCCGTGATATTCCCGTCGGAATGGCCTTCCGTCGCGTGTTCGTCATGACGATGCTCCTCGCCGCCGCGACGACGACGCTGCCCTCGGTGGCGAGCGCACAGTAGGCCGCGAACGCGACGGGGAACATCGACTGGTCGACGTTCAACGACAACGAACCGGTCATCCAGGTCGACGCCTACGGTGGTTACCACCAGCTCGGTGGGTCCAAGGGCGCAGCCTTCGGGTTCCGCGGCGGCGGGACCTTCAAACACATCCTCCACGCGGGCGCGACCGCGACGTTCTACGTCCCGTCCGGTGGAGAGGTTCTGCTCTGGAGCCCGGCCCTCGAGATCGGCCTCGACCCGCCGACCGGCCCCATCGAGATCCGTCCGCTCGTCGGCGCCGGCATCATCCTCGGGGCTGGCCCGGTCCTGCCGACCGCGTATCCCGGCATCACGATCGGCTATCGCGACCTTCGTCGGAAATTCTTCATCGGCGCGGAAGGCCGACTGAACCTCTTCTCGACGTTCCAGCTGCAAGCCTTCACGACCGGCTTCACCTCGCTCGGTGTGGTCGGCGGCTATATGTAGTGCCGGTCAGCGGACGGTCGCGTCCTCGGAGACCACCGCCGCTGATGGCAACGTGATCGTCCCGTCGGTGAGCACGAC
>JAYSXP010000140.1:0-16888 GCA_043717125.1 Polyangiaceae bacterium | reverse complement strand
TGACGTGCATCGTCTTGTCGTGACCCACCGTGAGAATGCGCACGAGCGCGATCACGACGAGGCCCGCGAGCCCGAGGCGAGTGACGCCCCGCCGGCGCCGGAACGGCTGCTCGGGGAAGGGGAGCGTCATCAACCCGGCAAGCACGATGCCGAGGGCGACGACGTACGCGACGGCCGACCAGGTCGTTCCGCCGGTCAGCACGAGCAGCAGGACCATCGCGTACGGAAGCGCCGCGAGCCACGCAAACACGCGGATGAAGACGAACCCCATCGCTGCCTCCACCTCTACCTTAAAGCCGCGGGGAGTAATTAGGAGGCGCTCGGTGCTCGAGCGGTCGCCGCACCGGGGTGAACGGCACGCGGCCAGTCGTAGGAGAACCACCCATGTCCTCCGACGAATCGACTGCGACGACCGACCGCGGGGCGCTAATGCGCGACAGGTCGCCACGTCGATCGCGCGCACCGCTTCGGCAGCGCCGCTCCGGGAGCCTGAAAGTACGCTTTCCGCGGGGCGTAATGCATCGTTGACCATGATCCTCTTGCAGCGGAAGGTTTCTGACACCGCGTGCAAGCTGCCCCCTCCTCCTCCGCCATTTGGCCCGTGCTCGTCGCGGATCTCGCCGATCCTGCGGCCAGGGATTTTCTCACCGGACGCGCGCTCGCCAGCGCAACGGCCTATCTCCCGCTCCTCACGGCGCCGGCCACGTCCTCGACGCACGTCCTCGAGGTCTACACCCCGGGCACGCTGCAGCCGCTCGTCCTCTTTGCCGATCCGCTCGGCGTAGCCACTCCGGTGGGTTTCCCGCTGCGCCTGCGGATGTACGATCCCGGCGAAAAGATCGCGCGCGGGCGAGCCTCGTCTTGCGAGCCGCCACCCGAGGTGCCTTCTCTCTCGAGCGGGCTGAAGCCGCGCATTCCCACGGTCGTCACGCTGACGGAGAGCCATACGCGGGAGCTCTCGGGCGAGGTTCTCGAGGTCTCTCCCGACGCGCTGGTCGGTCGCTCCATCGCCGGCGGCAAGCTCCAGATCCAAGACGTGATCGGCGCCGGTGGCGTCGGCTCCGTCTATCGCGCGGCCCATCGCGACCTCCGGATCGTCGTCGCCGTGAAGGTCCTCCACCATCGCTTCCAGAACGACATCGAGTTCTGTCGGCGCTTCCACTCGGAGGCCCTCGCGGCGAGCCGCCTCGACCATCCGAACCTCGTACGTGTTCTCGACTTCGGTCAGGAGCCGGACGGCCTTCTCTATCTCGCGATGGAGCACCTCGACGGCACGTGCCTCGCGCACACCCTCGAGCCGGGCCGCGCGCTTCCGGTCGCGCGGATCGTCGGACTGATGCTGCAGATCTGCGCCGGGCTCGCGCACGCGCACTCGCGTGGCATTGTCCATCGGGACGTCAAGCCCGACAACATCGTGCTCGTCCTGAACAAGGACGATGACGACCGACCCGCCGAGCTCGTGAAGGTGTGTGACTTCGGCATCGCCCTCCAGCAGGCGGACGGCGTCGTAGCGACGGCCGTCGTAGGCACGCCTCAGTACATGTCACCCGAACAGTGTCGCGGCGAGCCGCTGGACGGGCGCAGCGACGTCTACTCCTGCGGTGTCATGCTGTACGAGCTCGCGACCGGGCACATGCCGTTCAGCGGGCCTACTCCCCTCACGATCTTGAATCAGCACATGTTCGTCGAGCCCCTCGCTCCGCGCCTCCTGGTGGCGGAGGTCGATCCGCGCCTCGAGGCGATCGTCATGAAGGCGCTCGCCAAGGAGCCCGCGAAGCGCCAGCCGTCCATGCGGGATCTCCGCCGCGAGCTCCGCGCCTTGCTCGACGAACCCGCGTCGTCGCTCGCGCCGAGCTCGGACCCCATGCCGAGCTCGGACCGGACAGACTCGATTGAACCGGACTGGCTGGAGCGCACCGGCAGCTACCGGCACGACGCGTCGAGCGACGTGGCGAACGTCAACATCAACGGCCGCGTCCTCGCCGCCGAGATCGTCGCCCGCTCCGCGGAGTGGCTCTCGGCTTTTGCCGAGACCGATCGGCCGGATGTGTTCGCGTCGCTGGCGGGCCGTCTCGAAGCCGCGTTGCCGTGCCTCTTCAAGGACCTGCAGGTGAGGGCGCTCTTTGCGGTCCACTCCACGCTCGACGCGCTCGCCACCGAGGACGCTCGCTCTCCGGGATGGCGCGTTGCTCGCGCGCAGCGTCTGCAGCAGATGTTCGCCGAGCCGACCTTCCTCGCTCAGCTGGCGGAGCACGCGCTCTCCGAGGACGAGCCTCCGCGGGAGGTGACCGACCTCGTGCTGCGCGTCCGTGGGCCTGCCGCGTATGCGCTCTACTCCGCGCGTCTGAAGATGAGTGACGTGTCCGGTGTGCGACGTCGGTTCGTGCGGCTCGTCCTCGAGCTCGGCATCGATGCGCTGCCCATGATCCGCGCCGGGCTTGCGCGGCTCGAGGGCAAGCGCGAGGTCGCGGTCGCTGCCGCGCTTGCCGCCGACCTTCTTCAGGCGAGCCCGCGCGTCCTCGACGAGGAGGCGGGTGGCGTCGCCGCACGCTACATGCAAGGGTCGGGACCTGGGCTCACGACGGTCGCCGCCGAGGCGCTCGTGGGCTTCTGGGGTAGCCGCGCCACCCCATGGCTGCTCGGGTTGCTCGGCTCGGAGGACGAAGCAGTGATGGCCGCGGCCATGAACGGCCTACGGCAGCTCAACGCCGTCGACGAACGAGCGGTCGCCCGGATCGCGCTTGCCGTACACGCGACACGCTCGTCGGACGTCCGCGCCGCGGCGCGTGCGGCGCTCCTCGAGACCACTGGACCGGCGCGCGCCGTTGCACTGCTTGCGGCGGAGCGGTTCCCCGCGGACCTTCCTTGAGGATCCAGGCGCGCTCCAGGTAGGCTGGCGTCGTGATTTCCGTCGTCTCTGCCGTTCGCGATCTCGGACGGCTTCGTGAGATCACCAGCGTGCTCGTGCGGCATGGGTTCGGCGAGGTCGTCACGCGCGTCGGCTTTGGTCGCAAGCCACGCAAAGGCACCGCTAGTGATCCGCCGCCCTCCGCGCGTGGCGCCGACGATCCGCCCGAGATCTCGACCGACGAGCTCGCGAAGGGCGAAGAGGAGAAGACCCGCACCTCGACGGCGGAGCGCATTCGCCTCGTCATCCAGGACCTCGGCCCCTCGTTCATCAAGCTCGGTCAGATCGCGTCGACACGCCCCGATCTCCTCCCGCCCGACCTGATCACCGAGCTGAAGAAGCTCCAAGAGAATGTCCCCCCGGTCCCGTTCGAGGACGTGAAGAAGGTGATCGAGACGAGCCTCGGCCAGACACTCGAGCAGGTGTTCGTCTCCTTCGACGAGACTCCCCTCGCCGCCGCCTCGATCGGCCAGGTTCATCGCGCGGTGCTCGCGACGCCGGACGGCGATCAGCAGGTCGTCGTGAAGGTGCAGCGCCCGAACGTCGGTGTGACGGTCCAGCGCGATCTCGAGCTGCTCCACATCATGGCGGCGGCCCTCGAGCGTGCGATCCCGGAGACGCGCCTCTACTCGCCGATCGGCCTCGTCCAGCAGTTCGACCGCTCGATCACCGCGGAGCTCAACTTCACGATCGAGGGCGAGAACGGCGAGCGCTTTGCGAAGAATTTCGAGGGCACGCCGCTCGGCGAGCTCGCTCGGTTCCCGAAGGTCTACAAGCAGGCCTCGAGCAAGCATGTCCTCGCGCTCGAGTTCTTCGACGGCCTCAAGGTCGACAAGGCCGTTCAGGCGGGCGTCTCTGGCAAGGTCGTCGCGAAGAACGCCGTCGGCGTCGTCATCAAGATGATCTTCGAGGACGGCTTCTTCCACGCCGATCCGCACCCCGGCAACGTCATCATCATGGGGAACCCGGACTGGTCCGTCCCCGTCATCGGCCTGATCGACCTCGGGATGGTCGGTCGCCTCAGCCCCGAGCTACGCGATCGCACCGTCGACCTGATGGTCGCCGCGGTGCGCAAGGACTCGTACGCCGTGGCCGACGCGCTCTATCAGATCGGTCGCCCGACCAAGAAGGTCGACATGCGCGAGTACCGTGCGGAGGTCGCGCTCCTCGCCGAGAAGTACCTCGGCAGGCCGCTGAAGGAGATCGACCTGTCCGCGATGCTCCGTGACCTCGTCCAGGGCGCGATGAAGTACGGGATCGAGATCCCGACCGATTTTCTGCTCGTCGGCAAGGCGCTGATGACGCTCGAGGGCATCGGCAAGCAGCTCGACCCGGAGCTCGATGTCTTCGGCGAGGCGCAGCCCTACTTCATCGACATCCTGAAGAAGCGCTACTCGCCGCAGCGGCTCGGAAACGAGCTGATTCGCGGCGTGGAGCAGCTCTCGCGCGCGGGCTACGACGTGCCGATCCAGGCCCGGGAGATCCTGGAGGACCTGCGGCTCGGTCGCCTCGTCATCAAGACCGCGGACCCCGGATTGCCGCTCGCGACGGACCGCCTCGGGCGCAGGCTGTTCACGGGCCTCGTGATCTCGTCGTCGACGCTCGCCGGCGCTCTCGTGATGCCGCACCAGCTGATCGCGGGGATCATCCTGTTTGCGTTCGCTGGAACGCTCCTCGTTCTGCATACGCTGCGAGATCGGCAGCGCGCCGCGAAGACCGCAAAGAGAGAGCTCTGAGCCTCGGGGAAGAAGGTGAAGTATGCCATCCGCAAGAACACACGAGAAGGACTCGAGCTCGTCGCGGCGCTCATCGACGCGGGCCGCATCAAGTCCGTGATCGACCATGTGTATCCGATGGCGCAGATCGCGGAGGCGCACCGCCACGTCGAAGGATGGGAGCGGCTGGCGCGTCGTCCGTGACGGGTGCGATCCTCCTCGGCGTGGCAGGATCGCGCCTCGTGCTTTAGGTGCTGCGGGATCGCCGCCCCGCGCGCAAGCCCTAGCAGTGAAAGCCCTCTCGTTCGCGGAAGGTGCATGCGCGCTCTCGCGGTCCGCAGGTTGCACGTGGGCCGTGAACCCTCACAGAAGGAGACACGAGCATGGGTAGCGCGAGCATTCAGCCGAGGTGGTGGACCGAAGACCACGGGACGCAGTGGGGCAACCTCAAGGACGCCATGAAGCGTGACTGGGAGCAGACGAAGAAGGATCTCCACGTCGGCGGCAAGGAGCTCCACCAGAACGTCGGCGACACCTTGAAGCAGGCCGGAGGCGGCGAGGCTATCCCGCCCTGGAACGCGACCGGCACCGCATCGGGCACCGATCACTCGTGGGACGACGCCGAGCAGCCGCTGATGTACGGCGTCGGCGCGCGCCACCAGTACGGCGCGCAGCACGGAGCCTGGAACGAACGGCTCGAGGACACGCTGAGGACCGACTGGGAGGAGGCCGAGGGCGGCGCGAAGCGGAAGTGGGACGACGTGAGGGACCTCGTCCACCACGGCTACGACCACGGTCAGACCCGGCGCTAGCGTCGGCAGAACCAACCCCGCAGCCGAGGGTCGCGTGACGAGATCGCTCGCACGTTCGAAAAGCAAAACGCCCGCGCCGCGTGAAGCGGCGTGGGCGTTTGCGCGGGTGGCGTGAGGCTTCGAGCTATTCAGCTCGAAGGCGAGATCACTTACCCGCGGCCGCGAAGCCCTGGAGGAAGAACGCGATGACGAAGCTCAGCAGAACGAGCGACTCGATCAGCGCGAGGCCGAGGATCATCGGGGTCTGGATGCGGGCAGCGGCGCCCGGGTTACGCGAGATGCCCTCGAGCGCAGCGGCGGCCGCCTTGCCCTGGCCCATCGCGCCACCGAGAACTCCGAGGCCGATCGCGAAGCCTGCGCCCGCGCCTGCATACATGCGCACGTCGTTGAGGTTCGCGCCCGCCTTACCGGCCTCCTGCGCAAAGGCCGCGAGGGGAACGAGAAACGCGGCGACGAAGGCGAGGGCTGCGGGGCCGAACTTGCGGGTGCTCATCGTAACTGACTCCTTCTAGCTTTCTTGATTCGTGACGCGCGCGCCGGAAGCGGCAGTGGCTGCGGTCTGCAGCGCGTCTTAGTTGGTTTTGGGGCGCGGGTATAGAGCTTTAGACGCCTTCAGGCGTGGGCCTTGGACTCATCGGCGTGATCGCCGTGATCGTGGCCCTGACTGCCCCCGTGGTCCTCATGACCCTCGGTGGCGAGCGCGATGTAAATCGACGTGAGCAGGCAGAACACGAGGACCTGGACCAGGGCGACCAAGGTGCCGAGGACCATGATCGGAATCGGCAGGAAGAGCGCGAAGATCGCGAGGAGGATCGACAGGAGAAGATGGTCGACCGCGATGTTGAGCATCAGTCGGATGCTCAGCGTCACGGGCCGGATGATGAACGTCGAAAGGAACTCGATCGCGAAGATCAGGATGTTGATGGGGAGCATCGGCCAGCCCATCCAGGGGCCGGCAAGGTGGGAGATGAAGCCCATCCCGTTCTCCTTCAACCCGTAATAGGTGAAGGCGCCGAGGCTGACGAGGGCGCAGCCGATCGTGACGTTCCAGCTCGACGTCGGCGGGAGAAAGCCCGGGATCATGCCGAGGAAATTCGAGAAGAGGATGAAGCAGGCGGCCGTTCCGACCACCGGGAAGAACTTCTTGGCCCGGGTCGGGCCCATCATGTCCTTCATCATCGAGTAGAAATACCCGATGAAGATCTCGAAGAACGTGCGCAGCGAGAGCTTCTCGTCGGGGATGACCGACTTCGCGTAGTCCGCGACCTGCGCCTTCGCGCGGAAGGCGAGCACCACGAGGAGCACGACGACGAGCAGGCTCGCGACCATCGGCTCCGCGCCATGCGCGTTCACCGGCTTGCCGAAGAGCGAATTGCCGAAGTGGTGCATGTTCTCCCCGAGGGCGGGGAACATGGCAATCAGGTAGCTGAGGAACGACGTGTGCTCGGGCATGGTCGCGGGACGCTCAATACCACGATCGGCGGGAGGAAGTCGTCCATCTCTTGCGAAGCGAATTGGCCGCTCGGGCTCACGAAGAAGCGGCAAACGCGCATGTTTTTCGCTATCGCGTGCGACTCGGGCGCCGGCGTGCAGGTTTCCGGACACGCGGTGACAGGCTGCTCACCATGCTGCTCGCCGCGATCCCGAGGGGGAGCACGCCGTATCCGACGACCAGAGCGATAGGGTCGACCAGGCCTTTCGTCAAAAGGACATAGATCCCCCCGAAGAGGACGACGATCTTCAGCATCGCGAAGAGCCCCCAGGCCGCACCGCCGCGCTTGCCCTCTCGAACGTGGTCGATCGGAGGATCGCCCTCGCCTTCCTCTTCTTCACCCTCGCGCGCCTCGCCCTTCGCCTTCGCTTCCGCCTTCTCCGCCTCGGCGGCCGCGATCGCCTCGGCCTCGGCCTCGGCCGGCCGGAGTAGCGCGCGGATGATCGCGCTCATCGTCACGAGATTCGCGACCGCGATCGTCGCGCCGACCGCGACCGAGAGCCCCGAGCGCAAGCCGAAAACCGCGAACGCAGCGACGCTCAAGGCGAGCCCGAGCAACCCCGCGCCGATCGCAGCGACCTTCGCGGCATCCGGAGTGGCTTCAGCGCTTGGGGTCGTCGGCATCGGGTCCTTTGTCGTGGGTGCGGAGCTCGTCATCGTCTTCCTTGGGCTTCGGCGCCCACGGATCCTCGCCGCGCTCGAGCCGCTCCTCGTTCTCGATGTCGCGTTGCATGCGCTTCGAAGCCTTGAAGAGCGCGCGAAATCCCGCGTAGCAGCCGAGGAGGAAGCCCGCGAAGGCCACCCAGTGCAGGTCGTACTTCCGATCGATGAACCGGCCGAGGTAGTAGCCGATGGCGATCGAGCCCAGCAGCTCGAACCCGAGCGAGCCGTACTTCCCGAACGACTTCATTCCCTTCATGGAGCCCAGCACGCGGGGCCCTTCTCGCACCGAGGCGACGACCCGTCAAATGGGGCAGGTTGAGGTATCATCGACGCTCTGCTCCTCGAGGAGTCCCTTCCCATGCGCCGTACTCTCATCGCCCTGGCCTCTGCTTCTGCCCTCACCACTGCCCTGGTCGCGTCGGCCGCCTTCGCGCAGGCCCCGCCTCCGCAGCTGCCGCCGCCCGGTCCGCCGAACCCGCCGCCGCAGCAGTACCAGCCGCCGCCGCAGCAGTATCAGCCGCCGCCGCAGCAGTATCAGCCGCCGCCCGGTCAGGGTCAGCAGCCTCCTCCCGGCTACCCGCAGCAGCCTCCTCCGGGGTACTACCCGCAGCAGCAGCCTCCTCCGGGTTATTACCCGCAGCAGCAGCCGCAGTACTACCCGCAGCAGCCGCAACAGCCGCGTCAGGCGCCGCCGCCGGTCGACAACGAGGAGCCCGAGCGGCCGACGCACGCGCCCAAGTTCTCGCTCTGGGTCGGCCCTCGTCTCAGCTACATGGGCTTCGGCTTCAGCTTCTACCGGAACGCGAACGGCACGTCGGAGACGACCGGCATGCTCGTCGGCAACGGCGTGGCGCCCGAGATCGACATCGGCGTGCGCTTCGCGCACCGTTACGCGGCCTTCGTCTTCTACGAGCACGGCTTTCTGCTCGCGGGTCACCGCTTCGACGGCCAGACCGGCGCTTCGGCCTCGACGGACTTCTACGGCGTGGGCTTCCGCTTCCTCAGCGGCGACGTCGACTCGGTCGCCTTCGCGAGCGACATCTCGATCGGCAAGCGCGTCGTCACCGTGAAAAACGGCAGCGAGACGTACACGATGAGCGGCCTCGAGATCTTCCGCCTCGGTCTAGGCGCGGAGATCCGCGTGACCACGCTCTTCACGATCGACCCGGTGCTCAGCATCTCGGGCGGCACGCTGAACGACACCGAGGGCACGGTCACGTTCGCGCCCAATCAAGGTGACGGCAGCACCAGCCCGCCTTTCAAGAACGGCCAGACGCTCGACGACGCGCGCCCCTACGTGATGCTCAGCCTCGGCGTGGGCGTCCACTTCGACATCTTCGGCAAGTAACGCTCACTTCGCTGTCCGTCCCCATGTGGCGGAAATGACGGCGGCCCGCGGTCCTCGCTCAGCAAACGTGCGGACGCCCTGAAAATACAGTGAGCGTGCCCGTTTCAGTCGGGGATGAAACTGGAAACGTTTTCGTTCTACGCGGGTACCGGCTGGTCCGTGCCGACGTTTCCGCCGCTCGACTCCCCGCAGACGCTCGTCCTTGCCTTCGGCGGCGCGGATTTCCTCGAGGATGCGAGCGCGCTCGCCGAGCTGGCGAAGGCCTATCCCCAGTCGAAGATCGTCGGCTGCTCGTCCTCGGGAGAGATCCACGGGCCTCGCATCGCCGACGCGAGCCTGTCGGTGGCGGTCGTGAAGTTCGAGAGGGCAAACCTGCGTATCGCCGAGGCCGCCGTGACCCGTGGTGCCTCGTCCGTAGGACCCGGCGAGGCCCTCGCACATGCGCTCGCCGCGCCCGACCTCCGCGCCATCTTCGTCCTCTCCGACGGGCTGTCCGTGAACGGGACCGAGCTCCTCCAGGGGATCCATCGAACGATCGCGCCGAGCGTCGTCGTGACCGGCGGGCTCGCGGGAGATGGCAGCCGCTTCAAGCAGACATGGGTGCTGGTCGGGAGCAAGCCCATGCCCGGATGGGTGGTCGGCGTCGGCCTCTACGGCGACAGCGTGGGCGTGAGCCACGGCTCGCGCGGCGGGTGGGACGCGTTCGGCCCCGAGCGCGTCGTCACCCGCTCGGTCGGCAACATCCTGCACGAGCTGGATGGCGAGCCCGCCCTCGCGCTCTACAAGACCTACCTCGGCGAGCGCGCGGCTGGACTCCCAGCCACCGCGCTTCTCTTCCCGCTGGCCTTGCGCTCCACCTCGGACGCGACCGACACCGTCGTCCGCACGATCCTCTCCGTCGACGAGGAGAACCAGACGATGACGTTCGCCGGAGACATTCCGCAGGAGTCCATCGTGCAGCTGATGCGCGCGAACTTCGACCGCCTTGTCGACGGCGCGTCCCAGGCCAGTCACGCTGCCGCTGCCCATCAGAAGTCGACCGGCGACACGCTGTCGATCGCCATCAGCTGCGTCGGTCGCCGCCTCGTGCTCGGAGAGCGCGTCGAGGAGGAGGTCGAGGCCGCCTTCGAGGCGGTTCCCGAAGGAGGCAAGCTCGTCGGGTTCTACTCGTACGGAGAGATCTCGCCATTTGCGCCCGGCCAGTGTGGCGTTCTCCACAACCAGACGATGACGCTCACGCGACTCTGGGAGACCTGATTCATGCACCGCGTCCTGGAGCGCCAGCTTCGCAAGCTGGGCATCGGCAGCGGCGGTCTGCCCACGGCCGAGCAGTGGACTCTGCTCCTCGAGCGTATCGACCTCGTCTACACGGCAGGGGACCAGGATCGCTATACGCTCGAACGGGCCCTCGACCTCTCGTCGACAGAGATGCGCAAGCGCTTCGCCGAGCTACGACAAGCCCAGGGCCAGCTCGTCTTGGCCTCGCGTAAGGCGGGGATGGCCGACGTCGCCACGAGCGTGCTCCACAACGTCGGCAACGTGCTCAACAGCGTGAACGTGTCGGCTGACGTGGTCGCCCAGATGGTCAAGAGCTCGGCTCGCAGCGGCCTCTCCAAGAGCCTCGCGCTCCTCAACGGCCAACCCTCCCCCGGAAAGTTTCTCGACGAAGACCCGCGCGGGCGAAGGTTGCTTTCCTACCTGACGGCGGTGGACAAGGCGCTCGGTGACGAGTGCGACGTGATGCTCCGCGAGACCGAGTCGCTCGCGAAGCACATCGAGCACATCAAGAGCATCGTCAGCCAGCAGCTCGCGGCTGCCCGCGGGGACGTTCGCGGGGCGAAGATCATCGAACGAGTCAACGTTTGCGAGCTCTTCGACGACGCCGTGAGCGTCCTCATGGGGTCGGTCGCGCCCTCTCGGAAGCTCACGTTCGTCTACGACTGCGAGGCGATCGTCATCAGCACCGACCGCCACAAGGTCTTCCAGATCGTCACGAATCTCCTCGCGAACGCCCGCGACGCGACCGCGGGCCGACCAGGACCGGGCCTGATCACCCTGCGAGCACGGCCGACGTCAGAGGATCGCATCATGATCGAGATCGAGGACAACGGAGTCGGCATTGCCGAGGACACGCTTTCCCGGATCTTCAGCCACGGGTTCACCACGAAGGACGACGGGCACGGGTTTGGACTGCACTCGAGCGCTTGCGCGGCAAGCGAACTCGGTGGCTCGCTCGACGCCAGGAGTGCGGGGATCGGCACCGGTGCGACCTTCACGCTGGTCCTGCCGAGCGTCCGAGCAGGGACGAGAACGATGACCGAACCAAGACGCCGTTCGACAGGCCAACCGGAATCGACCCCATGACGACACCTTTTTTGGCGCCGTCGCGTCGCATTCTCGTGATCGACGACAACCGCGCGATCCACGAAGACTTCGCGAAGATCCTCGTCCGCTCGACACCTTCGAGCGCCCTCGCCGACCTCGAAGCCGACCTCTTCGACGCTCCCTCGGTCAGGGCGGCGTCCGTGCGCTTCGACGTGAGCTTCGCGGATCAGGGCGAGCAAGGCGCGCGCATGGTCGAGCGCGCCACCGCGGAGGGCCGGCCGTTCTCGGTCGCGTTCGTGGACATGCGTATGCCGCCCGGCTGGGACGGCGTCGCGACCATCAAGCGGATGTGGGAGCTCGATCCCGAGCTCCAGTGCGTCATCTGCACGGCGTACTCGGACTACTCGTGGGAAGACATCCTCGATCAGCTCGGGATCAACGACCGCCTGCTGCTCCTCCGCAAGCCGTTCGACTCCGCGGAGGTCGGCCAGCTCGCGTCCGCGCTCACGGAAAAGTGGCACCTCGCGCGCCGTGCGCACCTCAAGCTCGAGCAGCTCCGAAGCATGGTGGAGGAGCAGACCCATCATCTCGCCGAGAGCGAGGCACGCTACGCACTCGCGGCCGCAGGCGCGAACGACGGGCTCTGGGACTGGAACCTCTCCACGAACGAGATTTTCTACGCACCGCGCTGGAGCGCGCTGCTCGGTCTCCCCTCGGACGAGCCCTTCCTCGCTGGGCCAGAGCACTGGCTGGCGCGCGTCCACACCGACGACGCCGCGCGCTTTCGCGCAGCACTCGAAGCCCTTCGCCTCGGCGAGAGCGAAAGTCTCTCACTCGAGTATCGCATTCTCCATACCGACGGTCAGTATCGCTGGATGCACTGTCGCGGTGCCGCGAGCCGCCGGCCCGACGGCGTGCCGGCGCGAGCGGCGGGATCGCAGACGGACATCACCAACCGCAAGGTCGCGGAGACGCAACTTCGGCATGATGCGTTGCATGACGCGCTCACCGGCCTCCCGAACCGCGTCATGGTCACGGAGCGGATCACACAATGCCTCGCTCGGCAGCGCCGCGACCCGAGTTTCCGCTACGCGGTGCTCTTCATCGATCTCGATCGCTTCAAGGTCATCAACGACAGCCTCGGGCATGTCGTAGGCGACGCGCTCCTCGTCGCGCTCGCCAAGCGCTTCTCGACCTGCATTCGAAGCACGGACACGGTCGCGCCCGCAGGGGCGCACGTCGCGCGGCTCGGCGGTGACGAATTCGTCGTGCTCCTCGAGGGGATGACGGAGGACATGGACGCACTTCGCGTCGCCGACCGACTCCTCGCATCGGTCGCCGAGCCGATCGACGCGGCTGGACACGCCCTTCACGCTGCGCTGAGCATCGGCGTCGCGACGGGTCATCCCAGCTACGAGCGCGTGGAAGACGTCATCCGCGATGCGGATACCGCTCTCTACCGCGCGAAGGCTACTGGTCGTGGACGCGTCGAGCTCTTCACCGACGCGCTCCACGTGGCTGCGATGGATCGCTGGTTGCTCGAGTCGGACCTGCGCCACGCCATCGAGCGCAAGGAGTTCACGCTGCTCTACCAACCGGTGGTGTCACTGACGTCGGGAGGGGTGCTCCACTTCGAGGCACTGATTCGATGGCGTCATCCAAAGCGGGGCCTCGTGATGCCCGACGGCTTCATTCCGCTTGCCGAGGAGAGCGGGTTCATCGTGGAGCTCGGGCGATGGGTGCTCGAGGAGGCGTGCCGTCAGGTGCGCAGCTGGGCCGACCGCGGCCTCTCGACCTCGATCGCCATCAATGTGGCAGGCCGCCAGTTCTCCCAGTCTGGCTTCGTCGACGAGGTGCGCAAGACCGTCGCGGCGGCGGGCGTACCCGCCTCCGCGATCTGCATCGAGATCACCGAGAGCGCGACGATGGACCCGCGCGCCATCGCGACGTGCACCCAGCTCGCAGATCTCGGGATCCGCCTCCATCTCGACGACTTCGGCACCGGCTACTCGTCGCTGAGCTACCTGACCCGCATGCCCGTGCATGCCCTGAAGGTCGACCGCTCGTTCATCTCGAAAATGGTCGACGACCCGATGAGCGCCGCGATCGTGCAGACGGTGCTCACGCTCGCCGCGGCGCTCGGGATGGAGTCGATCGCCGAAGGAGTCGAGACGGCGGCGGAGGCGCAGCTTCTCCGCACGATGAAGTGTGGTGCCGGTCAGGGCTACCTCTGGGCGCGTCCCGTGCCCCCCGAGCGTGCCTTCGAGTTTGCTCGAACGCGTAGACCGACCCTCTCCTCTCCGCCCTCTGCGCCCGCGTCACACGCTCTCCTCTCGTCGGTCAAAAGACTCACTTCGTCGGGAACTTGAACGCACCAAAGCCACGCAGCGCGCCGTCGGCGAGCGCAGCGTCGTACCTGTCGCGATTCCGCGCCGCTCCTCCCGCTGTTCTCCTTGATGACCGCGATCTCGACGAACCCGAGCTCGGCTCCCGTCGCGTCGTTGACCGAAGCTTCGAGCGCGACGTGGTGAAGCCCGTCGCGGTCGGCTCGCCCACGAGCGGGCCGAAGTCGTTGTCGTCGAAGGCGTGGGTTATCGAGTCGCACGAGTCATGCACTGCGGACCCACGAGGAGCGCGACGGGCTTTTGGGTCACGCGGTGCGAGGGCGTGTAGCGGTTGTCCCACGTCGTCGCTTGGGGCGTGCCGCATGCGGTGAGGGCGACGACAGGACCGCGACGGAACGGTGCTGCGTGCGGTTCAGCCGCACACCTTTCGCGTGATCGCGTCGCGCTCGGCGAGCACCTTCTCCAGGACGAGGCGGAGCTTGTCAAACGCACGACCGCGGTGCGAGATGCGGTTCTTCTCACCCTCGTCGAGCTCGGCCATCGTCTTGTCGGTGCCCTCGACGAGAAAGAGCGGGTCGTAGCCGAATCCGCCGGAGCCGCGCGGCGTGCGCGTGATCTTTCCCTCGCACGTCCCCTCGACGACGATGGGCTCGCCGTCCTTCAGGAACGGATCGACGAGCGCGAGCACGCAGCGAAACCGCGCCTTGTACGAGGCGCCGGTGCGTGGGCCGCCCGGATCGGCGTCGAGCGAGTCGAGCGCTGCGAGGAGCGCGGCATTGTTCTCGGCATCCGTGGCGCGCTCGCCCGCGAAGCGCGCAGAGCGAACGCCGGGCGCACCGCCAAGCGCGTCGACCTCGAGACCGGAGTCGTCGGCGATGGTGAGCATCAGCGTCACGCCGGAGACGGTCTGCGCCTTCTTCTTGGCGTTCGCCTCGAACGTGTCGCCGTCCTCGACGACCACGATCTCGCGCTTGGTCACATCCTGGATGGAGAGGACCTGCACGCCGAGGGGGCCGAGCAAGGCCCGGAGCTCGTCGAGCTTGCCGCGGTTCTGGGTCGCGACGACGAGCGAATGCATCAGCCCGCGTTTCCGGCGGGCATGAGCAGCGCGGCGAGATCGACACCGGCGCCTGCGAGGACCTTGTCCTGGATGTGCGTGAGCTGCTCGATGCCGATGAGCGCGAGGTCCATCATGCGGATGATGTCCTTGCGCGGAATGGGAGCGCCCTCCGCCGTGCCTTGCACCTCGATGACGGCGCCGGAGCGCGTCGCGACGAGGTTGAGGTCGACCTCGGCGCGCGAGTCTTCGAGGTAGACGAGGTCGAGCGCGAGGTTGTCGTCGAGGTAGCCGACGCTCGTGGCGGCGACGGGCTCGCGGACGCAGCGCTCCTTGAGCTTTCCTGCGGCGGTGATCTTCTGGAGCGCGATGCACAGCGCGACGAAGCCCGCGGTGATCGATGCGGTGCGCGTGCCGCCGTCGGCCTCGAGCACGTCGCAGTCGATCGTGATCTGACGCTCGCCGAGCTTTTTCATGTCGACGGCGGAGCGGAGCGCGCGACCGATGAGGCGCTGGATCTCCTGCGTGCGTCCGCTCGGCGCCTTGCCGCGGCCGTCGCGGTTCTCGCGAGCCTTCGGGTTCGAGCGCGGGTGCATCTGGTACTCGGCGGTGACCCAGCCCTTGCCCTTGCCCTCCATCCACGGCGGGACCTTGTCGTCGACGGACGCGGTGGCGAGGACGACCGTCGAGCCGGCGCGATAGAGCACCGAGCCTTCGGCCATGCGGTGGAAGCCGACCTGCATCTCGACAGGACGGAGCGCATCGAACGCGCGACCATCGGGGCGTGCTGACATAGCGTCTTGTTACCAGGTTTTGCGCCGCCTCGCGCGGTCGGCGGAGCGCTTGCCGGCACGTCGCTCCCGCGTTACCCCGCGGCCATGAGGTCCACCGCGCGGCTCGCGTTCGTCGTGCTGTCGCTCGCCGCGTTCGCGGGAAGCGCGTGCTCGAGCAGCTCGGCGTCGGATTCGCCGGCGGTGGGACCGAACGATGCCGGCGTCACCGACGGGCCTGCGTCGCCGGTCGATCGCGGCGAGGGCGGCGTGTCCGCGCCGGACGCAACGACGGCCACGGGCGTGCTGCCGGCCTGCCTCGGCACGTGGCTCCCGATCGTCATCACCACGGGGCCGCATGCGAGTCTCGCGGTCGGTGCGGCGCCTTCGCCTTACGTTGGCACGTTCCTCGTCGACTACGCGACGACCGGCTCGACGATCGAGCTCGCCACGTTCACCGCGCCCGGCCCGACGGCGACGCAATGCAACCCGCAGCAGAAGGGGCAGCTCTGCACCTTTGCCGACCTCGATTTCTTCGGGCCGTGGGGGCAGGTCACGCTGCGCACGAGCAGCGCTACGATCCTCGGTACCGATTTTCTCGCGCACGGCATCTACACGCTCGATTACACGAATAGCCGCATGCTGCATGTCGCGTCGAAGGGCGCGGCTTGCGCCGACGCTTCGCTGGCGGCCGCGGGCCTCGCGCCGCTCTCGACGGCCGGGTTCTTCGCGAGCGATCTGTCGCTGTTGAAGGCGCAGCAGGACATCGAGGCCGCCGCGCCTTCTGGCCTGCAGGTCGCCAACGTCCCGGTCGTGCCCGTGAAGATCGCCGGCACCGCCGCTCTCGCGCAGCTCGACACCGGCTTCGACGACAAGGTCGTGCCCCACTCGATCAACGTCAACGTCGCGCTCCTCGACGCCGTGAACAGCGCATCACCCGGCGCGCTCTTGCGCGACCCCGCGGCGGACCTGAGCCTCTCGACGTGCGCGGGCGTGTCCGAGCCGGCCGAGGCCTATCACTTCGCCGCTGGGCAGGGCTTCGACGTCGTCGACACCGATGGCGCCGTCGCGCGCTCGTGGGCGACCGCGACGGTCTTCGTGAAGCGCACGCCCGCAGCGGCGATCAAGTGCGGTGGGATCGGTACGTGGTCGGTGCCCGCCGCGCAGATTGGTACGTCGTTCTTCTCGGACCTCGGCGTCCTCGTCTTCGACCCCTACGCCTCGCGCGTGTGGGTCGCCCGCTGAACCGGACCGCGGGCCGGGTGCGATCTGTAGACTGAGGGACATGGGGTCATCGTCATCCAAATCGCGGGCGTTTTCGCTGCGCGATCCGATCGGCAGCGAGTCCGAACGGGTCCAATTCCAGCGGCGCTTCGCGCTGACGCTGATGATGGCGTTCGTCACGAGCGTCGACCTCGCCGGCAGCCCGCAGCGACGACGATCAAGCTGCGCT
>JAYSXP010000139.1:0-5963 GCA_043717125.1 Polyangiaceae bacterium | reverse complement strand
GGGTGGCTCATGCGGCCGATGAACGCGCAGCTCGCCCGGATGATCCGTGCCGGCGTTACGATGGACACCGAGGACATGACGTTCGATCCGTCGACGCCGTCGGTGGTCCCGCGCACGAGCCTGGCGGAGGCGATCCGACGCGACTACGCGGCGAGCTCGTGAAAGTCGCTCAGTGCGCCGACTCCTTGACGTGCTCGGCGTACGCCTTCTCGTCGAGCAGCGCATTCAGTGCGCTGGTGTCGCCCGCCTCGATGACGACCATCCAGGCCTTGCCGTAGCAGTCCTCGTTGACGAGCTCGGGCTTGGCGTCGAGGTCCTTGTTGATCTCGACGACCTTGCCGCTGACGGGAGCGAACAGATCGCTCAGCGTCTTGACGCTCTCGATCGTGCCGAACGCCTTACCGGTCTCGATCTCGTCACCGACCTTCACGTCCAGGTTCACGAGCGTGATGTCGCCGAGCTGCTCGACGGCAAATGACGTGATGCCGACGGTGACGCGGTTGCCGTCGACCTTCGTCCACTCGTGATCCTTGGTGTACTTCAGGCCCGCGGGGATGTTCATGACAGTCCGATTCTCTCTTTACTGGCTGCGCTTGTAGAACGGCGTCTTGACGACCACCGCTTCGACGTTCTTGCCGCGACAATCGACCAGGAACCTGGTGCCGATCGCGGTCATCGCCGCCGGCAGATAACCGAGGCCGATGCTCTTGCCAACGGTGGGGCCGGGGCTGCCGCTGGTGCAGATGCCGACCTCCTTCCCATCGACGTCGCGGAGCGGGTAGCCGTGACGCGCGACGCCGCGTCCGACCACCTCGAATCCGACGAGCTTGCGCAGGAGGGGAGCCGCCTTGATCTTCTCGAGCGCCTCCTTGCCCACGAACATCGGCTTGTCGAGCTTCACCACCCAGCCGAGGCCGGCCTCGAGCGGGTTCGTCGTCTCGTCGATGTCGTTGCCGTAGAGCGAGAGCCGCGACTCGAGCCGCAGCGTGTCGCGTGCTCCGAGCCCCGCGGGCTTCAGGCCGAGCGGGCGGCCGAGCTCGACGAGCTGATCCCAGAGTGCGGGCGCGTCACCCCAGGCGCAGAAGATCTCGACGCCGTCCTCGCCGGTGTAGCCGGTGCGCGCCACGGTGCAGCGCACGTTGGCGACGACCGCATCGCGGAAGTGGAACGACTTCAGCTCGTGGAGCTTCGCCGCGTCGCCGCCGGCGAGGGCGAGCACGTCGAACGCCTTGGGGCCCTGGAGCGCGATGAGCGCCGTCGCGTCGGTGCGGTCGTCGAACTCGCAGTGATCGATGGCGGCCTTCTCGAAGACAGCCGCGATCTTGTCGTGATTCGAGGCGTTGCAGACGATGAGCCAGCGATCCCGAGCAGCGCGATAAACAATCAAGTCGTCGAGGATCGTTCCTCGCTCGTTGCAGCACGCCGTGTAGAGCGCCTGGCCGTCGACGAGCTTCGAGGCGTCGTTCGTGATGAGGTAGTCGACGACCGCGGCCGCATGCTCGCCGCGCATCTCGAGCTCTCCCATGTGCGAGACGTCGAAGATCCCGCATGCGGTGCGGACCGCTTGGTGCTCGTCGACGATGCCGGTGTACTGGACGGGCATCTCGAAGCCCGTGAAGGGCACCATGCGCGCTCCGGCCTTCACGTGGCGGTCGTGGAGCGAGGTCTTGCGCAGCGCGGGATCGGTCATGACGGACGCACACTAGTCGACGGAACACGCACTGTCAGCCTGGTCTCGAAGGATCTTCGGCCGCCTGAGGTTGACGGCGCTATCCTGGGATCGTGAAACTTCCTGGCGTCCGGCTTGCCGTTCTCGTAGCGCTCGGCTGCGGCTGTGGAATCACGGTCGTCGGCGCCCTCGACCCGGACCGCGACGGCGGAACGGCCGACGGCGGCTCGGAGGCAGGCGCCTCTCTTCCCGATGGCGGGCCCACGCAGGATGCCCTGCCCGAAGACTCCAGCGGCACGATCGTCGACATCGTGCCCCTCGATGCCTCGTTCGATGCGAGTCCCGCCAATTGCGAGGCGGGGTGTGACGGAGGCGTCTGCGACGGCGGCTGGTGCACGTTCAAGTGCGGCGCCACGGAGTGTCTGAACGCGCCGGTCGTGTGCCCGCCGGGCATCCCGTGCGCGGTCTTCTGCAACGCGGACAACTCGTGCGACAAGGGCGTCGACTGCCGTGGCGCCACGGCCTGCGACGTCCGGTGCGTCGGCGCCGGGACTTGCGCGAACGACACCGTCACTTGCTCCGGCTCGGCGTGCACCGTCCGATGCAAGGGCGAGAACTCGTGCAACAAGGGTGTCGTGTGCGACGCCGGCAGCTGCGCGATCGCGTGCACGGGCCAGAACGCATGCGCGAACGCGACGGTCGACTGCCGCTCGGACACGTGCCAGGTCGTCTGCGGAGACGGCACCGGGAACGGTGACAACGCCTGCAACCAGGGTGTCTCCTGCCACGCATCGACGTCGTGCGACATCACGTGTCAGGACCAGAACACCTGCAAAAACGAGCCGATCACGGCCGTCGCCGGCAGTAGCGCGATCGTACGCTGCACGGGCTCGGGCTCGTGCAACAAAGGGCTCCTCACGAGCGCGCTCGACGGCGTGGCGGTCTGCAGGAACTCCTCGTGCGGGCCGGGGATCTCCTGCGACGGCGGCACGTGCCTCGCGCGCTGCGACGGCACGACGGTCGGCCTCTGCTGCAAGGCTGGCACTTGTTTGAAGCAGACGAACAACTGCTCGCTGCCGAATTCCTGCCCGTGAAGCTCTGACGTGGTCGTGGCTCTCCCCAGGGCCCGTTAAGCGTTATGCTCTCTGCTGATGGCCACGCCGTTCGACCGCGCTGCGAGGCGCTACATCGAGGAATGGGTGCCGCGGTTCGTGCCGTATCACACGGATCTCGTCCGTGAGCTCGCGCTCGCGCAAGGCCAGCGGGTCATGGTCGCGCGCTGCGGCCCGGGCGCCGAGGTGCTCGCCGTGGCGCGTGCCGTCGGCGACCGCGGCCGGGTCCGCGCGACCGATCCGAGCGCGGAGATGGTCGGCGTCTGCGAAGAGCAAGTGAAGAAGGCGGGCTTCCCCGCAGTCACGTGCGAGTGCGCCGAGGCCGACGACGTTGGCGAGGGCGGCTGGAACGCGATCGTCTGCGCGTTCGGTCTCTGGACGCTCACCGATCGCACGGCCGTGCTGCAGCGCTGGGCAGCGTCGCTGGCGCCGAACGGCAAGGTGGGCATTCTCACCTTCGGTCCGCCCGACGAGAACGACCCGTTCGAGATCCTCGCGCGCTCGCTGCGCGACCTCGAGCCCGATGCCGCGACGAAGCCGCCGCGCATCGAGGCGAGCCGCGAGTCGCTTCTGCGGACCTTCGAGGAGGGCGGGCTCGCGCTCGTGCGCCACACGGTCCTGCACCACACGGTCTCCTTCCCCACCGCGGAGGATTTCACGAACGCCATTCGAGAAGGCCGGACGTGGCGCAACGTGTGGGAGGAGCTCGGCCCCGAGCGCATGGGGCGCGTCACGGCGCGCTTCTACGATCAGGTCGGCGGTCCGACGGCGCCGCTCGTCTTCGAGCCCGCAGCGACGCTCGCGATCGCCGCGCTGCCCGGCGCAGAGGTCGAGCTCGCCGTGCGTCCGAGCGTGGTGGCACCTCGGCTCTCGACGGTACCGCCGCCGAGCGCCGAGCACGGCCCCGCGCCGCGTGCCGAGCCGTGGGACGACGACAAGCCGAAGGTCTGACTCCGCGCCGGAAGCGGAGGCTGCCGCCGAGAGCAAGCTCGAGGGTCGTTTGCGCCGAAATGCAGGCCTAATCCTGGCTTGATAGGGCTTTGCACCGCGCCCATGACGCGCTAGTAGGGAGCCTCGAAATCTTCCTCAGGAGTCGCGAATGGCACGTTACCAGTTCACGTCGGAATCGGTCACCGAGGGTCACCCGGACAAGCTTTGTGACGCGGTCTCCGACGCGATCCTCGACGCCATCTTGGCGCAGGACCCGAAGGCGCGCGTGGCGTGCGAGTCCCTCGCGAAGACCGGCATGATGGTCATCGCCGGCGAGATCACGACGACCGCGACCATCGAGGTCGCCGCCATCGTGCGCCGCGCCGTCCTCGAGATTGGCTACAACGACTCCGCGATCGGCTTCGACGGCAACACGTGCGCCGTCCTGTCCGCCGTCGAGAAGCAGAGCCCGGACATCTCGCAGGGTGTCACCGAGGGCGAAGGCCTGCACAAGGAGCAGGGCGCCGGCGACCAGGGCCTCATGTTCGGTTACGCGACCGACGAGACCCCCAACCTGATGCCCGCGCCGATCGACTACGCGCACCAGCTCGCGCGTCAGCTGGCCAGCATCCGCAAGAACGGGAAGGTCAACTTCCTCCGCCCCGACGGCAAGACGCAGGTCACGCTCGAGTACGAGAACGACGTGCCGGTGCGTTGCGACGCGATCGTCGTGTCGACGCAGCACGACGAGAGCGTGAAGTACAAGGCGCTCCGCGAGGCCGTCATGGAGCTCGTGATCGAGAAGGTGATGCCCAAGAAGCTCATCGACAAGAACACGAAGTTCCACGTCAACCCGACCGGCCGCTTCGTCGTCGGCGGACCGCAGGGCGACTGCGGCCTCACGGGCCGCAAGATCATCGTCGACACGTACGGCGGCATGGGCCGCCACGGCGGCGGCGCCTTCAGCGGCAAGGACCCGTCGAAGGTCGATCGCTCGGCCTGCTACTACGCGCGCTTCATCGCGAAGAACATCGTCGCGGCCGGGATCGCCAAGCGCTGCGAGGTGCAGGTCGCGTACGCGATCGGTGTCGCGCGTCCGGTCGGCATCTACGTCAACACGTTCGGCACCGGCAAGGTCTCGGACGAGAAGCTCCAGAAGTACGTCGAGGAGCACTTCGACATGCGCCCCAAGGCGCTCATCGACGAGCTCGGCTTGCTTGCGCCGCAGTACCACGCGACCTCCGCGTACGGTCACTTCGGCCGTCCCGAGTTCTCGTGGGAGAAGGTCAACCGCGCGGCCGTCATGGCCGCCGACCTCCTCGGGTCGCGCGGCAAGGTGAAGGGCACCGAGGTCGTCCGCAAGGTCGCGGCCGAGACCCGCAACGGCACGAACGGCTCGACCAACGGCAGCCACGGCAACGGCGACGGCAACGGCGCTCATGCGACCGCGAAGAAGGCGGGTAAGCCCTCGAAGAAGGGCGGCAAGAAGGCCGGCAAGAAGGACAAGCGCGGGAGCGCCGAAGCCTGAAAAGAGCCAGAAAGAGGCTGAAATATGGCTCCTTTGTAGGAGTCTCTTGTGCATCGCGCGGGCCGCTTGAAGCGGCCCGTCGCATTTTGTCCTGTTATCGATCGGTCATGCTGAAGTCGTCCTCGGTCCTCGGTCTCGCGGGTGTCATCGCTCTGCTCTCGGTCGCCGCCAGCGCGTGCGGTTCTTCGTCGTCCCGCGACGGCTTCGGCGACGGCACGACCCCCGCGGCGGACGGAACGGGGACGACGCCCGCGCCGGTTGGAACGATCGGCGGCAAGCCCGCAGGAGAGAACCCGGCGGCTGACGAATGTCAGAAGATGGACATCGTCTTCGTCGTCGACGACTCCGGCTCGATGGCGCAGGAGCAGACCAACCTCGCCGCGAACTTCCCGAAGTTCGTGACCGTGCTCGACTCCTTCAAGACGAAGAGCGGAGCAAAGCTCGACTACCGCGTCGCGGTCACGACCACGGGGCGTGACGTGAAGTATTCGATCGCGGCTCCGGGCTTCGGCAACCTTCCGATGGACGAGAAGGGCGACGACGGCGCGTTCAAGAACACGAAGTCGTGCGGCGCCACCAAGCGCTGGGTCGACCACACCGACACGGACAAGGCGACACGTTTCGCGTGTCTCGCGAAGGTCGGCACCAGCGGCCCGAGCATCGAGATGCCGCTCGAAGGGCTGAAGCTCGCGCTCAACGATCGCGTCGCCGACGGGACCAACGC
>JAYSXP010000138.1:0-5972 GCA_043717125.1 Polyangiaceae bacterium | reverse complement strand
AGATCACCATCCAGAGCGCGACGGCGAGCACGGCACCCGGCAACACGCGTCGCGAGACTCGCTTCGGATGATGGACCGAAAACCGATAGAACGCCGCGAGCACGGCCGTCGCGAAGAGCATCGAGAGCGTGAGCGCGAGCACATGCTCGCCGGCGCTGCGCACGATCTGGTGACGATGCCGGCGTACGGTCTCCGGTGCAAAAGAATCGGTCTGGAGCACGCGCGGAGCGCTCGCGGTCGCGCCGTCCGCCGTTCGCTTGCTCGAGCTCGACGGCATGACGGCCCCGCTCGGGATGAGCGTATCGGTCGAGATCGCGGCGACGGCCGGTCGGGGTTCACGCGGATGCGTGACGCTGTCCCACTGCACGAGCGCGGACGCAGCCAGCGCAAATGCGCCCAGCGAGGCGACGACCCACGCGAGTGACAGCATGCGCTTCTTCCACCAGGGACGAGGAGGCGCGCCGATCACGTTCTCCACGGCGTTCATCAGTCCGTGCGTTCCCCCCGACGCTATCCAGAGGAACGTCGCGGCGGCGACCGGACCGAGGGCGGCGCCCGCGCCACCGGCGAGGCGCTCGACCTCCTTCTTCACGACGTCCTCGGCGGTGCCGGGCAGGTTATCGAGCAAGGGCGAGAGCACGGCGTCGACGCCGCGACGCCGCGCAATGAGACCGACGACGTAGCCCACGAATACGAGCAGCGGGAGGAGGCTCAGGAAGAAGTGAAACGCCATCGCGGGCGCGGCGAGCAGCACGTCGTGCAGCGCGAGCCCGTGACCGAGGCGATGCACGGCGCGCGCGATGCGCTTCCAGCGGGGCGCGCCCTTTTCGAGCGGGGGCGCGAGGCGACCGCGCGGGTGACGAACCGGAGCGGGGCCTCGCGAGGACGCAGCGATCTCGTCGTCGGGCGCGGGAGGCGTCGCACTTTGCATCGAGACCCCTCCAGAAGACGCGCCTTCGCGTCGGCCGTCAAACGCACACGTGGCACGCACGGGCGCGTCGCAGTATGGTTCGAGCAGTGAGGAACTCTTTGCGCGAGGGTCGCATGTGGTTCGGTGGCTCGTTCTTCGGCTTCGGGCTTGCGGCTGGCCTGGTCGCGCTTGCTTGCAGCAGCAGCGGCGACGGCGGAAGCGGAGCCGCCGACGGCGGCGTCGATCGCCGACTGCCCGGCCCGTTCCATCCCGCCGCGTCCTGCCCCGTGACGATCGAGACGCCCGAGCTCATCGCGGGCTCGCATGTCCCCGAGGGCACGGTCATCACGTACAACTCGAACCCGCCGTGCAGCGGCCCGCACTACCCGGTGTGGGCGAACTTCCAGGAGTACACCGCACCGCTCGACGAGGGTTACCTCGTCCATAGCCTCGAGCACGGCGCGATCGCGCTCCTCTACAAGTGCGACCCCACCACGGACGCCTGCAAGGTGACGATCGACTCGCTCCGAAAGATCCGCGACGCGATGCCGACGGACCCGACGTGCGATCCGGCGATCCGCACGCGCGTGGTGATCGCGCCGTTCCCGAAGCTCGACGCACCCGTCGCGGCCGCCGCGTGGGGCATCACGTACAAGGCCGACTGCGTGGACGTGCCCACCCTCACGGCGTTCGCGAAGGACAACTACGCGCGCTCGACCGAGAACATCTGCGCCGCCGGCCGCACGTTCTAGAGACGCCCTCTCCCGAAAGAGAGCATAGGAGAGCGATGCGACGCAACTCGCGCCGTTCGCGGCCGAGAGGTAATGGATGTCGCGGGTCGTCCATTCGCTCACCCGTCGCGCGCGTGCGCCGCGTCGTGCCGAAAGACCCGAGGAACGAGCGCTTTGGCGCATTGGCGGGTCAAGCGGGAACCCACTACGCGGGGCGCTCTCAGGTTGGGTGGGAGGCTGCGACTCATTTTTCATGTCGCGCCGATCACTGTTGCGCGGGGGGGGCCGGCTCGGTTCTAGCTGTCTCGACTTCAGCGTCCTCGGAAGCGTGAAGGTGACGTTCGCGCGGCGACGTTGGGAGCCGCTCTAGACGAGCGAAACGACAAGGCGGGGCTGGCTCGATGCCGGCCTCCGCGGGGGGTTGCTCATTGCCGTGCGCGGAGTCGCGCCACGAAGGATGGTCATGGCATTTCGATCACGTCGCGCCTCCGCTCTGATCGGGTCTCTACGCGGTCGCTGCTCTGCGCCCGTCGCGACCCTCACCATCGTCGCGTTCCTCGCGACGTTCGCTCCACCGCGAGCGGCGCGTGCGGATGCGGTCGAGGCGACGGAGCCCGCCGACACTCCGAACTTCGCCGACGCCACCAACGGCGTGAAGGGAGGCGCGGATTCCGCTGCGTCGACGACCGCGACGACGAAGTCCCGCAAGGCGCCGGTGAGTTCGAACGGAAGCTTCACGCGGTCGCTCGACATCCAGGTTCCGCCCGGCCGCCTCGGGATGACGCCGTCGGTCGCGCTCTCGTATGACAGCAGCAGCGTTGCCGAGTCTGCCGTCGGCGTGGGCTGGTCGTTCGGTGCGCCTTCGGTCGCGCGCTCGACCCGTCAGGGCTTCCCGAGGGTGACCGGGGCGACCGGCTCGCGGACCTACGACGACACCGCAGCCGTCTTCACGAGCCCGCACGGTGAGCTCGTTCCGGCCTCCGATGGACCGACGGGCGTCACGGGCGTGCTCTACGCGCCGGCGCGGGAGGCGTCACCCGTCCGCTACGAGTATCGGGCGGACGTCGCGGACGGGTTGTTCATCGAGCACGATCCCTCCGGGAGGAAGCGCTACTACGGGCTCGATACGTGCCTCGCGCGGACGGGTCGCATCACGAACGAGCTCGGCACGCACGCGTGGCTCCTCGTTCGCGAAGAGGATCCGCACGGCAACTCGATCCAGTACACGTATTTCAACGGCGAGCGTCCGCTCGGCATGAACCGAAGGGTCGCGCAGAAGATGCCGATCCTCAAGCGCGTCGAGTGGGGCTCGAACGGGTGTGCAGCGAGCGCGAGCCCGCCGTTCGCGGTGGTGACGACGCTCGACAGCGTCCCGCAAGCAGGGCCGATCAACCTGCTCGAAGGCAACACCGTCCTCGACGAGCGAGTCAGCAAGATCGACGTGCTCGTCGACAACGCGGTGAAGTGGACCTACACGCTCGGCTACCAGCAGAGCGTGACGGGCAAGACCCTCCTCGCGAACGTGCAGCGCGGCGGTGACGCGCCCGAGACGACCACGTTCACCTACTCCGGTCAGACGACGGCGACCGCTCCGCACTTCGTGCTGCAGCCTGCGCTCGACACGCCCGTCCCGACCTACACGAACGATTCGAGTACGCAGGTGTCGGCCGCCTGGTGGGCCCCGGAGCGCGACACCAAGGAGTCCGCGGTCCAGGCGCCAGGATTTCGCGCGGGCACCAAGTTCATCGACCTCGACGGCAACGGGACAACGGACTCCGTCTACCACGCAGGCGGAATCGGAACCACGAGCACTCATCTCCTGTGGCAGGAGTCCTTGCTCCAGGCTCCGTCCACCGACACGCTAGGCGCGTGGCTCCGTCCCACGCTCGGCGACTCTGCCGAGGGATCGACGCAGCCGGGGACGGGACTTCCGTACTTTCCTCGGGCCGGCTCCTGGGACCGCGGCGACTTCTCGAGCGCGATGATCCAGGAGCTTGTCGACCTCGACGGCGACGGCGACGCGGACGCGGTCGCGCTCCCGATGAGCGTCAAGGTCACTCCAGGGGCGGGAGTGGCGTTCATGGACCCGGTTACCCCGCACGTGGATCTGCCCCCCTACGCGCAGACACGGCTTCGCATCTTCACGAACACCGCTCGAAACGGCGGTGCTCAGCACGCGGCGGAGCAGCTCCTCGACAACTGGCCGACCTCCGCGCTGCTTGCGTCAACGGTGTTCGCGACGAAGGACCCGCTCGTCGCGACGGACCCGCTGAAGTACAACGCCCGGCCCGAGAGTGACCTACAGATTCCATTCGTCGACTTGAACGCCGACGGAAAAGCAGACGTTGTGCTGCTCAAGCACCGCGCTCTCAGCACCGCCTGGGATCCTGGCTTCGCGGTGGCTCTTCCCAACGGCTTCGCCGCGGTTCTGCCTCACGCGACCATGATGCGCTTCTGGGGCAACATGGACTCGCCCGACATGGGTGAGCTCGTTCAGGGCTCGCTCGACGATCTCATCAAGTCCACGGTGCGAAACGATCACGCTGTGGTGCTCGTCGACGACGAGCTGATGGCGATGGCCACCGAGCCCGACGAGTACGTGCGCCTCTGGACGACCGCAGAGCGCCTGAAGGTCGTCGAACTGCCGCGCGCGACGCCGATGATGGTGCTCTCGGCCGGCGGCGGGATCCCTACCCCGACTCTTCCGACGGTGGGGCCACTTGGACCGCTGCACTGGCCGGGAAACCCATTTCAGCCGCCTGCGCCCCCCAGCCAGAAGCCTTGGTGGTTTCCGAAGATCGATCCCGAGGGCGACCTCTGGGAGCCACTGAAGGACCTGGATCGAGCAGGCGGAGGAGGGCCCGCGGAGAACTTCCTGATGGGCCAGTTTCGCTTCGTCCCTCGCACCTACCTGATGCGGGGCGAGGTTGCCCGGGGGCTCGTGTCCGAGACGAGCGAGAACGCGAGCGACTTCGAGACCTCGCTGCAGCGTCTCCTCAACAAGGGAAGCTCTGGTGAGTGCCTCACGATTTCAGGATGCGAGTACCCACCGCACATCAATTTCAACTCCTACTTGGCGGACGTGAACGGCGATGGGCTGCCCGATCTCGTCTCGGCGATTCCGCCGAAGCACTGGGTCAACGGCGCCGACGGTACCGACAACCCGGCCGCGGGAGCAGCGCAGATCACCTGCCTCGACGGCCATCGCGTCCATCTGAATCGCGGCTATGGCTTCGAGGACGCGAGCGGGGAGACCTTCGCAGCTCAGACGTGGGCGACCGATCCGCTCCAGCCCGACATCAACAGTGCGCTGTGGGTCGTCGCCAACCGCGACCGGTTTTGCAGCCTGACCCGCCCGCGAATGAACGACAGCTCCGAGCCCGAAGGGGCGGGCAATCCGGGCGAGTCACCGCATCCACGACCCACGTTTCCGATCGGAGCGATGGCGCAAGCCGACGTCAATGGAGACGGCCGCGTCGATATCGTGTTCGCGTACAAGGCGATCGGCCAGGCGAACGCGAACCAGACCGTCTATCTGAACACGGGCCGCGGCTACGCGTTTTCCTCGGCGATCGCTCTCCCGCCTACGGTGGCGATCGCGACCGACGCGCTCCGCGAGGGTCAAACGGTGGCGCAGGGGGCGGGAGGTTGGCCGAAAGTCGCGTTGAGCGACCAGGCGCGATTCGTCGACCTCGACAACGACGGCCTCGTGGACATCGTCGTCGCAGGTCTCTGCCTCCCGCTGAACGTCACCGACCGGAATTGCGCACCAGCGACGTGGTACCGCAACGAGGGAGCGCTGCCGGATCGCCTCGAGCGCATCGAGAGCCCCACCGTGACGGGAGGCGGGACCGCCGCCGGCACCGGCGCCTGGACGACGATCGAGTACGAGTCGCCCAAGTCGAGCATCGTGCACATCCCGGACGGGGGCTTTCATCCGCCCGCGACGATGCGAGTCGTGAAGACGGTGCGGAGCGGCGCGGGGCCGGAAGCGACTCCTTCAGGCTCCGACCCGTTCGCGGTCCAGGAGATCCGCCTCTCCTACGACAACTTCGTCAAGGACGTGATCTCGAACGAGGTGCTCGGGTTCGAGAAGGTGATCGCGGAGTTCGTCAACTCGTTCGACGCCGTCGACCGCGAGCACGTGCTCGTCACGCGCATCTTCGACGTCCAGCCGGAGATCCTCGGACCGAACGGCTCGCCGCTGCCCGTGCGCCATCCGCTCAAGGGAGCTCTCCTCTCCACGGTGACGGAGAGCGGCGGCTGGTCGACGACCGACCTCTCGCAGTACCAGGTCGAGCGGCTCGGCTCGGGCGTCCGCGTGCGCTCGC
>JAYSXP010000137.1:0-5988 GCA_043717125.1 Polyangiaceae bacterium | reverse complement strand
CCGACTATCTGTTTGAGGGAGATTACACTGAGGAGGCCGGTAGGGCCGGGATGCTTACCCTGTTGAACATGGCCGAACCACCAACCGCATTATTCGCGGCAAACGATGAAACGGCTGTGGGCGCTATGGCCGTGCTACTCCAGGCCGGTATTACCCCTGGTCGGGAATTTCCGGTGGTTGGATTTGACGATGTGCTATTGGCCCGGCACGTCACCCCGGCCCTTACCACGGTGCGACAGCCTATGCGTGAGCTTGGTGTCGAAGCGGCTCGACTTTTACTCAACCTGATTCAAGGCAATAAACTGGTACAAATCCAGGCCGAATTAAAAACTAGCCTGGTGGTAAGACAATCTTGCGGCTGTTTGCCGTAATAAGTTGTTTTGCACCGTCAGGTCAAACGTAATAACTTAACCTAACTGGCTCTTAGCTGTCTGTTAAGGTCATAACTACACAACTTCAGTTTATGAGTTCGATACGCTCTTTTCAGACTATCTGGAAAGTATTGTTTCGTTTTATCTAAATCAAACTTAATTATTTTTGTGGTTTAGCGGTCAGACAACTAACTACTGCTGGAAGACCCTGGCTTCGGTTGGTCCAAATCAGGCAAGTTGGTATAAGGCAGTAAGGATTTGCGCTGTTGTTTGACCATTTATTATGAGGAGGAAGATATGTTCTCATTTCGGAGAAGACTAACGACCCTGTTGGTCATGATGATACTGGCCTTGCCGGTGCTGGCAGGTTGCGGCGATAGCACATCTACCAGTGTCCCCAGCCAAGCTGGCGCAACAACCGCCTCCAGCGCCGCTAACAATAGCGGCCAAAAGGTTACACTGACTTTCTGGAACGGTTTTACCGGCCCCGACCGGCCTGCCGTCGAATCAATTACCAAGAAGTTTAGCGATACCAACCCGAATATCACTGTCAATATGGATATTACGCCGTGGGATAGCCTGATGCAAAAACTGCTCAGTACAATGTCTACCGGCCAGGGACCGGACGTAGTAGCAATTCACTTCCAGTATTTGCCTCAATATGCCAAAAGCGGCTATATAATGGACCTGAGTTCGTCCATGAAAGCCGGGACCGACCTGGACCCGGCCAACTGGCCGCCCGCCCTGGTTGACCTGCTTAAATACGACGGCAAGTATTACGCCGCTCCGATCAATTATGCTACTTTGATGCTGTACTACAATAAAGATATGTTCAAAGCGGCCGGCCTCGACCCGGAGAAACCGCCTACCACCTGGGCCGAGTGGATGGATACCGCCAAAAAACTCAGTAAGCAAGACAACGGCAACAACACCTACGGCCTGGTTATCGGCGAAAAAGAAACCATTCCCAACTGGCCGCTCTTTTTGTGGGGTAACGGCGGCGATATTATCAAAAACGGCAAATCGAACCTGACCGACCCCAAGACGGTTGAAGCTCTTAAAATTTGGGCGGACCTGGTTAAGAACAACAAAATCAGTCCGCCGGGCCTGACCGGGGCCGAAGCCGACAAACTTTTCGAGAGCAAGAAAGCCGCGATGGAAGTTTCCGGCCCCTGGCTGACTGAAGGTTTCAACAAGGCCGGGCTAAACTATGGCGTCACAGCCCTGCCCGCCGGGCCGGCCGGACCCGTTACCCTGGCCGATACGGTGCTGCTGCTGGTCAATAAATCGTCCAAGAATGCCGACGCTGCCATCAAGTTTGTCCAGCACTGGAACTCCAAAGAGTCGCAATTGACTTTCGCGACTTCTACCGGCTTTCCACCGGCCCGCATTGACCTGATTAGCAGCCCGGACCTGGCGAAAAACCCCTGGTCGGTCAAGTTCGCGGCGGTGGCGCCTCAGTCTCGCTTCTACCTGGGCGGTCAGGAGAAATTCGCCCAGATTGATAGCGACATCTTTATTCCGATGATACAGGCTATTACCCTGGGCCAGAAAACGGTTGAGGAGGCTACGGCGGACGCCGACAAGAAGCTGAACGCCTTGCTCAAATAGTTAAATTCGAGATTAGTGACACCTCTATTCTGGGGGCAAGTGAACCTAAACCAGCTTCGCCTGCCCCCAGCCGGGGTGGACCGCCTACAGATTTAAAATGCAATTGAGGTAAGCCCATGTTTAAAGCCGGTCAAACAACTCCCATACCAGTCCTCCCGCAGGAGGGCAGTCCGGCTCACTCGCGCCTGGCTGATTTACGCCAGGCCATGACCACCCGACAAGCCCGGGCCGGGTATATGTTTGTGCTGCCGAGTGTAGTTATTCTGGCGGTATTTGTCTTCTGGCCGATTGTCCAATCATTCCTCCTGAGCTTTCAGCACTGGAAGTTTGGGGCGGATGCGGTCCAGGAATGGGCCGGTTTTGACAATTACAGCCGGATGCTGGATGACGAACGGGTCTGGGGCGCTTTTCGCAATACCCTGTACTACACCGCGCTGACAGTACCCCTGGGTATAATTATCCCGCTGGCCCTGGCCGTTGCCCTCAATAAACGTCTGCCAGCTCGTTCCCTCATCCGGGCAGCCTTTTTCCTACCGGTGATTGCTTCTTTCGCCGTAATTGCAATTGTCTGGAGTTTCCTGCTTGACCCGGACATCGGACTACTTTCTTACTGGTTGCGGCTCCTGCATTTGCCGGTCAGTAGCTGGCTGCGTGACCCGACCTGGGCAATGCCAGCCGTTATACTGGTGAGCGTCTGGAAGACCATCGGGTTTAACATGGTGATCTTCCTGGCCGGTCTACAGGGGATTTCTGAGTCTTATTATGAAGCGGCCCAGTTAGATGGCGCTGGAGCCTGGCAGCAGTTCTGGAAAATCACCCTGCCTCAATTGAGGCCGACGACACTGTTTGTGCTGGTAATATCAATTATCGGGGCGTTTCAGGTCTTTGACCCGGTTTATGTACTGACGCCTCGCGGCGGGCCGCTTTTCAGCACCGAAACGGTCGTGACCTATATTTACCACCAGGGTATTGAATTAATAGACATCAGCTACGCGGCCAGTATCGGAGTAGTTCTGTTTTTAATTGTGCTGGGGCTAACCATGTTCCAGTTACGAGCGCTGCGCTTTCGGGATACCGATTAAAGCCGCCTTTTGAGAGATTTTTGAGAGATTTTATGAAACATGAAAACCAAAGTTTGGTAATAGCCGCCGCCACCCTGGACGCCCTGGCAAGACCGGGCCGTTCCAGAAAAGCCCGGCTGGACTTTTTTACTATGCTGGCCCGGTTTGTCGGGATGGCCTTTCTGGCCCTGGCAATGGTCTTTCCTCTTGTGTGGATGGTCTTGACCGCTTTCAAACCGGAAGGCACTATTGTACGCTTTCCACCGGAACTATGGCCGGATAGCTGGACCTCTCTAAACTTTATAAACATCTGGCAGCGTATTCCGTTCGGGCAATTCTTCCTGAACAGCCTGATTTTCGCCGGGGGCGTGACCATAATTTCACTTTTCCTCGACTCGCTAACGGCTTACGCGCTGAGTCGGTTGGTCTTTCCGGGCCGCGACGCCCTGTTCTTAATCATCCTGATTGCCCTGATGCTGCCCTTCCAGGTAACTTTTATTCCGGTCTTTGTGACAGTGCAATCGTTAGGCTTACTCAATAGCTTTGCCGGGCTGATTATTCCACGCGCCACCAACGCTTTCGGCATCTTCATGCTCCGGCAATTCTTTTCAACCCTACCTAAAGAATTGGACGATGCCGCCCGGATAGATGGCGCCGGGGAGTTTTACATTTACTGGCGGCTGGTGCTACCGCTATCCGTCCCGGCTCTGGCAACTCTGGCAATCTTTCATTTTATGTACAACTGGAACGACTTTTTGTGGCCGCTCCTTATCACTTCCAGCACTAATATGCGGACCTTACCGGCCGGGCTGGCTTTATTCGTTGGACAGCATACGGTCGAATATGGCGTCGTAATGGCCGGGGCGACCCTGGCCCTGACTCCGCTTTTTATCGCTTTTCTATTTGCTCAAAAATACTTCGTCCAGGGCATTGCCCTTAGCGGTTTGAAGGAGTAACTTAACTCATGGATACCACATCCTTTTTAGATGACCAGCAGCGCCTGAGTCAACCCGGAAGTAGCCCGGCCCTGTTCAGTTTAGCGCCACAGGGCTTTGCCTGGGCAACGGGCATTGAGGATACCTTTATTCCCCAGACCGAGCGGGCCGGTGAAAGAGTCTTAGACGAATATGCCCTGACCCATCATTATCTTTACTGGCGGGAAGACCTGGACCGGGCGGCCGCCCTGGGCATAAATTCGATGCGCTACGGGATTCCCTGGTACAAAGTAGAGCCGCAACCCGGCCGCTTCGATTGGGATTGGATAGACCGGGTTCTGGAATATGCCGCTGCTAAAAATATCGCGATTATTGCCGACCTGATGCATTATGGTACTCCATTATGGTTGGAGAACCAGTTTATCAACCATTCTTACCCGCAACGAGTAGCCCACTACGCCGCCGAGTTTGCCGGACGCTACCGTCACCTGCTATCGCACTATACTCCGCTCAACGAGAGTCTGATTACATTCGATTTCTGCGGGCGACGGGGTGTCTGGCCGCCGTACCTGCGGGGCGAAGATGGCGCGGTGAAGGTTTTACGGGCGCTGTCCAGGGGCATCGTCCTGAGTGTCAAAGCTATCCGGCAGGCCGACCCTAAAGCTGTCATCGTGGGGGTAGACGCCGCCGGAGAATACTTGACCGACCTTCCCGAACTGGAAGGGGTAGCGGCCAGACGGACCGCCCAGACCTTTATCACAACCGATTTGATTATGGGTCGAGTGACTCAGGACCACGTACTGCTCAATTGGCTTTTGGAGAACGGTATGGATGATAATGACCTGGCCTGGCATGCCCAACAGGCAGTTGATATTGACGTGATAGGGGTAAATTACTATCCTGAAACGTCAGTAAGTGCTATCAAAGAATTTAAGGGAGGATCAAGGACCGAGCATGTATGGACCGGGGTAGCTGGGATGGAGCGTTCGGTCCGGGCTTTTGCCCAGCGCTACGGTAAGCCGGTGGCGATTACTGAAACCAGCACCAGGGGTACGATAGAAGCGCGGGGTCAGTGGTTAAGCGACTCCCTGGCAGCTATTCCCCGCTTGCGGCAGACCGGAGTACCGCTGGTTGGCTATACCTGGTTTCCAATGTTTGATCTAATAGACTGGGTTTACCGAGCCGGGGCCAGGCCGGTAGAAGACTTCATAGCTCGCCACGAAGCTCCGGCGTTGTATCCGCAAATTATTCACAAGATGATTGACGTAATGGGTTGGAATAGCCTGGACAATCTTCCACTGGAAGCTTTTCTTTCTCCAATGGGCCTTTATGGCTTAAAAATGCAGTTTGACGGCACGTTTGAGCGGGTCCAAACTAAGTTAGTGGATGAATTTACCGGGGCGGTTCGCAGCGGCGCGGCGCTGGTGGGTCCGGTGGAGGTGAGGGGGCTTTAGAGGCCGTGAAGGCCAGGGAGGAAAGTATCCTTTAAGCAGGCTGACTTAACCACTTATTTATTATGAACAAAATTAAAACATTTCTAAACCCGGTTTATTCCGGTAGCTTTCCTGACCCTTTAGTTCAAAAATATTGCGGGGAATAATGAGCATACTGCATCGGAATCCAGCCGGATGGCCGCTGCTTTGGCATCCTCCATTCTTTGGACCTGGTTGGTTCTGGCAGAATCCAGACCAGTAACAATAAATTTGGTTCAAGCTTGCCCTGGTAGACCATTCTAAATATTTTTGCTAAAATAACTTCTCAACTCCCATAAATTCTAAAGTCAAAGAACGGAACTTAAAATGAACTGCCCGTTTTGTAAAAACGAGAAGACCCACTAGCAGTTTGTCGGAGAGAGCCTTATTTTGGCCGAAAGGGTACTACCTGTAGTTCTAAATTGAGATGCTTTGTCTGTAAGTGGTAGTCATTTCGATTACTCCGACAGGCTGCTAGCGTAAGAAATTAACCAGGCTGGGTTATAAAACCTTCTACTGCGGCAAATGCGACCTCACT
>JAYSXP010000136.1:0-17062 GCA_043717125.1 Polyangiaceae bacterium | reverse complement strand
CGCGCTCGGCGTCACCGAGGGCGGCGGAGATCCGTGTGGCAAGGCGGAGCCGCGTGAAGAGCGCGCGAGCGTCGCCGTCTCGCTTGGCCACGTTGACGAGCAGCTCGCAGAGCGGTGCAGCCTGCGCCCAGTGTTCCTCGCGCGACAAGACGTCGAGCATCGCGACAGCCGCCGCTTCGTTGGTCGGATCAGCGGTGATGGCGAGCTCGAACGCTTCGCGAGCCGCGCGGTCGACGCCGTTGCGTTCGTGCAGGTTGGCGAGCTCGACGAAGATCGCTGCGCGTTGGCGGGGCGCGTCGACGTTGCGCGCACGTTGCTCGAGGCACTCGGCGACGCGGCGATCGTCACCGGCGGCAGCCGCGACCTTCTGGACGGCCTCCCAGGCTGCCGCGTTCGTCGGGTCGACCGTGACGGCGCGCTCGTACTGGAGACGCGCGATGACAGCGTCGCGATCGGGGCCGGAGAGGAAGTCGCCGAGCTGCACGAGGAGCTGCGAGGCCTGCCGCTTCGACGTGGAGAGCTCGGCGACGCGCGCCTTGTACGTCGACATGTTCGACCAGTCGCCGAGCTTCTCGTAGAGACGCGCGAGGTCGCTGAGCGCGCGGCGGTGCGTGGGGTCGACGACGAGGAGATCGCGATGGACCTCGATTGCCGCCCCCGGGTCGCCGAGCTTCGACTCGAACACCTCGGCCGCGAGCTCGAGCAGCTCGGTCTTCTGTTTCTTGTCGTACGTGTTGTCGGCGCGGACGCGGAGCACCCTGGCGAGCTGCGGCCAGGCGCGCAACGCGTGGTAGCAGCGCTCGAGGGCCTTGAGGGCCTGCGGATGCGAGGGCTCCTCCGCGAGGATGCGCTCGAGGACCTCGGCGGCGCGCTCTCGTTTCAAGAACTTCGTCTCGTGGAGCTCTGCGAGCTTGAGCAGCGCGTCGACGCGTTCCGCGCCCGTGAGCGCGACCTCCACCTGGCGTTCGAGGCACCACTCGACCTGCCCGTGGTTGCCCTGCCCGCGGCCGATTCGCTCGAGACCCTGGAGCGCGACGACCGAGCTCGCGTCGTTCGCAACCGCGGCTTCGTAATGCTTCACCGCCTCCGCCGTGCCGGCGTGGGCACTCGCGAGCGCGATGTGCAGGTGCACCTTCTCCTCGCGGCGAGACGTGCGGTCGAGCGCGCGGATGAGCAGCTCGCGCTGGCTCTTGATGTCGCCGGCCGCGGCGGCGAGCTGCGCTTGCCTCCGAAGCGTCACGGGGTGCGTCTTGTCCAGTCGCTCGAGCTCGGAGATGAACGGCGACATCTCCTGGCTCCGGCCGAGAACGCGCTCGTACCAGTAGACGATGTGCCCGAGCAGGATGACCTTGAGCTCGAGATCCGCGGTGTGGAGGTTCTTGCGCGCGCGGTCTGCGAGCTCGCCGACGCGCCCAGCCTCCTTCGCGACGCGATCGAGCGACGCGACGATGTCGTCGTCGCCGGGGCGGAGATCGAAAGCCTCGACGAGCGCGGTGAAGGCCTGTTCGAGCGTGCGCATCTTGAATTCGTGCACGCTCGCGATCTTGTGGAGCAACGCCGCCTTCGTCAGCGGTGTATCCGCGTCGGCGGCGCGCAGCCGATAGAGGTCGAGTAGCGCGCCGAAGCTCCCTTCGCGCTGCAGCTGGTCTTCGTCCTCGTCGGTGTCGATCTCGTACGCGGGACCGACCCCGCGCCCGACCGGTGCCGGGGGCAGGTACGCCGGGGGAGGGGGCGCGACGCTCACGCGGGGCTTCGGTGGCGCCGCGGGAGCCGGCTCTTGCTCGTGCCGCGGCTCCTTGCGGTTGAAGAGCGTCTCGCCGACGTCGTCCTCCTCGTACGAGAGCTCGTCTGGCGAGAGCTCTTCGGCGGGCTCGGAGACGGTCGCGACGCTCGCGGACGAGGCCGACACGATCTGGACGTCCTGCTCGCTCGGGCTGAGGACGATCTCGGGATCGCTCATGCGAACCGACGCGTCGTTCATCGAGGCCATCGAGAAGCGCGGAAGCGAGCCGCTTGCCTCGACCGGTGCCTGGGAGGGAAGCGGCGGGCGGAGCGCGACGCCGGAGTCGCCGAGGTCGTCGTTGGTCGTCGAGAGCGAGGCGAGGTCGTGGTCGCTCTCGAGCTCGGCGGAGTCGACCTCGAGGACGTTGGCGTTGCTCTCAGGGTGGCGCGCGGGCTCGGAGAGAGGCAAGGGATGGATCGACGGAGGAGGACCCTCGCGGGTCTCGGGCTCGTCGAGCAGCGGGCTTCGCAAGATCGCCGTCGCTTCACGCTCTGCAATGGCGAAGATCGCCCGGACCTCGTCCTGATCGAGGCGACCCATGCGGGTGTCGTCGGGCTCGTCCGCAGGATGAGGTTCCGCGGGACGAGGGAGGGTGGGCTCGGCCGGTGCCTCGACGTCCGGCCTCGCGATGACGCGCGCGGGGGACACGCTCGTCACCTCTGCGTCGCCCCACATGGATGGGAATGCGAGACGCGTCGCCGTCGGCGGGTCCTCGCCGTCGCGCTCGCTCGTGGCGCCCGAGCGCGTGCGCGCGTCGTCGTCATCGACGTCGAGAGACGGCCCGTGCGACTCGTCGAGCGCGAACGACGGGAGCGCGGCTTCGTTCTCGTCGGTCCGGTCGAGCCGATCGACGCGCTCCGAACGCGCGCCCATGACGGCGACGAGCGCCTCCACGAGCTGGTGTGCGGGCACGGTGCCCGGGAGCGAGTTGGCGATGAACGGCTCCTGGGGCGCGAACGGCCGGACGAGGCTCGCGGCGACGTGGGTGTCGTCGCCCGGTCCGAGGGCGTAGGACAGGTCGACCGTGCGCGCGGCCTCGTCGGGCTCGTGCCGATACGGGTTCGGCCCGACGGCCGTGTGCTCGTCGGTCGAGAAGTCTTCCTCGATCGCGTCCGCCCGCGGCACTTCGCCGGCCCGCTCGCCGCCGCCTGTCGGCAGCGACTTCCGCAGCGCCGCGATGTCGATCGGCTGCGTCGACTCTTCGTCGGTCGCCACGAAGTCGAGCATACCAGACGTCTGCGGCGGCCTCGTCCCGCCGGATCTCGCCAATGGTCCTGCTTGCTTACCTCAAAGTCTGACGTTAACGTTAGAGTTAGTCTTGACCCTGCTCCACTCCTCTCCTATCTACCGGGCTGGACTTCTCACTCTCACGTTTACGTGAGAGTAACGGTCTCCTCGGCCCCCCGTCTCCCATGAGCACCGTCCGCCTCCCCATGTTCAAGCCCGCGCGCGCGGAGCCCGTGTCTTCGAGCCCTCGCGATCTCCGCGATGGCGACGCCGAGGACGCGCAGCTCGATGCGGCGCCGCTCATGCAAGTGGGTGACCTCGCACGCGAATCCGGCAAGACGGTGAGAGCCATACACCTCTACGAGCAGCTCGACCTGCTGAAGCCGGCCGCTCGGTCAAAGGGGCGCTACCGCCTCTACGGTCCCGAGGCGCTCGTCCGCATCCGCTGGATCCAGAAGCTCCAGGATCTCGGCTTCAGCCTCACCGACATCAAAGCCATCGTCAAAGACGTCGAGCACAACGGTGCCACGAACTCGGCCTCCTCCGCGATGGTGGGCGTGCGTGAGGTCTACGCGAAGAAGCTTGAGGAGACGCGCTCGCAGATCGCGCGGCTCCAGGCGCTCGAGAGCGAGATACGCGCGAGCCTCCTCTATCTCGAAGCCTGCAACTCGGTCTGCGAGCCCGACCGGCTTCTTCCGACATGCAGCTGCTGCGATCACCACCCTGCCGAGCAGCTGGTCCCCGACCTGGTTGCCGGTTTCCGTTCACCTGTCCCGACGCGGGGGCTCCGCTCCCTCTAACCCCGAGAATCCGGGTTCGACCCAAAGAGAATGACGATGGCCATCCAGCTCCCAATCTTCATGGACTACCACTCGACGTCGCCGGTCGACCCGCGCGTGCTCGAGGAGATGCTCCCGTACTTCACGCAGAAGTTCGGCAACGCCGCCAGCCGCAGCCACGCGTTCGGTTGGGCGGCCGAGGAGGCCGTCGACTACGCGCGTGAGCGCATCGCCAAGCTCGTCGGGGCATCCAGCGAGAAGGAGATCGTCTTCACCTCCGGCGCGACCGAGTCGAACAACGTCGCGCTCAAGGGCGTCGCCGAGTTCTACAAGGACAAGGGCGACCACATCATCACGACGGTCATCGAGCACAAGGCCGTGCTCGACACGTGCAAGCGCCTCGAGAAGGAGGGCTTCCGCGTCACGTACCTCCCCGTTGCGAAGGACGGCCGCGTCGATCCCGCAGCCGTCGAGGCCGCGATCACCGACAAGACGATCCTCGTCTCGGTCATGCTTGCCAACAACGAGATCGGCACCGTCCAGCCCCTCGAGGAGATCGGCAAGCTCACCCGCGCCAAGGGCGTGCTCCTCCACACCGACGCCGTGCAGGGCATCGGCAAGGTCGACTTCGACGTCCAGAAGATGAACGTGGACCTCGCCAGCATCACCGCGCACAAGATGTACGGCCCCAAGGGTGTCGGCGCCCTCTACGTCCGTCGCAGCAAGCCGCGCGTCCGCCTCGTCGCGCAGATGGATGGCGGCGGTCACGAGCGTGGCATGCGATCGGGCACGCTCAACGTCCCGAGCATCGTCGGCTTCGGCAAGGCTGCCGAGATCATGACCACCGAGGGCAAGGCCGACAACGCGCGGATTTTCGCGCTTCGCGAGCGCCTTCGCACGAAGCTGATGAGCGCCCTCGAGGAGTGCTTCATCAATGGCTCGATGGAACACCGGCTCCCGGGCAACCTCAACATCTCGTTCGCCTTCGTCGAGGGTGAGGCGATGATGATGGCCATCAAGGACGTCGCGGTGAGCTCCGGCTCTGCGTGCACGTCGGCGAGCCTCGAGCCGAGCTACGTTCTCCGCGCGCTCGGCGTCGGTGACGAGCTCGCGCACTCGAGCATCCGCTTCGGCCTCGGTCGCTTCAACACCGAAGAAGAGGTCGACTATGTGGCCGAGCTCGTCATCGCCAAGGTGAAGCACCTCCGAGACATGTCTCCGCTCTACGAGATGCACAAAGAAGGCATCGACCTGAAGAGCGTGGCCTGGGTCGCTCACTAAGCATCTAAGAAACTCAGAGAAGAGAAGAGAAACAGCCATGGCATACAGCGACAAGGTCATCGAGCACGCGGAGAACCCCCGCAACGTTGGCACGCTCGACAAGGACGACCCGAACGTCGGGACGGGGCTGGTCGGCGCTCCCGCTTGCGGTGACGTGATGCGTCTGCAGATCAAGGTCGGCGACGACGGCGTCATCCAGGACGCGAAATTCAAGACGTTCGGCTGCGGCTCGGCAATTGCGTCCTCGTCCCTCGCCACCGAGTGGATCAAGGGCAAGAGCGTCGAAGAGGCCGAGGCCATCAAGAACGTCGACATCGTCAACGAGCTCAATCTTCCCCCGGTGAAGATCCACTGCTCGGTCCTCGCCGAGGACGCGATCAAGAGCGCCATCGCCGACTACCGCGCAAAGCAGGCCGCAAAGCGCGGGGCTGCATAAGAAGCACACAGAGATGGAATCGGTCATGAGCACCACGCCTGCGCAGAACGCCCCGCCCGCCGTGAGTCAAACCACGTCGAAGCTGAACCTCGAGATCACGCAGGCCGCGGTCGACGCGATCGGCCTGCAGATCGCGAAACGCGGTCGTCCAGAGACCGCGCTGCGCGTAGGCATCCGTGGAGGCGGCTGCTCGGGCTTCTCGTACGTGATCGAGTTCCACGACGGCGTGCCCAACGCGCGTGACATCGTCTACGACCGTACCGCGACGAACGGCAGCGCCGTCCGCATCGTGGTCGACAAGAAGAGCCTGCTCTACCTGAACGGCTCGATGCTGGAGTGGGAGAAGACGCTGATGCGTCAGGGCTTCAAGTTCGTCAACCCGAACGAGAAGTCGAACTGCGGCTGCGGCACGTCGTTCACTGTCTGACGCTCCTAGCGAATCTCGCGACCACCACGCGAGCGCAGGGCACACATGAATGATCCCTTCGAAATGCTCGGCGTCGAGAGACGCTTCGACCTCGACCTCAAGGTGCTCGAAAAGACGCACCGCGAGCTCTCGCGCGCGCTCCATCCGGACAAGTTCACGCAAGCCGGGGCGAGCGAGCGCCGCGCCGTGCTCGAGAAGGCCGCCTCGGTCAACGAGGCCTGGCGCATGGTCCGTGACCCGATCACGCGCGCAGAAGCCCTCTTCCGTCTCGCGGGCATCGCGGTCGGTGAAGACAAGGAGCCCAAGGCTTCGCCGGCGTTCCTCATGGAAGTGATGGATGAACGCGAGGCGCTCTCCGACGCTCGGGCTGCGAAGGATCTCGTGAAGGTCCGCGCGGTCGGCGCGACCATGGCGAAGCGCGCACACGAGGCGGAGGCCAAACTCACCGCAGGTTTTGCGGCGAGCCGTGGGGCCATCGCGGCCACCGAGAAGCTCGTGCCGCTGCTCGGCGAGCTCAGGTTCTACAAGCGCTTTCTCGACGAGGTGAGCGCCATCGAAGAGGAGAACGATTGAGATGACGCTCCTCGAAATATTCGACCCCAAGGCTCCGCCCCGCGCGATTGGTATCGATCTCGGCACCACCAATTCGCTCGTCGCCTACATGAAGAACGATCGCCCCACGGCGATCGAGGACTGCAACCAGCGCACGCTCCTTCCGAGCGCCGTGCACTACGGCGATCGCGGTGAGGTCGTCGTCGGTCAGGACGCGCTCCTCCGCGCCGCCGAGCATCCGCGCGAGACGATCGTCAGCGTGAAGCGCTTCATGGGCCGTGGCGCAGACGACCCGGAGACGCGCCGGCTCGGTCCTTACGCGTTCACCGCGCCGGAGGAGGGCGACGCGAACGTCGTCCGGTTCAAGGTGCGCGATCGTCTCGTGACTCCGGTCGAGGTGAGCGCCGAGATCTTGCGGGCGCTGAAGCGCCTCGCCGAGGACGAGCTGCGGAGCGTCGGCGGCGCTGTCATCACGGTGCCCGCCTACTTCGACGACGCGCAGCGTCAGGCCACCAAGGACGCCGGGCGTCTCGCCGGCCTCGACGTGCTCCGGCTGCTCAACGAGCCGACCGCGGCTGCGCTCGCCTACGGTCTCGAAAAGAAGCAGAACGGGCAGTTCGCGGTCTACGACCTCGGCGGCGGTACGTTCGACGTCACAGTCCTCCTGCTCGACGACGGCGTCTTCCAGGTGAAATCGACGGGCGGCGACAGCGCGCTCGGCGGGGACGACATGGATCGCGCGCTCGCCGAGGAGCTGTTCCGCCTCGCGAAGCGCGACGTCGAGTCGGCCTCGCCCGGCGAGGTCCGCGTTGTCCTCGACGTCGCGCGCCTTGTGAAACACGGCCTCACCGACGCCCTCGAGGTCCTCGTCGAGAACCCGCTCGGCAAGGAGCCTTCCTCGCTCGTCGTCACGCGCGCTCGCTTCGACGAGCTCGTGCAGCCGCTCCTCGAGCGCACCGGTGTGGCGTGCAAGCGCGCGCTCCGCGACGCCGGGACGAAGCCCGAGGATCTCGACGGCGTCATCCTGGTCGGCGGCTCGACGCGCGTCCCGGCGGTGCGCGCCTACGTCGCCAAGACGTTCGGCAAGGAGCCCCTTGCGGACATCGACCCGGACGAGGTCGTCGCGCTCGGCGCTGCGCTCCAGGCGAACCTCCTCGCCGGCGACGGCAACACCGACGACGTGCTCCTCCTCGACGTGACGCCGCTGTCGCTCGGGATCGAGGTGGGCGGCGGCGTCGTCGATCGCATCCTCCCGCGCAACACGACGACGCCTGCGGCTGCGCGCGCGAAGTACACGACGCAAGAGGACAAGCAGACCGGCTTCGAGATCCACGTCGTGCAGGGCGAGCGTGAGCTCGCGGCCGACTGTCGGAGCCTCGCGCGCTTCACGCTGAAGGGCATCCCACCGATGGCCGCCGGCATGGCGCGTCTCGAGGTCACGTTCCGCGTCGACGCGGACGGCCTGCTCTCCGTGCATGCCCGCGAGGACCGCACCGGCATCGAGCAGACGGTCGACGTGAAGCCCTCGTACGGGCTCGACGACGACACCGTCGAGCAGATGCTCATCGATGCGATCGATCATGGCGAAGAGGACCTGCTCGCGCGCCGCCTGGCGGAGGCGCGGCTCGAGGCTCATCGCATCGGGACGTCGACAAAAAAATCGGTCGAGGGTGACCCGGAGTTGCTCGTGGCCGGCGAGCGCGAGCGGATCCTCGCCGCGCTCGTCGCGCTCGACGAGGTCATGCTGGGCTCGGACCCCCGCAAGATCCAGCTGCGCATCGACGACCTCGACGCCAGCACCAAGGCCTTCGCAGAGCGTCGGATGAACCGCGCGATCGCGGCCGCCATCGAAGGACAGAAGCTCGAGTCGGTCGAGCGCACCGTGGAGCACGCGAAGGGAATCGAGCTCGCGCACGGTTCCCCCTTGCCTCCCGCATCGGGCTAGAAGGAGCTATCCATGGCGATCGTTCGATTCAAGGGTTACGGCGAGGTCGAGGTGCCCGTGGGCGCGACCATTCTCGAGGCGGCGCAGAAGAGCGAAGTGCCCGAGGGCTACGCCTGCGGCGGCGTCTGCGCGTGCTCGACGTGCCACGTCTACGTGCTGCAGGGCGCGGAGCTGCTCAGCGAGGCCGAAGAGGAGGAAGAAGACATCCTCGACAAGGCGTTCGACGTCCGCGCGACGTCACGTCTCGGCTGCCAGTCGACCATCAAGACGGATGGCGTCGTCGAGGTCGAGATCACCCGTGAAAGCCTCGAGGCCTACGAGAACGAGCATCCCGAGGCGCGCGGGAAGTACACCAAGCGCACCGCATGACGGATCCGCTACGGGCCGCCCGAGCAGAGTCTTAGCGCGTGTGGTGAGAATCGGCATGCACATCACGACGAAGGGCCAGGTCACCATTCCCCCGGCGATTCGCGACGAGGTTCGACGGCGAGGCGCGGCTGCGCAAAGCAGGTCGCGGTCGTGAGCTCTCACGTGGCGATGGCGTGAACGGCCACCTCCGCAGCGTCCGCCCCTCGGATCGAGGATGCCGATGCGGCGCTCGTCGACTTCGTGCGCGAGCCGCTGCCCTACGAGGCGGGCTTCCTCACTGGAAAGGCCTTCCTCGCTCACAGGAGGCGGGGTGGGGCAAAGCGTTCCCCGATGCCGAACCTGAAGGACTGCTGGACCCGTTGCACCCAGGACGCGACCGACGCCGCGGAAAGCTGACGACTACCGCGTCCGCCGGCAGACCGACCGTCAACCCACGCTACCGGTATGCAGTTTTCGTCAGGACTGCGAGCGGCGACACCCCGTCGATCTCGATCACGAGCAGCTCGTCCGAGCGAAACCACAGGATCGTGCCCTCGGTATCGCAGACCGCCATCATCGTCACGGGAACGGCCTTCGGAGCACGACGTACTTGGTACCCGACTCACGATGCACAGCGACTGCGGTCATCTCTCGCGTTCCTACTGGCTGCTGGAGCTCCCGCCCGTCGTGCGCTTCGAGGGTGCCAGTGACGGGTAGATGAACAAGAGGCCGAGCCAGTAGAGGACGCAGAACGCCGCCGTCGCGATCGCGCTACGGCGAACCGCCTGCTTGACCGTACCGCCGCGCGACGCGAACAGCGGGATCACGATCGTCGCCGCGAGGATGCTGATGAGCAGCGCCTTCTGCATCGCGGGAAAAGCCTACCACGGACGCGCGAGGCGCTCCTTCACGATGCGGCCCCACGGGCTGGGCTGGAGCGGGACGCCCACGCCGCAGCTGCCCGCGTGCTCGACCAGGAGGTTCGGCGGACAGTTCGTGTGGAACGTGTACGCGAGCCACGGAACTTCCAGCTTCTCGGCGAGCTCCATCAGGCCTTCGCAGTCCTCGGGGAACATCGTCGCGTTCTGGTCGTTCACGACGCCCATCTCTCCGATGATCACCGGCAGCTTGGCCGATGGTCGCGTGACGAGCTCGTCGAAGCGGTTCGGGCGATTGTAGATGTGGGTCTCGTAGGCCACGTTCTCTCCGCCGCCTGCGGTGATCGGGTGCGCGACGTAGTAGTCGAGCACGCGGCCCCATTCACGCGTGCCCTGCACCGTGACGATGTGGCGATGTCCCGTGTCCTCGACGCTCCGGATCGCAAGGACGGTCTCGTTCATCGCGGTCCAGACCTCGCCGTCGAGCTGTCCGCCTTCGTTCTTCTCGGGCTCGTTCACGAGCCCGAACATGACGAACGGCATGTCGCGCAGCGCCTTTGCGAGCTTCTTCCACTCCGCGCGCGTGCGCTCCGTCGGCCACCCGAGCGGCCCGAGCGACGGATCGTGCCACAGCGAGATCAGCACGTAGACGCCGCGTTTGTTCCCGATGTGGCCGACGATCCGCATCACGTCGTTGAAGTATTCGGGGTCCTCGAGGATGTTCCGGTAGTGCGCGCGCCCAGGGTTCGGTCCGCGATCGGGGTAGCTCTCGAGCAAGAGGCGAACGAACGTGGCGTGCCATTCGTCGACCAGCGTGTCGACCCGGCGGAGCACCTCCTCGACGTGCGGCGGCTCCCAGGAGCACGAATCACATGAACGTGTATCATGCACGTTTGCGCCGCGGCCGTGGAACGGCTTGCCGTCGGGGGTGACGATGCGCGGGCCCTGGACCCGCAGCCATCCCGTGATCGGCCCGCGGCCTTCAGGCGGCAGTTCCGTGCCCGCGCCCGCGCTCGTCACGGTCGGCCGCACATTCATGTCCGTGGTCGGAGGCGTCACCGGGCCCGGCGCGTCGTGACAAGCGGCGGCGGGCGCCGCGAGCGCAAGCGCCGCGAGCGCAAAGAGCAGCCCGCCGCGGATCACGTCACTTCGCGAGCGATGCGTTGAGGACGACCGAGCCGAGGAACTTGGCTCGACCGACCTCCTCGACGGTGCGCGACGACGCGACGACGCTCGTCTCGCCGATGAACACACCGAGTAGAGCCGCGTCGACGTTCTGCGCCATGGGCACCGTCGTCGCGTTCTCCGTCACGAGCTTGAGAACCACGATGCAGCGCTTGCCGCGGCTCGTGATGCTCTGGATCTGCGCGAGCATCCGGCCCATGTCCTTCAGGCCGAGGTTGCGCGCGTCGAAGACGGTGAGCTCCTGACCGAGCTCGCTCGCGAGCCGCGCCATGCCGTGCGCGATCTCGAGGACGCCGTCCGGATCGCGCTTGCTCGATCCGATGAATGCCATCGACTGCCAGTCGTGCTGCTGGCACCGCAGCCAGAGGCGCTGCCAGACGGGGTCCATCGTGTGGGCGCCCGACGTCGCCTGATTCGCGTCGAAGGCGAGGTTCGACGCAGACGACTGCGATGGGACGGGCACCACGCTGCCGTCCGGCACCTGCTGGAAATCCTTGTTCACGACGCGAGCCAGAGGGCGGTCGAGAACCGCCAGCTCCCCAAGGTCACGGTCGCCCCAGCGGGTACTGTCATCAGGAGCGAGTATAGCCATAACGTCCCATGGGTCAGAAGGTGGAATCCCGAGGTTTTTTGCCACGCCCGGCGCGTCCGCCCGTCGGCGCGACCGGTGAAGGCTCCACCGCTGCGCCCCCCGTGCCACCCGGCCGCCCGGCGAAACCCGCGCCGCGGACCCCACCGCAGGCGGTCGTCTTCGTCGCGGTCACGGCGGCGCTCGCCGCCGCATGTGGCGCAACGGCGCGAACCTGTGGCTCGGACACCGTCTCGTCGGACGCCGGCAGCTCCTCGCCCTCCTCGCCCTCCTCGCCCTCCTCGCTCTCCTCGGTCCGCCTCGTCGGTCGGTTCGACCCGGCCGGCGCGCCCGGGGCGGAGGGCGTAACGTCTCGCCGTTTTGCCTGGTCGGGGTCGTCCTTCGAGGTGAGGTTCTCCGGTCCCTCGATCGCGATGCGTCTGCGCGCGGCGCCGCTCGAGCCGCACACGGTCGTCGTCGCCGGAAAGCCCGTGAGCATGGCCGAGAAGTCCACCGCGTACGCCGTGAGAGTCGACGACCGCCCGCCGTCGAGCGTCGAGGTCTCGAGCGAACGTGAGCGCTACGAGCTCGCCTCGGGGCTCGATCCCGCGGCGTCTCACGTCGTTCGCGTGACGCGAGAGGCCGAGGCGTTCGCGGGCGTCCACGAGCTTTACGGCGTAGAGCTCGGCGCGGGCGGCCACTTCCTCGCGCCGCGCGCGGCTCCGCTCCGCATCGAGGTGGTCGGCGATTCGATCACGTGCGGGTACGGCGTGCTCGGCGCCGGCCCGCGCTGTCCCTTCACGTTCGCGACCGAGCGTGCGAGCGCGGCGTACGGCGCGCGACTCGGGCTGGCGCTCGACGCGGACGTCACGACGCTGTGCTGGTCGGGACGCGGTGTTCTCCGGAACTACGACGGCTCGACGAAGGGGACGATGCCCGAACTCTACGAGCAGGCCGTTCCGACGGACCCACCGGTCCCCTGGTCGTTCGCTGCTGCTGCACGCGCGGACGCGGTCGTCGTGAACCTGGGAACGAACGATTTTCTCGGCGGCGCAGGCAAGCCGCTCGACCTCGCGGCCTTCGAGGAGGCTTACGTACGCTTTCTCCGACGCGTGCGCGCGCGCGAGCCGAGCGCGTTCGTGCTCGTCACCACCAGCCCGATGTTGAAGGCAGAGCCGTCGCCTTCGGGACCCGGCACCGTGCAAGAGCTTGCGCGAGCGCGCCTCGAGCGCGTGGTCGCTCGCCGCACCGAGGAGGGGGACCGCCGGATCGAGCTCGTCGCGCTCGACGGCGACGCGACGGCGCAGAACCAGGGGTGCGACGGGCATCCAAACGCAGAGGACAACGCCCGGATCGCCGCCCGCCTCGAGGGCGTCCTCCGCGCGAGACTCGATCGCTGAGCGACCTCCGGGCATGCTAGATTCCTGCGGATGGTGCGAAGGAGTCTACGGACAGCCGCAGCCCTTCTCTTCGTTGGAAGCGTCGTTGGGAGCGCCGTTGGAAGTGCAGCGTGCGTCGTTCGCCTGAGCGATCGCAACGCGCCCCTGGCGAACGGCGGCGTTTCCGGGCCGAATGCCGACTGCAACGTCGTCCAGCCGCTCCCCGAAGGCGCGCCCGCCGGAGCCGCGGCGACGAAGCTGGTCGGCCGGTACGACATGACGGACCCGACGAGGCCTCGCTTCGATTGGTCCGGCAACACGATGACCGCACGCTTCGAGGGACCGGGAGAGGTCACCTGGGGAGCCGAGGCCGCCGTCGAGATGGTCTTCGAGCAGATCATCGACGGCCAGGCGGAGCAGATCGTCCTCGGCGGGCTCATCGAGAACAAGACCGTCACGAGGCAGGTCGGTGCAGGCACGCACGAGATCGTCGTCGTCCGCTCGAGCGAGGCCCTCTACAGCGACAGCAAGTACATCACGTTCACGTTCGGTGGCGGTGCGAAGCAGCTCGCGCCGACGGAGTACGCGCGGCGCATCGAGTACATCGGCGACTCGATCACGTGCGGCTACGGCGACGAGGGCCCGAACGCGACCTGCCCGTACGACATCCCGATCCGCAAGGTGAAGAACGAGACGACAGGCCTCATCGAGGACGTGAAGATCCCCGCGAGCCAGAACATCTACCTCGCCTACGGCTCGATCGCGGCGCGCAAGCTCTCGGCCCAGGCAACGACGCTCTGCTTCTCGGGCAAGGGTGTCTACCAGAACTATCGCGAGGCCTGCAAAGGCGAGGGCGCATGTGCTCCCGGCAAGGCCCCGGACGATCCGGACGCGAGGACGACCATTCCCGAGTACTGGCTGCGCACGCTCGCCACCGAACGACCCGACACGGGCGGAGCGGCGTACGACTTCTCGAAGGAGAAGGACACGGACAAGCCGCAGGTCGTCCTCATCAACATCGGGACGAACGACTTCGCGCGCGACCTCAACCAGGACTCGGTCGCGGACGGCATCGACCTCGGCAAATTCTCGGGCGCGTACAAGGCCTTCGTCCAGTTCGTCCGCACCAAGCGCCCAGGGGCGGAGATCTTCCTCGCGGTGCCGCCCATGGTCACCGACAAGTTCCCGCTCGACAGCGCTCGTTCGGACTTCCGGAACGTCCTCCGCGCCGTGGCCGAGGACCTCAACGCCTCCGGTGACCCGAAGGTCTATTCGATGGAGCTCGTCGAGATGGGCGTTCGTTACGGTCTCGGCTGCGACTACCACCCGAACCTCGAAGTGCATCGCATCATGGCCGACCAGGTCGTCGGCGCGATCCGCGCGAAGACCTGCTGGAGCACGGTCGGCGCGAAATGAACAAAAATCGCACGCCGGGCGCGCCATTTCCGCCGCAGCAGCCCAATGACCCGATGGCGCACCTCACGCAGAAGGTCGCGCAGAAGTACGGCGCCTTCGGCACGCGCCCCGACGAGGAGGAGGCGGATCGGAAGGTCCTCCAGGACAACTTCCTCAAGCCGACGCTCCAGATCATCGGCGGCGTCTTCGCGGCGTCGCTCTTCGCCTCCTTCGTCTCGAGCCCGAAGTTCTCGGGCCCGGGAGCGTGGGCGAACTCCTTCCGCATCGACACCGCGCTCGCCGTCTTCTGGGGGCCGCTCCTCTACATCGTGATGGCGAAGCAGCGGCTCTGGAGGAGCCTGCGGATCTACCTCGTGCTCTCGCTCTTCATCGAGGCGTTCAGCGAGGCGATGTTCAAGGACATGGGCGCGGTCGCCTCGGGCGAGGGCGGCTACTGGAACACGGTCATGTGGCCGGCCGCCGTCGCGTTCTTCGGGACGTTGAAGGAGTTCTCGGGCATGCCGGGCGCCTCGCTCTCGGTGTTCTTCTTCGTGACCGTCGGGCTCCTCTATCGCGCCGTCTGGGGCAAGAAGCCCGCCGACTACACGCCGCCGCCGAAGTTCGCGCGGCGTGCGCTTCTCGCGTTCCTGTCCACCGTCATCGGTCTCGCGGTGCTCGGCATCCTTCGCGGCGGCGGCATCGAGCCCGCGTTCCGGCAGACGATCCACCTTCTCCAGCTGCCGCTCGTCGCGCTGCTCTTTCTCTACGCGCTGCGCATCCCCGAAGATCTCGCCTCCGTCGGTACGGCGTTCGTTGCCGTCGCCGTCACCCGCAGCGTCCTCGTCATGTACATCTACTTCGGCGTCTGCGCCCCGGCGGGCATCACGAGCCTGCCCGGCAAGCCCGAGTGGTGCACGAACCACTCGGACTCCGTGCTCTTCGTGACCGCGCTGATGGTTTTGCTCGCGCATGCGCTCGAGCAGCGCACATCGAAGGTCATCAAGCGTTCGCTGCTCCTCGCGCTGCCGATCCTCCTCGGTATCGTCCTCAACAACCGGCGTCTCGCATTCGTCAGTCTCGCGGCGGCACCGCTCGTCATCTACCTCGCGCTCAGGCCGAGCAAGCGAAAGCGCCGCGTCACCTGGGCGCTTGCGATCGCAGTTCCGATGATGATCGGCTACGTCCTCATTGGCTCCGAGATCCCGTCGTCGTCGCCGCTGCTGAAGCCCGCGCAGCTCGTCGTGTCCGTCATGGACCAGAAGGACAACTCGAGCATCTCGCGCGACATCGAGAACGAGAACCTGATCTACACGCTGAAGCAGAACCCGGTCATCACGACCGGCTTCGGGCACGAGTACCAGTACTCACCGAACAACCCTCCGGTCGACCTCGGAGAGCTCTTCAAGAACTTCCGCCTGATCGCCCACAACGGCGTCCTCTGGATCTGGTCGCTCGCGGGCGTCGTCGGGTTCACCTTGCTCTGGATGCTCTACCCGCTCGCCAGCACGCTCGCTCTCCGGGGTTACCGGGCGGCCCAGACTCCGCTGGAACGAAGCTCAGCCTTGGTCGCCCTCGGCGCCGTGGTCGTTTGCGTCATCCAGATCTGGGGCGACCAGGGATTCAACAGTTACATGACCCTCGTGACCTTCGGCGTCGCCTTCGCGACGGCCACGCGCCTCTCGGTCCGCGCCGCGTAGTCGCAGCTGCCGCGTTCGAGCGTGGCCAAGTCGACCCAGAGCAGATCGGAATGCCTCGCCCGCACGTCCCAGAGGAGCGCTGGTGCGATCTCCCTCCTCGGCGATTTTCCGGGAAAATCAGACCTTAATGTCCGCGGCCCGAGCCGTGCTAACGTAGGTGCCCTAGGCTATGAGTCAGCAGGCCGAGCGGCGGGTAGGGTCCATCATCGGCGGTAAGTGGCGCGTCGACGCGCTGCTTGGGTCCGGGTCCATGGCGGCCGTCTACGCCGTGACGCACCGCAACGGAGCGCGAGCGGCTCTCAAGATCCTCCACCCGACCCTCTGCACCGATCCGGCGGTGTGCGAGCGGTTCCTCGGTGAGGGCTACCTCGCGAACTCGGTCAAGCACCCGGGAATCGTTCGCGTCCTCGACGACGGCGTGACCGACGACGGCTGCGTGTTCCTCACGATGGATCTCCTCGAGGGCGACACGCTCGAGGCCCTTCGCCAGAAGCGCGGTAACCGCATCCCGATCGCCGAGGCCCTCGACCTCGGCGACAAGCTGATGGACGTGCTCAGCGCCGTCCACGCGGCGGGCATCATCCATCGCGACCTCAAGCCCCAGAATGTCTTCGTCTGCGAGGACGACGTCCTCAAGCTCCTCGATTTCGGCGTCGCGCGCGTCTTCGATCGCACGGCGCAGAGCAAGCTCTCGATGTTCGGTCTCGTGCTCGGCACGCCCTCGTTCATGTCTCCCGAGCAGGCACTCGGCTCGCGCGACAAGGTGGATCACCGCAGCGATATCTGGTCCTTCGGCGCCACGCTCTTCACCGCGCTCACCGGGGAGACCGTCCACCTCGGCGCGAACGTCCAGGCCAAGCTCCTCGCCGCCGCGACCGTGAAGGCCCGGTCGATCGCGATGGTCATGCCCGATCTGCCGCCGGCGATCGCCGCCGCGATCGACATGGCGCTACGGTTCAAGAAGGAAGACCGCTGGCAGTCCGTCGACGCCATGCGCCGTTCGTTTCGCGAGGCTCGCGACAACTCGGGGCTCGGCCGGTCCGCGGAGCCCGCGCGTCCGTATGACATGTCGCTCGACGAATCGACCCACGTCGACAAGGGTGGCCCCTCGCAGCTTCCGGGGCCGCTGATGGGAAGCAGCCCGCCGCCGGTCAGGCAGTTCGACGGCGAGCGCACGCAGCG
>JAYSXP010000135.1:0-6008 GCA_043717125.1 Polyangiaceae bacterium | reverse complement strand
CTGACGCCGCGTGGCGGAGCGCCGGGTGATGGGCGGGCGCCATCAAGAACGCGATGCGCGCCTCGCGCAGGACCTCACGTTGGCGCGAGGGGTCGACGTCGATCGGAATGCCGAGCGCGTCGACCACGTCGGCGCTGCCGCAACGACTCGATACCGATCGATTGCCGTGCTTCGCGACGAAGCAGCCCGCGGCAGCGACGACGATCGCAGCGGCGGTCGAGACATTGAGGGTGTGCGCGCCGTCGCCGCCGGTGCCGCAGGTATCGACGACGTCGAGCAGATCGTGGTCGACGGCTGTCATCACGGCGCGAAGAGCTTCGGCGGCGGCGACGATCGTCTCGGCCGACTCGCCGCGCATGCGGAGCGCCGCCGCGAAGGCGCCGATTTGCACGGGCGTCCACGCGCCGGTCAGGATCGCGCCGAACGCAGCGCGGACCTCCTCAGGCGAGAGCGAACGCGACTCGATGCGCGCGAACACCTCGGCGAACGACACGTCACCCATGGGCGCCGCCGCAAGCGAGTGTACGTACCCAGTTCGCGAGCAGCTCCTTGCCGTGCGTGGTGAGGATGCTCTCGGGGTGGAACTGGACGCCCTCGACCGCGCGCTCCTTGTGCCGGACGCCCATGATCTCGCCCTCCGCGGTCCATGCCGTGATCTCGAGGCAGTCGGGGAGTGTCCCGCGATCGACGATCAGCGAGTGATACCGCGTCGCCTCGAAGGGAGAGGGGAGCCCCGCGAAGACGCCGTGGCCTTCATGGAGGATCGGCGACGTGCGGCCGTGCATGAGGCGACCGGCGCGGACGACCCTGCCGCCGAAGGCTTGTCCGATGGCCTGGTGACCGAGGCAGACGCCGAGGACCGGGACGGTCGCGCGCGCGACGGCCTCGAGCGAGATTCCGGCGTCGTTCGGCGTACACGGACCCGGTGAGACGAGGACGCCGTCGGGCGCCTGCGCGGCAATGCCGGCGAGATCGATCGCGTCGTTCTTCACGACGACGGTGTCCGAGCCCAGCTCGCCCAGGTACTGCACGAGGTTGAACGTGAAGGAGTCGTAGTTGTCGATGACGAGAACGCGCAAACCGAGGAGCAGCTTAGCGCGAAGCGGTGCCGCGCTCAGCGGCCTTCTTGCACGGCCGAGACCGTCGCAAGCGCGCGCCGTTCGATGGCCGCCTGCGCCAGGATCGCGGTCAGCATCCTCTCGGCGTCGCCGGTCCGCACGGCCTCTTCGTACTTCGGCATCTCGGCCTTGCGATCGCGAAGAATGCTCACGAGCTCGTCGCGCTTGGCCTTGCCCCACGCCGACTTCATCGTCGCGTCCTCCGCCGTCCGCAGCGCCTCGTCGACCGCCGGAAGCGCGCGGCTCTTGACGGCGAGGCTCGCCGCTCCGGCGTCGCCGGCCTGCGCGGCCTCGTCCGCCTGGCGCATCGCCTGCGAGGCGCGCACGTCGATGGCGACCACGCGTTCGAGCTCACGCTTGTCGTCCGCACGCATCGTGACCTCGTCGGGCGCCGCGTCCCGCCTCGAGCACGCGAGAAGCGCCGTCAAGATGAGCGCGGAAAAAATGCGGGTCACGCCGCCATCGCCGCACGAAGGAACATCCGGAGGCGAGCGCTCTCCACCGTGTCCGTCGAGACCATCCGGAGCGCCTCCCGATTTCCGCGTCGCCAGACCTGCCTTGTCCACGCCCAGAGGGTGACGCCGCCGATCGAGAGCTCGAGCGGGTACGACATCGACGTCGTCTCGGGTTCGAGAATGCGCCGCACCTTCAGGCCGCTCGCCGAGACGTCGACGAGCTCGACGAGATGGGGAATGCCGTCGATGTACTTGTTCGCGAAGATCCCGCGAAACCGCGTTCGTCCATCCGTTCGCCGGTCGCTCTTCATGACGCCATTGTGCGCGAATGTGTGCACGACGGGCAAGCGCCAGACAGTTGTCGCACCGGCCAAAGAAGACGCCAGATGGTGCGGTCTCATGTTCGCGCTTCCAGATTGTTGCGCTCAACCCAGCAAAACACTACCGTGGGCGCGCGTTTCCTCCTGCAGTACAAAGTTCCGTCCGTCGTCATCGTTGACGAGCTTGAGACGGCAAGACCGGGGCGTTTCGAGGGGCTCGATGGCCGAAGAGAAGAAGCCGAAGATCGATCTGAAGGCGCGTCTGGGTAAGGGCGCAGGAGGCGCCACGCCTCCGCCCCCCGTTGCGGGCATTCCCGTGCCGGCTGCAGGGGGAGGGATCCCCGGAGGAATGGCGCCTGTTCCCCAGTCGAGCCCGACTGGCGCGCCCGCCGGTGGCGGCGGACTCCCCGTGCCCCCGGGCATCCCGGTCGGTCCTCCGCCCGCATTCGGCAGGATGGGCGGCGCCGCGATCGATCCGTCGAATCCGCTCGCGGCGGCTGCGACGCCGTACCGCGCGCCCGCTCCGCCACCTCCGCCGCCTCAGTTGCAGCGCATCGAGGTCGACGAGATGGCCGTGCAGGAGGCCCGCAAAGGCGCCCGCAAGCAGGGCCTCATCGCCGGTCTCGTGGCGGCGGTCGTCCTCGGTGCCATCGGCTACATCGCCGGCGGCGCCGTCGAGACCAACAAGGGCCGCCAGAAGTCCGTGGGCGACGCGAAGTCGCTCGCGGGCGATGTCGCCAAGTCGCGCGATCAGCTCAAGACGATCGCGGACAAGGTCGAGGCTGGCAAGAACAGCCTCCTCAAAGACAAGAAGTTCCCCGACACGCTCGCCAAGGAGCTCGGCGGCATCAACGTCGACTTCGACGGCAACAAGCTCGCCGGCGTTCGCTTCAGCGGCTTTCCGCAGGAGGCGACGTCGACGCTGATCGAGTACATCACGCTCGTGCAGACGCTGAACGATCGCAAGACGGCGATCATCGGCCTGCTCACGCGACTCCAGAAGCCGATCACGGAGCAGCTCACGGCCGGCCAGACCACGAAGATCGGCTACGTCGTGCTCTTCGGCAAGCAGGACCCGTCGCGCAACCCGTTTGCGCTCCTCGCGCCGCTGCAGAAGCCGATCGAGGCCCCGAACCCCACGGCGATCGCGCTGCCGGCGGAGTTCGCCGCGACCGACCCGCTCACCCGTCAGAACCTCTCGGTTCCCAAGTACACGAAGGGCGACCTCGACAAGCCCTCCGCCGTCTATGTCCTCCCGAAGTCGATCGAGGCCGCGTGCCCGAGCTAGACCTCGGGATCCATTGCCCAGCTAGGCAGCCAGCTCAGCCGTGTCCTCACGGACATCCGCGGCGAGCAGGCGGCGCCCGGCGGCGACGTGGTGACCGAGAGCAAGCCCGGTCTGACCGACCGCGCCGAGAAGCTCGTGATCAGCCTCAATCGCGTTCAGTAACGGAGTAGCCCCACACGAGGTCGCTGCGCGACTCTCGATCGACGCCTGCCGCGACGCGCACATAGCCGCGCGCGACGAGCGCCGTCGAGCGGAGCGCTCGCGACACCGTTCGCCCGCGCCCGAGCGCGGCGAGAAAGCGGCTCGCCAGCGACGGCGGGTCGACGACCTGCGGCAAGAGCACGAGCAACGTTCCGTCCGGCAGCTCTTCGGGATCGGGGAGCGCGCGCGCCACGCTGGCGACCGAGGTCACGTCCGCGGGGCCGAACGCAACGGCATACGCGGCGGCGTCGGCCGCAAACGTCGCGCCGAGTGGAGCCGTGACGCGACCGCGTGCGCTCTCCGCGACCGGACCGACGAGGCGCAGGGCGCGGACGCGAGGTGGCGTCGCGCCGGGACCGTGCTCGCGCGAGATCGACGCGGCGCTCACGAGCCGGTCGCTTCGGCCGGCGGCGCGAGGCTAGGCTCGGCCCGGATGATCTCCACCTTCACGATGCGCGTCTCGTCGGCCTCGCGGACGATGAGGTCGTAGCCGTCGAGCCTGAGTATGGTGCCGACCTCCGGCACGCGACCCGCGCGGTGCACGATCAGGCCGCCGAGCGACTCGAACTCGCCGTCCTCAGGAAGCTTCCGCCCGAGGTGAATCTCGAGATCGCCGAGCGGGATGGCCGCGTCAGCGACGAAGCGCCCCTCGGCGAGCTTCTCGATGAGGGCGACGTCCTCGGTGTCGTACTCGTCGCGGATCTCGCCGACGATCTCCTCGATGATGTCCTCGAGGGTGACGATGCCACCGGTGCCGCCAAACTCGTCGCTGACAATCGCGAGGTGAAGACGCTTGCTGCGCATCTCTCGGAGCACGCTGAGGGCGGACTGGGTCTCGGCCAGGAAGAGCACCGGCTTGCGGGTCAGGTCCTCGAGCTTCGTCTCGCCCATCTTGCCGGCGCCAAGGACGTCGAAGAGATCCTTGACGTAAAGGAGGCCCACGACGTTGTCGAGCCTCTCGCGGTAGACGGGGTAGCGCGAGTGGCCGTCCTTGCGGACGTGCTCGAGGACGTCCGTGAGCGCGGTCGAGGCCTCGATGCTCGAGACGCGGCGGCGCGGGATCATGACCTCCTTCGCGGTGAGGTTCTTGAAGTCGAGCACGTTGCGGATCATCGTCGCCGGCTCTTTGTCGATCGCTCCGGTCTTCTCACCCTGGTCGACGAGCCACTCCACCTCGGTGTGCGTGGTGCGAGCATCCGCGGAGCTGAGGCTCTCGGGCACCGACCGCCCGATCCACCGGCCGAGCGCCGCGAGCGGCGCCGCCACCGGTAGTACTGCCCATTCGAGAGGCCTGAGGAAGCGGAGTGCGAGGCGCCCAACCTCCTCCGGCCTGCGCCGGGCGATCGTGCCGAGGATCTCCGCGAAGGTCGCGTAGGTGAGGACGGCGCCCATTACGGCGAGGATCGACGCCGTCAGCAGCCCCACGTCCTGCTCGATGGCGCGGGCGATGAGGATCGACGCGATGCTCATGCTGGTGACCCGCGCGACGAGCCACCGCGAGAGCAGACCGAGGCGATCGGCCGCATACCGCGCGAAGCCGGGCTCCGAGCCCTGATCGACCAGGAGCTGGAGACGCGCTTCGGGTAGCGAGGTCAGCGCGGCGTCAGCGCTGGCGAAGAGAGAGCCGATGGCGGCCGCGGCAAGCGCCACAACGATCAGTCCTGAGGGTATGCTCAATTCGCCAGATGCTCCTCGACTGCTCGGCGCGGGGACGAGCGGCCATGGGGCACCCGCAAAAAGCGACCCCCCGACTGCCGACACGGACGGTAGCGTGGGCGGACCCGACGTTCAAGGCGGGTCGCGGCAACGGACGACGGCGCTTCTCGTGCTCAGGCCTGAGTTCACGAGGATTTCTGACAACTTCTGGCTGCTGAGGCCGAGGCGGGGAGAATGGATGTCCCCGCCGCTCGAGCGCCCGCACAGAGCTCAGCCTTTGCTCTCCCGACTCCGCGCACCACAACGGCGACAAAGGGCTCGGCGGCCGTCGCCTTCGGGAGCGTCCTCGGACGGCGGGCGGATGTTCACGCAGTGGCGACTCGGCGAGAGGGCCGAGCGCCAGGCACCGCGAGCGCGACCGTGTCATCGGCTCGCGGAGCGTCTGCGTCGGTCGGCGGCGAGGACACGCGACGCGAGGGGGCACTCGGCAGGCGCAAGCACGGCGAAGGCGAGGACGTGGCGGACGTCGGCGACGGCGCCGCCGCCGTCACGAGCGAGCTGGAAGCCGAAGGCGCCGTCGCCGGCGCCAAGCGCGAGGTCAACGAAGAGCGCGATGCGCTCGACCCGTCGGCGCGGCACGCGGCGCACCTCGCGCCTCCCGTGACCACCACCCCCATCGAGGCGACATGGGTGGTTGCGCACGAAGTGGTGCGTGCGCGCTCGCTCGAAGAACTTCTGCCCGCGCTCGTTCGGCGGATCGCGTGGGCCGGCGATCGCCACAGGGGCACCGTACGCCTCGAGCTCGGCGCCGGCGTGCACGCGGGCACGACAGTGACTGTGCACGCCGACGGCGGACGCGTACGGGTCGAGCTCGGTGGAGCCGAGGGCCCCGACCTCGACGGCCTACGTGCCCGGCTCGATGCGCGCTTGCGTGGCCACGGGCTCGACGTGGAGAGCGTCACGTGAGGCG
>JAYSXP010000134.1:0-6010 GCA_043717125.1 Polyangiaceae bacterium | reverse complement strand
GCGTGGCGGGTCCCGAGGACGTGTGGGCCATCGCCAACCGCATCAGCTTTCGCTTCGCCGAAGCCGCGCGCTCGGGTGACATCGTGCTCGACGCGAAGGGCCTCAAAGCCTCGCGCGGCGGGCGCGTCCTCTTCGAGGGGGTCGACCTCCTCGTCCGGCGCGGGGAACGCATCGGGATCGTCGGACCGAACGGCGCCGGCAAATCGACCTTCATCAAGCTGCTGGCCGGCGAGGGCGACCCCGAGCTCGATACGGGCCACGTGAAGCGCGGCACGAACCTGCAAGAGGGCTACTTCGATCAGCACCTCGGCGCCGTGAACCCGTCGAACACCGCCATCGAGGAAGTCCGCAGCATCCGTGGCGACCTCAACGCGGAGGGAGCTCGCCAGTACCTCGCGCGCTTCCGTTTCTGGGGCGACGACCCGCTGCGCGTCGTCGCCGGCTTCTCCGGTGGCGAGCGCTCGCGCCTCGCGCTCGCGAAGCTCCTTCTCGAACCGCGGAACCTGCTCTTCCTCGACGAGCCCACGAACCACCTCGACATCCCGGCCGCAGAGATCCTCGAGGAGGCACTCGTCGGCTTCGAGGGAACCGTGCTGCTCGTCTCTCACGATCGTCGTTTTCTCGAGACCGTGACGACGCGCATCGTCAGCGTCCGGGACGCGAACGTGGAGGTCTACCCAGGCGGCTTCTCCGACTTCGCCGCAGCGCATGCGCCGCCGAAGGCCGAGCCGCGGAAGGACCGCAAGGCCGAGGCTCGCCAGGCTCGCGAGGCGAAGAAGAGCGATCTTCCGCCCGCGATGTCCGACGCGGCGAAGAAGAAGCCACACGAGGCGCAGAAGCAGTCGTCGCGCGAGCGCGAGAAACGCGAGCGTCGCTGGAAGGACCTCGAGGAGCTCATCGCTACCGGTGAAAAGCAGCTCACCGAGATGCGCGAGAAGCTCCGCGAAGATCCCGCAGGCGACTGGGCAAAGGTCGCCAGGATGGCCGCGGAGGAGCAGGCGCTCGCCAAGCGGGTCGACCTCCTCATGGCGGAATGGACCAAGCTCGGCGAAGAGCTTTGCGGCTGAGCTTGTACGGAAACGCCGGACACGGCATCCTCGAGCGTGGTGCGTCCCTCTCGTAGCCTCGCGGTCCGCGTTGTCGTCCTCGGGTGCGGGCTCCTGACGTTCGGCGGACTCGTCACATCCGTCGGGGCGTGCAAGCGCCGTCCCGATGCCGTCACCGAGGCCTCGCCCGAGCCGCCCGTCGTTCGCGACATGACCGACGGCCTGCAGCTCACGTGGATCGACGACAAGGGCGAGTTCCACGTGGAACCGCGCGTCGCCGACGTACCCCCTGCATCACGCGACGTCGTGCGCGTACGCGCGCTCGATCCCGCGGCGGACACACCGACCGGCGACCGCGTGTTCGTCGTCGACCTGCGCACGGTCGCCGCCGACGGCACCTACGCCGTGCGCAGCGTGCCGCGCGCCGCGTTCGAGGACGTCGCCGTTGCGCGTCGCACGAAGAGCGGCACCGCCGTGCTCGCGCCGAAGGCTGCACCCTCGGCCGGACCGGCCGCGAGCGGGGCCGGTGCGGGAGACGTTGCCGGGAGACCAGCCGTCATCATCTACGGCGCTTCGTGGTGTGGGCCTTGTCATCAGGCCGCGGCGTACCTCAAGCAGAAGGGCGTCGCGTTCGTCGAGCACGACATCGAGCAGGACAGCGGAAAGCAGCGCGAGATGCAGGCCAAGCTCGCCAAGGCCGGAATGCGTGGCGGCTCGATTCCCGTTCTCGACGTGCGCGGCCGCATCCTCGTCGGCTTCGACGCACGGGCCGTCGATCAGGCGCTCGGCCAGGCGCTCTGAGCGGCGAGCTCGAGCGCGCGTGATTCAGGCGCGCCGGCTCGACTTGCGGCGCACCACGCGTTCGTAGATCTCGCGGCGAGGCCGTCCGCACCAGGCGGCGATGACGTCTGCGACCGCCTTCGCGTGCGTGCCCAACTCGAGCTCGCGATCGATCCGCGCATCGATCGCCACGTCGTCGATCACTTCGCTTCGCATGTCGGGCGTCCAGCCGCCGAGCACGATCGCGATCTCGCCGCGCCAGGCGTCGCGGTCCGTGGCGAGCGAGGCTAGTGTCCCGCGTACCACCTCCTCGTGCATCTTCGTGAGCTCGCGCGCGACGCATGCCGGCCGCTCGGGCATCGCGTCCGCGAGCTCGGCGAGCGTGGCCTGCGTGCGCTCGGGGGACTCGAACAGGATGACGGGCTCCGCGGTCGCGCAGATCGTCGCGACGCCGTCACGCCTCGCGGCGCCATCTCGCGGGAGAAAGCCGATGAAGCGAAACCCGACGCCCGTCGCGAGGCCGCTGGCGACGAGCGCCGCAAGCACCGCGCTCGCGCCGGGGATCGGCACGACGCGCACGTTCGCTGCGATCGCCGCCTTCACGAGCGCGTCGCCGGGATCGCTCACGGCGGGAGTGCCTGCGTCGGTCACGAGGGCAATCGACTCACCGGACGCCAGCCGCCCGACGAGCTTGGCCACGTCGCGGTCGCTCGAGTGCGCGTGCAGCGCGTCGAGCGGCTTCCCCTCGATTCCGAGGTGAGAGAGCAGCTGCCGCGTGCGCCGCGTGTCCTCTGCGGCGATGCGATCACTCGTCTTGAGAGTGTCGATCGCACGAAGCGTCAGGTCGGCGAGGTTGCCGATCGGAGTCGCGACGACGTAGAGGATGCCCGCCACGCGCCGGGCTCAGAGCGAGTCCGTGGCGTCGCCCATCTCGCGCTTCAGGTAGTCGCGGAGACGCCCGAGCAGGCGCTGCTCGAGCTGGCGCACGCGTTCGCGCGAGATCCCGAAGCGGTCGCCGAGGTCCTGGAGGGTGAGCGGGTCGTCGGCGACGAGGCGGAGGTCGAAGATCGCGAGGTCCTTCTCCTTGCCGACGAGCGTGCCGCGGAAGTCAGCGAGCTTGTCCTTCACGAGCGCCTGGAGCTCGTTGTCGGCCATCTGAGCCTCGGGGCCTGCGCCCACGCTCGGCATCATGTCGACCTTGGCGATCGAGCGGCCGTCGGAGTCGCCGACCGGTGCGTCGAGCGATTTTTCGCTCTGTGCGAGACGAACGTCCATCTCCGCGACATCGCTCTCGGGCACGTTGAGCTGCTTCGCGATCTCCTCGTTCGTGGGCTCGATGCCCATCGCCTGGAGCTCGGAGCGCTTCTTGCGGAGGTTGAAGAAGAGCTTCCGCTGGGCCTGCGTGGTGCCGAGCTTCACGAGGCGCCAGTTGTTGAGGATGAAGCGAAGGATGTACGCGCGGATCCACCACGCGGCGTACGACGAGAGCTTCACGCCGCGGTACGGGTCGTACCGCTTCACCGCTTGCATGAGGCCGATGTTGCCCTCCTGCACGAGGTCCATGATGTTCTTGTAGGCGCGGCGATACTCGTAGGCGATCTTCACCACGAGTCGCAGGTTCGACGTCACGAGGCGCGCCGCAAGCTTCGGATCCTGCGTGGCGATGAACCGTGACGCGAGCGCGTGGGTCTCCTCCGGAGTCAGCAGGGGGTGCCGCTGGATCTCGCGCAGGTACGCGGCCATCGGGTCGAGCCGCTCCATCGAGCCGCTCGTCGCCCGCGCGAGGTCGCGCGAGAGCGGCACGGAGTGGGACTCGTCGGCGTCGGCGTCGACGACCTCGACGCCACTGTCGCGCGACTCCGCGAACGCGTCGTCATCGGGAGCGGCCACGGGCTCCGAGTCCCGTGCCCCGGTCACGCTGGCGGGCGCGTCTTCGTCCGCGTCATCGGGCTTGGTCGCGGCCGCGCCGTCGAGCTCGTCGGCCTCGTCGGCGTCCTGCGGCGCGCGCGGCTCCGCGTCTTTCGTGGGAGCCTTCCCGCGAGCCTTCTTCGCGCGCGTCGCCCCGGTCTTGGGCGGGCCGGCACCTGCGGAGGTCTTGGGCGGTCGAGGCACGAAGGCGGGTCTACCACGGTTGTTCGTTCGAGTCAGTGACCCCTCGGCCTTGCGTTTACCGGTACAGGGAGACCGTCGCGCCCATCGCGACGGCCGTGATCAAGGGGAGCAACAGCTCGTGGCCGAACGTCATTCCGCGCGCGCGGGGTGGCACGCTGCCGTCGCTGGATGGCTCGGAGGGGCGCGACTCGTCGGGGGAAGGAAGGGCCAGCGGCATGGCGCTCCACGTGGGGGCGATAACGCAATGCGTTAAGTGTCGAGCGTGCTCGCGCAAATGCTGAAATTCTAGGCACTTGTGCCGCCGCGCCGTTGACCGATCGGGGTGCTACCCGTATCTTGCCTCCTGTGAAGGCCGCTGCGCCGGAAAGCGCTCCCGCCGCGTTCGCCGAGCTCGCCCTCTCGAGCGCCGACTTCGACGCATTCCTCGAGCCGATCAACCCGCCCTCGCGTGGAGGTCAGCCAGGCCGCGGCGCGAGCCATGTGCGCGGCGGCTTCACGGGAGGAGAGGGCTCCACTCCCGCGGCGCAGAGGCGTGGTCTCCGGGAGCGCATCGAGGTCTGGGCTCGCGGGATCGTTCCGAGGCTCGAGCAGCTCGGGCTCGCGCTCGAGGTCGTCGTTCCGGACGAGGTGGAGCAGCACATCTCGTCGCGCGCGCCGCGATCCATCGCCCAGCGCGTGATCTTCGTTCGCGATCAGTTTGGGCGCTCCGGCGTGCCGCGCAGCGAGTCCGACGTCGACCCGCTGCGGGCGCATGCGTATCTCGCGCTCACGATCGACAGCGTCCACGTCGAGGTGAGCCTCGAGGTCTGCCCCGAGGCCGAGGCCGACGTGAAGAACCTGCGGGCCCGCCTCGGGGATCCGCCGCGACTCCTCGAGCTCATGACTCTCTTCGAGACGCTCCCACAAGAGTTCGCGATCGGCGTCATCGGGGTACCGAGCTTTCCGAGCGCCGAGAATGCCAGCGCCGACGACGTTCGCGCGCTGCTCGACGACAGTCAGCGAAGCCGCCGAGCCTTGTGGGTCGGCTGGAGCGTGAAGCGCGAGATCGCGCTCGCCCACTCGAGCGAGCTCGACGAGCAACTCGCTGACGCGCTCGTCGTGCTTGCGCATGCGTACAAGCTCGTCGCGTGGGCTTCCGACAACGACCTCATCGGCGCCGGGCGGCGCGGGGCGTGGCGCGCCGGGCGCGCGCGCAACGAGGAGCGACGCGAGCGTGGCCGCGAGGAGCGTCGCAAGCGAAGGAGCGTCCACAAGAAGCCCGTCCGCATCGAGGGCTCGCGGCGCGAGCGCGAAGACGCGCGCCGCCTGCTCACCGTCGCCGAGCGCGAGGGGGCGGGGCCGGCGTCGCGAGCCGGCACGAAGACGCCGGGCGGAGTGGATGCGTCGACGTCCGAGGCCCCCGAGCGCGGGCGCGGTGAGCGGGAGGGCCGATCGGTGCCTGCCCGCCGGCCGATGCTCCAGACGATGATGCGCGCACGCGGCGCCCGGCCTGCGCTCTCCACCGAGGTCGACCCGAAAATTCCCATCGAGAAGGGCACGCGCGTCCGTGTCCTCGCCGGCGCTTTCGCGAACAAGGTCGGCATCGTGCAAGAGCTCGACTCGAAGGGCCGCGCCCGGGTGCGGCTCGGCCTGCTCGCCGCGACGCTCGAACTGAAGGACCTCGTGGCGAGCACCGAGGGCACGCGGCCAATGCTGGGGAGCTCCCATCGAAGGCCGCGCAACCCTCGCAAGACCTGAGCATCCAAGCCGCAAGCCCGGATCTCCTGGTATGCATCGGTCCGCCACGTGCCCCGCGAAACCTCGTCAGACGCCTCCGGACCCGCCGGCTTCCCGATCTCCCTCGGCGGGCAGTTCCGGCGGCACTTGCCCCGGTACGTCGCGGGGACGCTCGTGCTGGGGGTATTTCAGTTCTCGCTGAACCGCATCGACTGGATGTCGAAGGCCGCGATCGACGCGGTGTTCGGCGGCACCCCGGATCGGGTGACGCGGCCCGCGCTGATCATCCTCGGGCTTGCCGTCATCGCGTTCATCGCGCGCGTGGCCAGTCGCTGGTTCATCTTCAATGCCGGGCG
>JAYSXP010000133.1:0-6015 GCA_043717125.1 Polyangiaceae bacterium | reverse complement strand
TGCCGCCGTACTTCGGTCCGTTCGCCTGCGGCGTGAGCGGCTTCGTGCCGGCCGTGGGCTTGTGCGTGGTGTGGTTGGTCGCGACCGTCTCGGCGAGGAGCGGCGCGGCATACGAGGGGTTACCCGCGAGCACGATGGCGCGGCGGAGGCGGGGCTCGGCGAAGCGGCCGAGGCTGGCGAAGTGGCTCTTCGTCGACGCAGTCGTCGCCGGCGTCGAGAGACCCTTCAGCGCGGAGACGTCCGCCGCTTCCATCTCGGGGGTGAGGATCTCGACGCGGATGACCATCACGCGCTTCGTGCTCTCGGGCTTCGGGTCGATGGCGAGAGGAATCGACGCGTCGGTCCACGACTGCGGTGCGATGTAGAGAAGGCGTGGACCAGGCGTCCGGAACCACTGCTTCTTCCAGGTGTTGACCATTGCGGTCGATTCGTCGTCGTAGAGGCCCTGCGCATCGAGCGAGGTGCGGACGCTCCGCGCCAGGTCATCGGCGTAGGTGTCAACGTCGCGTGCGCCGTCCATCGAGGGGATGGCGCCGCCGAGCGTCGCGCCGCGAGCGATGCCGCCCTCGGCGGCGGTGAACGTGCCCTTGTCGGCGGTCACGTTGAGGAAAAACACCGAGCCAATCTTGTCGTCGATCAGGTTCTTCATCGAGACCTTGCCGCCGGCCTGCGACTGGATGCGCACCGGCAGCGAGAAGTTGCCGACGCCGCGGTAGAAGAGGAACTTTTCGAGCTGTCCGCTCGATGCGCGGAGGGGGTTCGCCGCGACCTGACGGGCGAACGACCACGTGTACCGATCGAGGGACGCCGGGGGGAGCGCGGCGTCGACGTTCGCGTCACGACCGAGGAGATCGAGCGTGCCCCAGTCGAGGAGGCCGTTGGCGGCCGACGGCGCGCCGGCCTTGTCAGCGGCGTTGCAGACCTTTCCCTTCGACGACGACGTCGAGACGAGGTCCTTCATCTCTGCGGCGAGCGGGTACTGCTCGACGACCGAGGGGTACCACTGCGTGAGGACACCGCGCGGGAACTCCACCGAGGCGCGCACCTTCATCGGCTTGTCCGAGTAAAAGTACGTGACCGGCGTCTCCATCTTCACGCAGTCCCAGCGACCCTCCTTGTCGAGCTGCGCGACCTTGTCCTTCTCGCAGCTCGGCGCGCCGGGTGGCGCAGCAGGAGGCGTCGCTCCCGCGGTGCCGCCGCTGCTGCCGCCGCCGCCAGTTGGCTTCGTGCACGGGGGGAGTGCCTTCGGCGTGCCGCTTCCCGCTCCTAGGCCTTCGCCAGAGCCGTTGCACTCGCTCGTCGTCGGAGTCGGGGGAACGCAGAGCGTCGGGCCACCGCTCGCGCCGTCGCCGGTGCTGCCGCCCTTCGCGTCGTCACTGCCGCCGCTCGACGATGCGCCGCCGCCGCTCGACGATGCGCCGCCGTTGCTGCCGGTCTTGCCGTCTCCGGTCGTGCCGTCGTCGGAGCCGCCGCCGCCGCCGCCGCTCGTGCCGCCCGAGCTCGAGGTCGCGCCGCGTGAGCCGCCCGGCGGGGTCGCGCCGCCGTTGACGAGGCCGCCGCCGGGGTTGGTGAGCTGCGAGAAGCTCCCGTCCGCGGTGGTGCCGACGGGCGTGATGGTGCCGACCGAGAGCGGCGGCGCGGGTCCGTCGCTGGTGCTGCCCGCGGGGACCGCAGCCCACACGAGACGGCCCGGCCAGAGGACGACCGACTCGACCGAGCTGCGCCCGGACGCGCGGAGGTCGGTGACGAAGAGGCGGTACGTGATGTTGGCGGGAACCTTCACCGCGAACGTTCCGTCGGCGGCGACCGGGCCGTCGAAGGTCTGACCCGTCGAGCTTTGCGCGACGACGCTCGGAATGACGATGCCGGCCAAGCTCGCCGCGCTGAGAGCGCCGGTCACGGTGCGGGTCTTCTCGGCGGGCTCCTGTGAGCTGCATCCGGACGCAAACGCCAGGACGAGGACGGCAACGTGACTACGAGACGGGATCTTCACGGACATGGGGAACCTCCGGGGGGCGACGGTTCCAGCCAATGCAGCGATGGTGCCACCAAGAGAAGCACCATTTTCACGACCGATTTGTGATCGGAAGGGGTGGCAGCTTCTTGCCGTGGCAACTCCTGCCGGCGAAAACTCGCCGCTCCTGCCGGCCTACCAGCCGTCCGCCGCGGCCGCCTACTTCGGGGCGATGCCGAGGCGTCCCATCTTGTACGCGAGCGTCCGGCGCGGGAGGCCCAAGAGCTCGGCGGCCTGGGTCTGGTTACCGTTGCACTTCTGCAGCGCCTCGACGATCCGCGCGCGCTCGAAGTCACGCAAGCTGTCGCGCACATCCTCCGGCGATGCTGAAGATGCCGGCGACGCAGCGGGCGCGGCGACCGGTGCAGCGCCGCGGCGGCCCTCGCGAACCGAGAGCGGGAGATGAGCCACGCCGATCGCCTCGCCGGAGGTGCCGCAGATCGCGGCGGCGCGCTCGATCACGTTGCGCAGCTCGCGAACGTTGCCCGGCCACGCATGACGCTCGAGCGCGGCGAGCGCCTCGGTCGTGAGGCGGAGCTGCGGCTGCCCCAGCGACGCAGCGGCGCGCGTCAGGAACACCTCGGCGAGACGCGTGATCTCGCCGGTCCGCTCGCGGAGCGGTGGGATGGTGAGCATGCACGCGTTCAGTCGGAAGAGGAGGTCCTGGCGGAACCGCTTCTCCACGACGCACTGATCGAGATCGCAGTTGGTCGCGGCGATCACGCGAACGTCGACCTTGCGCTCGGTGGTGGCACCGACGCGGCGCACCGAGTGATCCTCGAGGACGCGGAGGAGCTTCGCCTGCATTGGCATGGCGAGCTCGCCGATCTCGTCGAGGAAGAGCGTCCCTCCCTGGGCCGCTTCGACGAGGCCCGCCTTGGCCGTCGCGGCCCCGGAAAAAGCGCCCTTTTCGTAGCCGAAGAGCTCGCTCTCGACGAGCTGGTCGGGAAGCGCAGCGGTGTTCACGCAGACGAGCGGGCCGGTGCGGCCGCTCGCGGTGTGGATGGCGCGAGCAAAGACCTCCTTGCCGCTGCCGGTCTCGCCGATGAGCAGCACGTTGATGCTGCTCTTCGCGACGCGACGCGCCTCCTCGTAGAGCGCGAGCATCGCGCGGTCGACGACGATCGGCTGCTCGGCGGTGTCGGCCTCGTCCTCGTGCGCGGAGAGGAGTGCCATCAGCGCCGACTCGAGGAGCTCTGCGCCGTCGCCGCTCGTGTCAGCCGCGAAGCCCGACGACGTGTCGACGCCTGCCAGCCGCAACGTGCGCGTCGACGTCGCGAGCACGCTCATGGCCTCGCCGCGCGGCAGGCGCATCGCGAACGCTAGGATGTGGTCGTTGTAGATGCCCGCGTAGGCCGTGCCCACGAGCTTGCCCACCAGGCTGCGGATGGCGGCGATCTCGTACCAGTGCTCAGGGAGCTGCAGCACGAAGATGCACGGCCGCTGGTTCTGCGCGATGTGGATGTCGAGCCGCGCCACGAATGCGCGACGCACCATGACGGGGACGACGCCTGCCGCCATTGCCGCGGGGCGCAGCAACATGACACGCGCGTCGCCGATGCCGATCTCGTCGCCGTGACCGGCCTCGTGCTCGGCGGAGACGCGCGCGCGGTTGACGAACGTGCCGTTACGCGAACCGAGATCGACGACGTTGGCGCGCTGCCCGCGCATGCTCAAACGAGCATGCGCGCGCGACACACCGCCGCTCACGAGCTGAAGATCGGCGTCGGCGCCGCGTCCGAGGTCGATGGTCCCGGAGACCGGCAGCTCGACGGCAAACGAGTGCTCGCCGACCACGACCGTCGCGCACAGCGCCTCGACATCGCAGAACGCTGGGGCGACGTGATGCTCGGTGATCACCGAATGGTCGCGGCGTGCCACGACGAAAAGTCTACACGAACTGTGCCGTAGCCGAGCTAGGGCAGCGCGGCCGTGATGGCGACGCCCTTGCCGGGCACGTCGATCTCGCAGCGATCGCGGCCGGTGTTGCCGTCCTTGCAGCTCGGGCCGGTCCAGTCGGCGACGGGACCGCTGGTGCGAAACTCCGTGGTGTCGGCGAGGAGACACGCCGTCTGCGTGCTGCCCGCGGAGACCGTGAGGCTGCCGCCCGACCGCGCCGCCACCGAGCCCGCCGTGCCGGTGACCGTGAGCGTGACCGGCGCCTGACCTTGCGGGCAATTCACGACGGGCGCGACCGCAGAGTCCGATCCGCCGTCGCTGCCCACCGACGCCTCGCCATCGCCGTTCGATCCGCTGGGCCCGGTGCCGCTGCCGGCGTCGCCGCATGCGCCGCTCGGGCAGTCGACGAGATCATACTTGCCGGTGCCGGTGATGGCGTTGCACGCGAGCACGCCGGTCGTGATCACCGCGATCGCGACGACGACGAACAGCGAAGAAGCGTGACGGCGCGAGCTCACCACGTCCAACGTAGCGCGTTTGGCGACGTGCGCACCGCCGTCGTGCTCGTGGGCCGCGTCAGATACGTCACGATGGCGAGCGCGCCCCCGAAAGCAGCGACGCCGAACGCGACGGTCGACACCACGCCCATGGTGCGAGACGTCGACAGATCGTCGGCGGCCGTCCGCGGACACGCCGAGCCGCTGCACTCGGTCTCCAGCGTGCTCGCCTTCGAAAGCGCGATGGCGCCGGTGATGCTGCCCACCACGATGCCGACACCCGCCGCGCCGAGGCCCACGTAGAACCACCCTGTAGGGCTCGTCGTAGTCGTCGTCGTCGACGGCGTCGTCGGAGGCGGCGGCGTCTCGCGCGGCGTGTCCGCCGGCGACACCGGCGTCGTCGATGCGCGGAGAGTGAGCGTGACCATCCGCAGCTCGCGCTCGATGAGGAGCACGGTCGACGTCGCGCGCGCTCCGTTCGCCTCCGTGGTGATGGTGTGACTGCCGGGGTTGACCTTGCGCGGGTTGGCAAGCGCCTCGGCGGGGATCGCGACGCCGTCGATCGTGACGTGCGGCGGCGACGGCGGCTCCGGGCTGAACACGATCCGCAGGCCGGGAATGCGGTCACGTAGCTGGTCCGCCATCGCACGCGCCTCGACGCGCGCGTTCGCCGCCTTGCCCGACTCGCCGGGCTGCACGGGCAAGCGCTCGATCGAGAGCAGCACCTCGCGGGCCTCGACGAGCTCGCCGAGCAGCGCATGCGCGCGCCCCAGCTCGAGCGACGTGATGGGCGTCGTGGCCAGCGCGTGTGCAGCCTTGAAGCGGCCGAGCGACATCTCGAGCTTGCCGCCGTCGCGCAGCTCGAGGCCTTCGACGTAGAGACCGCGCGCAGTCTCCACGTCGGCGGCGGTCGGCTCCGCGAGCGCATCGCGCGTGATCGCCAGCGCGACCATGATGATGCCGGCGCTGAGCGCCCTACTGAATCGTATCGTCATAACGGGGGCGTGAAGTTGGCTGCGAGACCGGCGACAGCGACGGCGACGAGGGCGGCTTTGCGGTACGTGGACGTGAGGTCTTCGCCGGCGCGGCCGGCGGAGCGGGAGCCGCGGGCCTCTTGCGATCGAGCACTGCGATCGCGAGCGTCGGAGACGACGGCGTTGCCGGGCTCAGCGCCGCTGCCGTCGCGTCGTCGTCGTTCCCGATCGGCGTCGGCACGTTCGCCGCGCTCGGCGTCGGCTCCGGCACCACTTGCCGGTCCGACGACGGCGCAAGCGTGGTCAGCGGACCCTGCGTCCCTGACGAAGCGGGGTCGCGACGTAGTCCGAGCAAGAGGGCCACGACGCAGACGAGCGCCGCGACCGCGACCGACGTGACAACGATGCGTGACGCTCGCCGCGGCACGCCGTGCGGCCGCGTGTTGAGGGCCGCCAGCGTCTCGATCTCGGTGATGGGCGGCTCCGACTCCGTTGCGCGCGGGCCCACGCGCCCCGAGCCGCTCGCCGCATCGGGCGGCAGTACGTCGATGGTCGGCATCGCCTCACGCATGGAGGGACGCTTCAAGCGAGCTCGGAGCATGTTTCCGTCGCTCTCCACCTCGTCGTCGTC
>JAYSXP010000132.1:0-6021 GCA_043717125.1 Polyangiaceae bacterium | reverse complement strand
GTGGGCCGGTGAGCGCGGCGACCGCCGCGTGCTGGGCGATCGCCGTGGCGTTCGTGGTGCTCTGTCCCTGGATCATGTCGAGCGCCTTCGCGAGGCGGTCGGGCGCGATGCTCCAGCCGATGCGCCAGCCGGTCATCGCGTATGTCTTCGAGACGCCGTCGATGATCACGAGGCGCTCCATGGCGGCCGCGTTACTGCTGAGGATCGCGGCCGCGGAGACCTGCTTGAAGCCGTCGTAGACGAGGTCCGCGTAGATCTCGTCGACGATGAGCCACGAGTCGGTCTTCTTCCAGACGTCGAGCAGCGCGCGGAGCTCGTTCTCGGTGTACGCGGAGCCGGTCGGATTCGACGGCGTGCAGAGGACGACGGCCTTGGTGCGCGGGGTGAACGCCTTTGCGAACGCCTCGGGCGACATCTTGAAGCCGCTCGCCTCGTCCGTCTGCACGACGACGGGCGTGGCGCCGACGAGCTTCACCTGCTCGGGATAGCTGACCCAGTACGGCGCCGGGATGATGACCTCGTCCCCCTTCTCGTAGAGGGCGAGCGCGAGGTTGAAGAGCGCGTGCTTCGCGCCGATGGTGACGGTGACCTGGCTCGGCTTCGGGGTCCAGCCGCGCACGGCGGCGGTGCGTGCGCAGATGGCCTGCTTGAGCGCGGGGATGCCCGTGACGGCCGTGTACTTGGACACGCTCGTGTCGAGCGCCTTCTTCGCGGCTTCGAGCACGAGCGCCGGCGGCTCGAAGTCGGGCTCGCCGACCCCGAACGCGAACACATCGGCGCCCTTTGCGCGCAGCTCGGCGGCACGTGCGTTCATCGCAAGGGTCACGCTCGGCTGGACGACATCGAGACGGCTGGCAAGGGAGTGCGGCACGGACACACCTTACTAATCCCGAGGGATCCGCGCGAGGGGCTTGTCACCCGATCGGGTGACGCGCGATTTCGCGAGGGCTCGTCACGAACTGACCGGCTCGCGCGATGAAGGGGTGAGGTCGCCGCAGGGAGATTCGAGCGCACGCGAGAGCGTGTAGCTCGCCTCGCTCGCCCGTTCCGAGCGCGATGCGTGCTCGGCGCTTCCGCATCGCGAAGAGCGCACGGCCACCGCCGCGCGATGCCAGCGATCCGTTCGCGACGCCCGCCACCAAGCCAGAGGGAGTCGTCCGTGAAGAGCCACTCGTTCCCGCGCGCCGCGCGGAAGACCGCCGTCGTATGTCTTGCGCTCGTCGCCGTCGTCGTCGGCGGCGTGCTCGCGTTCGCTGCGCGCGCCGCCGCTCGTCCGCTCCCGGTTCATGCGTACGTCGTCACAGATGCGCGCTCCCGCACGACGAGGGAGGAGTCGCGGCGTGCGAAGTACCCGACGAAGCCGGTCGCGCTGACCGAGGACGGCGTGGCGATCCTCGCGTTTCCTCCGCGGAAGCCCGCGCAACCGAAGCCGCTCACCGTCGTCTATCTGCACGGCATCCACGGCCGCGCGGAGAATGGCTGCCCCTGGCTCCGCGAAGGCTCGAGCGAGCTCGGGTGGCTCGTGTGTCCGGAGGCGAACGAGCCTCTCGCGAACGGCACGTTCTCGTGGGCGGGCACGGCGGCGGCGCAGCGCGCGGTGGTCGCACGAGCGGAGCGCGCGGCACAGGCGCAGGGCGCGGACCCGGAGAGCGCGAGTGTGCTCGTTGGCTTCTCGCAGGGCGCCTTCGTTGCGCTCGATCTGACGGCGCGCCACCTCGGCCATTATCGCGGGCTCGTGCTCATCGGCGCGGACGTTGCGCCGTCGCGCGCGATGCTCGACGCGTCCGGCGTGAACCGGATCGTCCTCGCGGCGGGCGACCTCGACGGCTCCTCGGCGTCGATGAAGCGCGCGGCCGAGCACCTTCGTCGCGAAGGCATGGACGCGCGCTTCGTGAGCCTCGGCCGCATCGGCCACTCCTATGAGACCACCGAGAAGGAAGCGCTTCGCGATGCGATCGTATGGGCGGGCAGCTCCTCTTGACGCTCCGGAGGCGCGGAGGAACAAGACGTCGTCGAGAAGACTTGGGTGTCGGTCGACGAGAACGGCACCGAGGCCGCTGCCGCGATCGGCATTGCGAGGAGCGTGACCGGCGCGATCTCCGGCCCCATCGCCGACTTCAAGGCGGACCCTCCGTTTCTTTTCTTCGTGTACGACGACAAGCGCGGGCGCATGCTGTTCGCCGGTCGCATGGCCGACCCCAAGCCCTGAAGGACCTGATGGACGACAAGCTCGGACGCCGCACGTTCGTCGTGACCTCGCTCGCCACCGGCTTCGCCCTCGCGGTGAGCCCGGTCACCGCGGAGACACTCCACACCGATGGAGCGGGGCTCGTCACCGGCGAGATCAAGATCGGCGAGATGCCGGCTTATCGCGCACAGCCCGAGGGCGGCGCGAAGTTTCCGCTCATCCTCGTCGTGCCGGAGATCTTCGGCGTGCACGAGCACATCAAGGACGTCTGCCGTCGGCTCGCCAAGGCAGGCTACATGGCGATCGCGCCGGAGCTCTTTGCGCGACAGGGCGACCCGACGAAGATGACGGACATCAACGTCATAATCACCGACGTCGTGAACAAGACTCCCGACGAACAAGTATTGAAGGATCTCGACGCCACCGTCGAGTGGGCGAGGAAGAGCGGCAAGCTCGACGGCGACCGCGTCGGCATCACGGGCTTCTGCTGGGGCGGTCGCATCGTATGGTTGTATTGTGCACACGCCGGTCCAGGCGGCGCACCGAAGGCCGGCGCGGCCTGGTATGGCCGCCTCTCGAACGCGACGAACGCGCTGCAGACCAAGACGTCGCTCGACGTCGGCGCGAAGCTGCACGCTCCCGTGATCGGCTTCTACGGCGGGCTGGACGGCGGCATCCCCATGGGTCAGATCGAGATGATGCGCCGCGAGATCGCCGCGAACCCGAGGAAGCTCGGCGGGGAGATCATCGTGTACCCGGACGCCCAGCACGGTTTCAACGCCGACTACCGCCCGTCCTACAACAAGGCCGCAGCCGAGGACGCGTGGCAGAAGATGCTCGCGTTTTTTCTGGTGAGGCTCCGCCCCTTGCCTTCGGCGAGCCTCCCCGCGAGGTGACCTGGCCGGTGTGATGCGCCTGCGGCGACCGGCGTCGCAGACGGCACCGGTTTCACGCCTGCGATGCGCGACGCGGTGAGGTTCCGTTCGTGAGGTCGGGAAATCGCTCCGCCGCTCCGCGAGAGAGGAGAAACGAACCACGAGAAACGAGAAACGAGAAACGAGAAACGAGAAACGAGAAACGAGAAACGGCGCGCGTCGGTCGACACGCTGTGCCGAATCGTTCAGGCCTCCTCGGCGGCTTCTTCCTTCGATTCCTTCTTCGCCTTGGCGGCCGGCTTCGCGTCCTTGTCGGCCTTCTCCGCCTTGGCTTCCTTCCCAGGAGCCTCGTCGTCGTCACCGGACTCCTTCAAGCCTTGCTTGAAGTTCTTGATGCCCTGACCGAGGCCCTTGCCGATGTCCGCGATGCGGCCTGCCCCGAAGAGGAGCAAGGCAATCAGCGCGATGACGATGAGCTCGGGTGCTCCGATGCTCCCCATGGAGGCCTCCTGGCGACTGCGTACGAGAGTGGCTCGTTCGCCGTTCCGGCGTTGCCGGACGACGCGAACCGTACTTATTTCGTACCAGTACGCCGTGCCACCGGCAAGAGCGTGGCGAGGGTCGCTGCCCCCGCGACCGCGGCAACCGCGGCCATGGGCACGAGGATGAAGGCAAAGAGCCACCCTCCGGAAGCCACCTCGGGGATGCGCAGCTCCAGGCCGCGGAGGGCTCCGAGGGCCGCCAGCGGGCCGGCGGCGCCTATGGCAACGGCCGCAACAGTCCCCACGCGCCTGCGGCGGAGCTCGAGCAGCGCGAAGACCGCCGCGCTCGACGCAACGAGCCCGGAGAAGGTCACGGTGAGCGCGCGAAGCCAGGGCGGAACCGACGAGGCCTGGGCCCACGGGGCGAGGCCGCGCATCGTCAACGTCCCGACGTGGATGCGAACCGCGAGGCTCGCCTCGGCCTTCGTGCTGGCAGGGAGCGCAAGCCGTGCGTCCTCGAGGTCGATGCGCCGGAGGTCATCGCTCACGCGCGCGCCCGTCGCCGTGAACACGACGCCACCGATCGGCGCGCGCCCCACGAGACGCGCTCCGCTTGGCGCGCAGAGCCACGTGGCCGAGACGAAGGGGATCGCGTGGGTCGCGGGCGCAGCTTTGCTCGCGTCTGGCGAAGGACCGCACGCCGCGCGCCCTTCGGCGAGGAGCGCCCCGACGATCCGGCCGGGAGCTGCGGCATCGCGGCCGAGAGCGAGCGAGGTGATGGCAAGCATGATCGTGAACAGGACGGCCTGCGGGGCGAGGCGAAGGAGCGTCTGGACCGGCCGCTCGCCGATCGACGCCAGCACGCGTGCCTCGCCGCGTTCGACGAGGCGCGCGGCGGCGATCGCCCACCCGACCGGCCAACCGGTGAGGATCGCAGCCTCGATCGCGATCGCAAGAAGGCTCTGCGCGAACGGGGCGAGCGTCGCCCACGGAATCGACGGGTCGAGCACCCAGGGCAGGAGGCGCACAGCAGCACCGACGAGCGCCGCGAGCAGCACGAGGAGGCTCGCCACCGCGGCGCCGCGCAAGGCCACGGGCGCAATAGGGTCGGGGCTCGTGCCTCTCATGGTCCTGGTTCTGCGCTCCGAAGCGCGAAACGCGTCGAATCTACACGGATCTCGGGTCTTCCGGCACGGGTGAACGTCGTGGTACCTTGCGGCCACCAACGGACGAGGCGAGGACCCCCTTCATGCTCGACATCCAGCACACCTCCACGAAAAAGAGCATGCGCGCGCTCGTGCTCGGCGCCCTCGCGGCCGCCACCGTCCTCGTCGGCTCTCCGAAGGTCGCGCACGCCGAAGACGTGACACCGACCGGCAAGGGCATCGTTGGCGGGGCGCTGCTCGGCGGCGAGGTCGTCGTCTTCATCGAGGCGATCGCCGGCGTTCGTTCGGGCACCGCATACCTCGTCGGCGCCGGCGCCGGCGCGGTCGCGGGTGGCGTGGGTGGCTACTTCGTCGAGCAGGCGGTGAGCGACGGACGCGTCCCCGCCTACATGCTCGCGGGCGGCCTGGCGCTCATCATTCCCGCGCTCGTCGTCGCCCTCGATCAGACGCGCTATCTCCCGAGCGAAGGCGCTCGCGAGGACCGACCGGTCACGAACCTCCCGCCGTCCGATCCCGGCAAGCCCGGCGGCGGCGCCGTGATCGGCGCAGAGCCGAAGCCCACGACGCCGGCGGCCACCCCCGCAGCGCCCGGTGGGACGACGCCCGCTCCGGCCCCTGCCGCGCCTCCCGCGGGCGGCGGCACCGGTGGCACGCCTGCACCCCTCGGGGCCGCTCTCGGCGTCCGCGCGCGTGGCCCGGTCTCCCTCCTCAATTTCCAGGGCACGAGCACGCGGTACGTGGTCGCGGTCGGCATCCCCCTTCCCGAGGTGCGCCCGGTCTTCACGGCGACCCAGAAGAAGGCGTTCGGCGTCGATGGCACGGGCAGCGAGCTTCGTTTCCCGGTGATGAACGTCACGTTTTGAGTCGGTCGAGCCGCTCCGCGTCCCTGTTCCTTTCCGACGCCTGACCTTGTAGCCTCATGAAAACGTAGCCCCGCTGCGGGTTTTCATGGCGCCGACGAGATCGCTGGCGGCGCGCGGGCCGGGTCGCCCGCGACCGGATTCAAAGGAGCTTTGGTGAACACCACGCGCAACGTCACGAAGCCGCAGGATCCGATGCTCGGACGCGTCGTCGCCGGTCGCTACCGGCTCGAAGCGCGAGCGGGTGAAGGCGGTATGGGCGTCGTGTATCGCGCCCGCCACGTCCTCATCGATCGTGTCGTCGCGCTCAAGCTCATTCGCCCCGACCTCCGCGGCGAGACGCACCTTCGTGCGTGGATGCTCCGCGAGGCGCGCGCCGCGAACCGCGTCGACCACGCGCACATCATCGACATCCACGACATCGGCGAGACGGAAGAGGGCGAGCTCTAT
>JAYSXP010000131.1:0-6039 GCA_043717125.1 Polyangiaceae bacterium | reverse complement strand
GCGCGCAGTCGATGCGAATGCGGACGCGGCCCTCGTGCTCGGCGGCGAGCTCACGGAGGAGCGGCCCCACCGCCTTCGCCTGCTCCGGCGAGAGGCGCTTCGCGAGGTAGTCGAGCGCGCGCGCACGGCCCTGTGGCTTGTAGCGGAGGAGCTGCACCTCGGTTGCGCCGAGCGAGGCCGCGCGACGGACGGTATCCTTGGTGCGCTCGAAGGTGTCACGCGTCAGCACGACGTTCACGCCGACGACGACGCCCGTGCCCGAGAGCTTCGCGATCGCGGACTCCGCGGCGGCCGCGCCGTCGAAGCCGCGCACGCTCTCGTACGCCTCGCTGGGCCCGTCGTAGCTCACGTTGACCTGCGCGAAGGCCTTGAGCTGCTCGAGCTTGCGGGCGCCGAGGCCGAGCCCGCTCGTCGTGACCACGGGCGAGAGCCCTCGCGCGCGCGCGGCACGTGCGAGTGCGCCGAGGTCGTCGCGGAGGGTCGGCTCGCCACCGCCGAACGCTACCGTGAACACGCCGGCCTTCGCGAGCGCATCGAAGGCGCGCTCGATCGTCTCCGCGGGCGGCTCGACGCCGTCGGGACGCGCATCGAGGTAGCAGCCCTCGCAGCCCGCGGCGCAGCGTGACGTCACCGCGAGATGCACCTCGATCGGAGGGCTCGGCGAGACCTCTGCGCCCGCGCGCCAGGCGCGTCCGCCGTCGAGACCGAGCGCGCGCACGCCGTCGCGATCGAGCGCCACGAGCGCCGGCATCGTCTCCGTCTTCACCCACGCGCCCCAGCGCTCGTAGCGGACGATCATGGGTCACCACCGTCGCTCGCTGCGTCTTCGTCGTCACTCGCCTGGCCGACCACGGTGACCGCCTCGACCTTCATCGCGGCGCACACCGCGGCGAGGATGGCTCCGCCCATCGCAGCCCCCAAGAACAGCGTGTCGATGACACTGCCGACACTGGAACAGTTGGCGCCGTGACCGACCCGCACAGCGCGCACGTTCGCAACGTCGAGCTCGCGCTCGCGCGGCTCGGTGCTCTCTCGGACCGTCTCGTTGCTCACAGGCCGAATCCCTCCAGGAGCATCACGTCGATCCCCTCGAGGAGGAGAAACGCAGCGCTCAGCGCACCCAGCGCGCACAGCGTAGCGCGGCCTGCCCTTGCGGCGCGCGTCTCCCCTCCCGCAGCTCCCCAGGCCCGCGCGAGGAGAAGAACGGGCACGAGCACGACACCGAACCAGAGGAACGGCTTTCCGGTCTCGGCCTCGTACCCGGACGCGAGGGCCGCGCCGCCGAGCGCCACGTATGCGGCGTACGCGAGCGCGAGCTTCCACGTCGAGGCGAGGGCCGAGCGCAGGCGACCGCCCGATCCGCGCCGCACGGCGACGGCGAGCGCCCGCCCGGCGAGCAGGATCATCGAAGCGAGTCCTCCCATCGATGCAAGATGCACGCTTCGGCGGCGGACGGCACGACGAACATCGCTGCCGAGCCGCGGGTCCGCACGCGTCCCCGCGAGACGCACGGCGGCCTTCGCTCCGGCGAGGTCGCCGCGCGCGAGACAGAGCGTGACGAGATCGCGCGCTGCTTTCTGCGCGAGGATGCGCTCGGTGCGCTCGTCCTCGAGAATGCGCCGGAGGAGCGCCTCGCCATCCCTTGGACGGCCGAAGCGGTGCGCGTAGGCCTCCGCCGCAAGCGCCCACACCTCGACGCGCACGGGACCCGGAGGGAACGCCCCCGATGCGCGCACGATCTCGTCGACCGCGTGCGGGTCGGAGGAGAGCGCCGGCTCACGCCGCATGCGCTCGAGCATCGCGTAGGGCACGAGGTCGCCCTCGGCGTGGGCGCGCAGCATCGCGGCGCGCGCCTCCGCGCGTGGCGCCCGAGGGCTGCCCGGATCGAGCGCGCGCCCCTCGTCGTACCGCGCGAGCGCACGGCCGAGCTCGAGTGCGTCATCGTCCTTTTCGGCTTGCCGCAGAATCGCGTCGGCACGCTCGCGCGCCGAATCGTTCGTCTGCGCGCGCGCGTGGCTCGAGAGTGCAAGGAGCACGCAGGCGAGCGAGGCTCGAACAATCAGCACGAACGACGGCGCTCGCACGCGCGGAAAGCTCCCACGCCCCTCGAGCGTTGTCCATGGTAAGTCGAAATCTCCCGTGAAACGAGCCTCCTCCCATCGAGCTCCGCATCGGAGGAGCACGCCCGCCATCGCGCTCCTCCTCCTGGCGTGCGCGGGATGTGGGCGCTCCTGCAAGAAGGACCATCCGTACGTCCCCTACTCGGTCGACGACGCGCGCGCCGATGCGGGAGCGAGCGACGGCGGCGAGCTGGCGCTGCCCGCGGGCGATGCCGGCGCACGCACGAGCGCCGAGCCCGCGCTCGTGGCCCCCGCGGGCACGACGACTTGGAAGGTCGAGGGGCTCGAGCTCGTGGCTCCGGCGGGCCGCGAGCTCCTCTACGCGATCGTTCGCGACTTCGACGGCGACGGGAAAATGGACGCACTCGCGATCGTTCGGCCTGCGGCGCCCGCGGGAAAACCGCATGAGGTCGGCGCGGTCGAGATCATCGCGTACGCAGGAACCTCGTCGCCCGCGCGCGCGTCGGTCGTCGCGACAGCTCCCAACCCGCGCATCGACGCCGTGTGCACGCCCGTCGCGCGGCTCGAGCGCGTCGGTCCGCACTCTGCGGTCGCCCTCGTCGGCACGTCGTGCTCGCGCGGTCCGTCGTCCCGCGCGCTCTTCGTCGTACGGCTCGTGAAGGCTCCGGCCGTCGCGTTCGCGCTCGAAGTCCTCGACCCGCCGGGCGCCCCGCGGCTCGCGATCGACGTCGACGGAGAGGACCGCGACCACGACGGCATCGACGACGTCACGCTGCACGTCACCATCGAGGGCGGAGCGCCCCCGTTCGAGCCTGGACCGAAGCTCTCGGCGAGGGTCGCGTTCCTGGATCGCTCGGCAGGGCCGAGCCGCGATCCGGACGAGCCCGAGGCGTCGCTCAGGGCAATCGCAACGCAGGCAGCGGCACGCGCGGGAAAGCCTCGCGAGGCGGCGACGGTCCCGGGCCTCGTCCAGCAGATGCGCATGCTCTTCCGCGCGATGTGCCTCGAGGGCGGAGCACCCAGGCTCGTGAAGCTCCGCGGTTCGGTCAGCGACCCGGTGAACGCCGCCGTCGCGTGCGGCTCCAGCAAGCCGCTCGAGGACGCTGGCATCGCCGAGATCCGGGCGTTCGTCGCCCAGGCGGATGCCCTCCGCGCCATCGCTTCCGCGTCCGCCGCACAGCTCGCGCCGGCGACGAAGACCGCGGCGCGCACCACCGAGATCGCGAGGCTCCTCAACGACGTCGCGCCGCTCGTTCAGGCGCGGAGCACGCGCGTCATCGGCATCACGTTGGTCACGACGCGCGCGGCGCATCCGCAGTGGGGCTCGCTCGCGTTCGAGCCCAGCGGCAAGCTGCTGGTCCGCGGGCCTTCCGCCGTCTCGCGCGTGGATCCGGAGTCCGGCGAGGCCACCGACGCCGAGCTCCCGGCCTGGCCCACGCAGGTGCTCTCCCCCGACGGAAAGAGCCGATGGCTCGAGGCGTACAGCGCGTGCGAGGGCGTCGGTCTCCGCGCGACCTTCGCTCCGACGGACGCCGAGAGCGAGATGCGCGACGTCCTCTTGCCGGTGGCGCCGCCACTCGGCAGCCGCTGCGCAGGCGGGCGGGGTGAGGCGGCGACGACGATTCCGATCGCGTGGGGGCCGCGCGGGCTCGAGGCGCTCGTCGCCGGGCTCCCGCTCCTCGTGAAACCGGAGACCTCGTCGGCGACCGTGATGGCGTCACCTCTCGGGGAGATGCCGCCGTTTGGCTCTCCGCGATCGGCGGGCGCTCGCGCGATGGCCATCGCCACCTCGCAGGGCGTGCTCGTGAGGACGACGAAGTCCGCACGCTACCGCGCGCCCGAGCTCGAGCCCTATGGGGACCTCTCGCAATGCACCACGAACGACGACGCCTCGCGGATCGCGTGCGTGAAGCGCGGGCGCGTCGTCATCGGGTCGTTCGACCCGCTCTGAGCGACCTTCGAGAGCCCTCAGTCACGGGCAGCTCGTATCGTGTGAGTCACGCCACCTGACGTGGTCTACTTGTGGCGAGGCGTGGTGGTGCAGCGCACGCCCGCGCGCGAGGTGACTGCTCGCTGCGGGGTCTTCTCGTCGCAGCCGCCGGCCATGAGGAGATCGGTCTGACGGCCGTTGGCCACGACGACGTCGACGCGGTCCAGACGCCGCTCGCGGAGGCCAGCGGTGCGGGCGGCGCTGCCGCCGGGGCACTTGCGGCTCCGCGGGTCCCCGACGCCGCTTCTTGCTTGTTGTCGCAGGCCGACGCGAGCAACATCACGGTCACGATGCCGAGCCAACGCATGCGGGCACCTAGGATGGCCCGCTCGGTTTATCGAAGTGCTTACGTCATCGCGCTTGTCTTCGCGACGAGCCACGCGCGTGCCGACGCGCCCCCCGAGAGTGACGTGAAGGCGTCGATGCAGTGCGATCGCGCCAGCGAGCCAGGTCGCGTGCGGTGCACCGTCGAGGCACGCATCGAAGGCGGCCGCACGCTCGCCTGGGCCGACGTCGAGATCCTTTCGCTTCCCGACTTCGCATCGGCGTTGAAGGGTCGGATCGGCCCCGAGGACGCGCTCTCGCGGGACGCGACCGGCACGAAGTGGGCGCTCGGCCTCGTCGCTCGCCGCTCCGGTCAAGGCGAGGCACGTGCGCGCGTGCGGGTCGTGGCCTGCGAGGCCCCGCGGACGGAACCGTCCGAGGCCGATGCAGGACCTGCGCCCCCGCCGCGCTGCGCACCGGTCACGGTGATCGTGAAGGCCCAGATCGTCGTCGGAGGCTGAACCCGAACAGCGGTTTTGTTGGCTGTATTCGTGGTGCTTGGTACGAAATTGGGATGCACCTCCCGGGGCGTCTCAAGGCGACGACGCTCGGCGATCTGCTCGGTGCGGTCCATCGCGAGCAATCGACGGGCACTCTCGAGCTGACAGAGCCGAGCGGACGGATGCATCGCATCCACCTCGCCGCCGGGCTCGTGTCGGCGGTCGAGCTCGATCGGGCGACGGCCTCGCTCGCCGAGATCCTGCGCCGCCAGGACGAGATCGACGAAGACACGCTACGGCGCTCGCTCCTTCGCGCCATGGCCTCACGCCGCCTGCACGGTGAGGTGCTGGTGCGCGATTTTCACCTCTCGCCGTCCGTCGTGGGCCGCGCGCTCCGCGTGCAGGTCATGCTGCGCCTCCAGATCCTCGAGGAGCTGGGCGACGCGCAAATCACGTTCCGCGTCACCGTGAAGCCGCCGCGCGGCGCGCTCGTCGACGAACCGCTCAAGGCGCCCGAGTTCCTCGCTGGACGAAGGCGCCTTCGCGACCGTACCGCCGAGGCCCCGAGCGGCACCTACCGCGCGAGCACCTCGAGCGGTATGCCCGGCGGGTGGGATCCCGCCCGCGCGAGCGCCTACCGCGCGCTCGGGGTGACGTTCAACGCGGACCCGAGCGAGGTGAAGCAGGCCTATCGCCGCCTCGTCCGCACGTACCACCCGGATCTGCACCCCGAGGCCTCGCACGACGAGCGCAAGTCGCTGTCCTCGCGCTTCGCCGAGGTGACCGCCGCGTACCGCACGCTCGTGGCTTAGCGGCGCTTCGCCGCGCCTCGCACCACGTCGACGTTTGGAACGAATCCTAACCCGACGTCTTTACGAACCTAGAGCGAGACCCCCACAAAAACCGGCTCGTTCTCGAGCGTGACCCCGAACCTCGCCTTCACGCCGTCGCGGATCGCGCGCGCCAGAACGAGCAGATCCGCCGTCGTCGCGCCGCCGCGGTTCGTGAGCGCGAGCGCGTGCTTCGAGGAGATCGCGACCGGCCCCATCGCATGACCCTTCGGAAAGCCCGCACGTTCGATGAGCCACGCCGCGCTCACCTTGGAGCGTCCGTCCGTCTCGGGAAACACCGGTAGCGAGGCGTCGGCACCGAGGGCGGCAGCGACGCGCTCGCGCAGGCGCGCGACGCCTTCGGCATCGAGGAT
>JAYSXP010000014.1:0-7477 GCA_043717125.1 Polyangiaceae bacterium | reverse complement strand
ATGTTCAGGCGCGGGTCGAGCAGCTCGGGATCGAGCTCGCTGAGGTGAGCGATCTGCGCATCGACGTCGATGTGCCCCGGCTCCGAGAGGTGCACGAGGCCCTTCGTCGCCTCGAACGAGCGCACCTCGTCGATCTTCGACGAGCCGGGGTTCGAGTGGATGTACTCGCGTAACAGGTAATAGAGGAGCGGTGCGAGCTGCGTCGGGTCGTTCAGCGCGGCGACGCGAGAGACCTCGTCACCGAGGCCTTCCGGATCGCGCAAGCGGGCCCATGCCACGATCTCGTCGGCGTGCGATCGCGCGTACCCTCCGACGAGGTTTGCGAGCGCGTGCGTGTTGGACGATACGAAGTAGACGGGGGGGCGGCGCGGCTGCGTCGCTTTCACGTAGACGGGCTCGATGCCACTCCACCACCGCTGCGCGGCGCGCTGGTACTGCGAGTACGACGACGCGAGCATGCGAATGCGGAGGTCGAGCGGGCGGTCGTAGAGCGCGCGCCCTCCGCGCTCGAGGCGCGCGGGCCCGAATGCGTCGAGCAGCTTCTGCGCGTCCTCGACGGAGACGCCGAGCGCGGCCGCGAGCGCCGAAGGTTCCTTTGTCGCCTCGACCATGGCCTCCGGCGACGGAGCCACGCGACGGAGCCGCGCGTGGATCTTGTTCCATTCGATCTGGTAGGCGGTGACGATCGGAACGAGGTCGTCGATGTCGCTCGCGCTCGAGATGAAGACCGCGAGCTTGCCGTGACCGTCGTAGCGGAGCGGGCGGCGGCGGCCGCGGGTCTTGGCGATCTTCCACTGGCGGACGTCGTACCCGGCGGCCTCGAAGAGCTCGTGCGACTGGCCGAGGATGACGAGGTCGACATCGGGCATGTCGTCCGGGAGGCGCGCTGCGGCATAAGCGAACGCGGAAAGGTCGGGCTCTTCCGCGAGCGCACCTGCGTGCAAGCTCGAGCCGCTGTACGCGTGGACCTCTTCGAAGGCGCGTACCCGCACTTCGCCCGACGAGCGCAAGAGCGAGTAGTACGTGGAAATATAGAGGCTGATCTCTTCGGATTCGGGTTCCGGCGGGGTCCGCAGCATCGTCGGAGCCGAGCATAGCGTATCCTTCTTGGGTGCAGGTCCCGAGGAGCTACAACGCCGCCGTCGATTTCGTCGATCGCCACGTCGCTGAAGGCCGTGGTCAAAAACTCGCGTTCGTGGAGGAAGGGCGAACGACGACCTACGCCGAGCTGGCAGACCGAACGTCGCGCGTCGCCGCGGCGATTCGCGGTCTGGGCGTCGAGCTCGAGCAGCGCGTGATGCTCTGTCTCCACGACACGGCGGACTTCGTCGCCATCTTCTTCGGTGCAATCCGGGCCGGCACGGTGCCCGTCCCCGTGAGCACGCTGCTCACGACGGACGACTATGCGCTCATGCTCGAAGACAGCCGGGCGCGGCTCCTCTTCGTGAGCGATGCGCTCCTCGACAAGCTGCAGCCCGCGCTCGCGAAGATGGCGAAGGGGCCGCGCGTCGTCATCGTGAAGTCGCCGGCATTCACCGGGCCACGCGACCTGACTGCGTCGAGCAGCCCCGGGGAGACGCGCGTCTCGCGCACGACGCTGCAGCTCGAGTTCGAGGCGGTGGTCGCGGCGACCAAGCCGTCCGACGAGGTGGCCCGGACGACCTCCGACGACGTCGCGTTCTGGCTGTACTCGTCCGGGTCGACGGGCGCGCCGAAGGGGGCGATTCACCTGCAGTCGCACCTCGCGCACACCGCCGCGCTCTATGGCCGCGGCGTGCTCGGGATGCGCGAGGACGACGTGGTGTTCTCGGCGGCCAAGCTGTTCTTTGCCTACGGGCTCGGCAACTCGATGACGTTCCCGCTGCACGTCGGCGCGACCGCCGTGCTGATGGCGGAGCGGCCGACGCCCGCGTCGGTGATGCGCACGCTCGCGAAGCACCAGCCGACGATCTTCTGCGGCGTTCCCACGCTGTACGCGTCGATGCTGGCGGACCGCTCGCTCGCGGACGCAAAGGGCTCGCGCAAGCTGCGCGTGAGCATCTCGGCGGGTGAGGCCTTGCCGAAGCGCACGGGTGAGAGCTGGCGCGCGCGCTTCGGGACCGACATCCTCGACGGGATCGGCTCGACGGAGATGCTGCACATCTTCCTGTCGAACCGTCACGGGGACGTCCGCTACGGAACCTCGGGAAAGCCGGTGCCCGGTTACGACGTGAAGCTCGTCGATGACTCCGGCGAGCCAGCTCCGGACGGCGAGGAGGGCTCACTCTGGGTCCGTGGCCCGTCGAGCTGCGTGGCGTACTGGAACCAGCGCGAGAAGAGCCTGGCGACGTTCCACGGTCCTTGGACGCGCACGGGCGATCGCTACGTGCGCGATCAGGACGGCTACTACACGTACGCGGGCCGCTCCGACGACATGCTCAAGGTGGGCGGCATCTGGGTGTCGCCCTTCGAGGTGGAGAGCGCGCTCTCCGAGCACCCGGCGGTGCTCGAGGCGGCGGTGGTCGGGCACGCAGACGATGAAGGCCTGGTGAAGCCCCGCGCATTCGCGGTGCTCGCGGAGGGCCACGCGGCTGGCGAGGTGCTGGTCGCCGAGCTCAAGGCCTTCGTCAAGTCGAAGCTTGCAATGTACAAGTATCCGCGCTGGATCGAGTTCGTGAGCGAGCTGCCGAAGACGGCGACCGGGAAGATTCAGCGGTTCAAGCTGCGCGCATGAGCGCGCGGATGGTGGGCGCGCTCGGGAAGCGTCGTGGCGCTCCGTCGCCGCGGCCCGCATCCCGCGACGACGCCCATGTCACGCGACGGTAGCGCCCTAGCGCCTAATCAAGGCGGCGGCGCCACGTTGCACACGCCGCCCACACACGCCTGCGCCGCGCACGACTTTGCGCACATCCCGCAGTTGAGCGGGTCGGAGGCGAAGACAGCCTCGCAGCCGTTGGCAGCCATGCCGTCGCAGTTACCGTAGCCCACGGCGCATGCAATACCGCACGTTCCCGACGTGCACGTCGCCGTCCCGTGGGCCGGAACCGGGCACACCGTGCAGGCTGCGCCACACGCCAGAGGGTCGTTGTCGGCGGCCCCGACGCCGACGCACTTGGCGCCGCAGAGATGGCTCGGTGCCGCGCACGTCATTCCGCACGCGTCGGTCACACACGTGGCCGTGCCACCCGCGGGTGCCGGACACACTGTGCATGCCGGACCGCACGACGCCGGGTCCGTCGACGCGACGCATGCGCCGCCACACTTGTGGAACTGCGCCTTGCACGTGAAGGAGCACACCCCGGTCGTGCAGGCGGTCGTCGCGTTCGCGACGACCGGACACTTGACGTTGCACGCGCCGCAGTTGTCCGCGCTGGTCATCGGGTCGACACACTGAGCGCCGCAGCTGAGCGGGGCGGCCGGAGTGCAGCCGTCGGTGCACTGGAACGATTGCCCGGCGGGCGCGCAGAGCGGCGCCGCGACCGCGCATGCGGCGTTGCACGCGCCGCAGCTCTTGGGCTTCGACAGGTCGATCTCGCAGCCGTCGGCAGCGACCGCGTTGCAGTCGGCGTAGCCGTGATCGCACGCGGTGACCACGCACTTGCGGCCCTGGCAGCCCATCGTGCCGTGGGCCGACGGGCACGGCGTGCAGCTCGGGTCGCCGCAGCCGTAGTGCGCGTCGATCATCGATACACACGTGCCAAAGCACATCTGCTCACCGGAGGGGCACGCCGAGGGCGTCATACCCCCGGCGTCGGGCGCTGCGGCCTCTGCGGGCGGCACGTTGGGCGGCGGTGCGCTGGCCGCCGGTTCGGACGACACGCCGCCTCCGCCGTCGTCGCTCGCGAGCAACACGCCCTTCTGGTTGTCGAGGATGGAGTTGCAGCCGAGGAAGGCGAACGCCACGACGACCGCGGAGATGGAGGAGACCTCGAGCCATCGCATCATTAGAAGACCCCCTGGAGAGAGAGGCCGCCGCCGCCGACGGCCGTGGTCGGAACCGCGCGAATCCCGACGCGTTCGCGCGGCGGCGCGTCACGCGGCGCGGTGAGAACGAGGAGCAGACCGCCTGCGACCGCGGCACCGCCTGCGATCATGGAGATCGTCGCGATGTTGCCGTTGCGCAAGGCGTCGTCGCGTAGACTGACGCCGTCGCTATCGCAGCCGACGCCGTTGCAGTGCGCGCGTGCCGCGTTGCGCTCGCCGAGCGACGAGAGACCGAACCCTGCACCGACACCGACACCGGCGACTCCGAGCGAGGCGACGACCCATCCGACGGCACGCTGGGCGCCGCCATGACCTTCGACGACCGGCTGAGGAAAGGCCGCTGCCTGGGCTTCAGCGGGCTCGGCAAGCTCCGGTGCCGGGGAAGCGGGCACGACCACGACTCCGATGTCGGGAAGATCGCGCGGCACCGAGACGCGAGCGACCTTCCCTTCACGCGCGGTGATCGTGATCTCCCATGGCTGCTTGCGCGGGGCCGTCACCACGATGCGATGCGTGCCGGGATCCACGGGCACCGGCGTGCCCCAAGCGCTGGGTGGGACCACGAGCGCGTCGCGCTTCACCTCGAGGCCCGCGGGGGCACCGGTCACGTCCACGGCGAGGCGCGGGAGGCGCGGCTCGAGCGCCGCGGCTCGCTTGCTCGCGACCTTCTCGCGGTCCGGCTGGTTCGAGAGCTTCGACTGCGAAGCGACGTCGTGGAAAGCGATCCATGCGGTCGCGATCTTCCCGATGTGCTCGTTGCAATCGGCGAGGTTGAACTGGGTGCCGATCCCCGGGTCGAGGCGCATGCTCTCTTCGAGCTTCGGACACGCCTCCGCGAACCTTCCTGCCTGCATGAGCGTGCGCGACGCGTAGAAGAGGCCCTCTGCCGCCGTCGTCTCTGCGCCGCTCTTCGGTGGTTCGGCGAGCGCCAGGCCAGGGCCGAGCCACAACAGGATGCTCACGGGGAGAACGTGTCGCTTCATTCGATCCTCGATGCCTCGGTGTCGCAACCATGCGAAGCCCGATCCAACGAACCTCGACCACGGATCGCGGCCCTGACCCTGGAAATCCCGAGAATGACGTTCCCGCGTGAGCAGAAGCGCCACAGCGAGCCGAGCCGCATCGCTCGGCGCGACTCAGCTCACGTCCCGTACTACAGGTGCGTCGCCGTGACCGCGCTCACGCCTTCGCCGCCGACCCATCGTCCGCCGCGGCCGGTACGTCGGCGCCGTCGAACGTCGAGCACGCGAACGAGGTCACGATGAGGGTTGCGCTGCCGACGCCGAGGGCAGCCCATCGCATTCTTACGACTCTTGCAGTGCCTCTTCGACGAGAGCCTTCGTCTCCGCGATGCGACGTCGCTCCTCTTCCGAGCGCTCCCTCGGCTTCACCGTCCCGGGGTTCGCGTCGGGCATCGCGTCATCACGCTTGCGTGTGAGGAACCGCGAGAGCAGTCCCTTCTTCTCCTCGAGGGTGAAGATGCCGTCCGCGAGCGACTGGGGATCCTTCGTGAGGGACTGAACGAGCCTCGGTTGACCGTCGACCCAGTCGAGCGCGAGGTCGAACGCTTCCTTCTGCGTGACCTCGAGGTGACGACGCACCATGCTCGGCTTGCGATCCGTCACCCGTACGAACAGAGCGCACGCGAGCGCGAGCTCCTCCACGCCGAGGAAGGTGCCCTGATGGCGACGCATTCCTCCGCAGCCCTTCTTGTAGACGCACGCGCCGTTCAGCAAGAGGACGCCGAGCCCGCATGCAACCGCGGTGAGCTCGGAGAGCGCACCTTCGACACGCGGGTCGACCTCCTCGTCCGCCTCGAACAGCACGAGGCGTCCCATCGACCGCGCGAGCGATGCGGTGAGGAGCTTCGGCTGCCCGACGTCCGACGGATCCAGCACGACCGCGTAGCCGTCCTCGGTCTCGAGCACGCCGCCCTTCGCGACGGCCTTCGCGGCGTCGCCCGGACCGCACGCTCCGCTTCCGCATCCGCCGCCGCCGGGGTCGCCATCGGGCTCGGTGTACACGACCTGCACGTCGAGATCCGCCGCGAGCGGCGCGTACGTCATCATGCGCCGCATCAACCGATCGATCGCAGCCGGCTCGACCTTGAACTCGTCCGGGAAGTAGTCGCCGTTCGGCTCGACGAGGTCCGGGCTCTCGAGCACCTCGCCGTACTCGGCGCGAAGATGCGCCAGGTGAGCAATCATCGAAGCGATCATGTCTCTGTTGGCGTCGTCGCTGAGCTCCATGACCTTGCAGTGTAGCAAGAGGTAGACTGCCACGCATGTCGCTCCGCATCGCCACCTTCAACCTCAAGGATTTCTTCCTTCCCCGCAGCGACGCGGAGCGCGCCGTTGCCGTCGGAAAGTTCGCCAACATCAGCGCGAACCTGCGGCGCGCGAACGCCGACGTGGTGGCGCTCCAGGAGGTCGGCGAGGAGCAGCAGCTCCAACGCCTCGTGAACGGCCTCGAGGACCTCGGTTATGGCGCGCCGATCGTCGGCACGGCCGACAAGCGCGGGATCCGCTGCGCGCTCCTCTCGCGGCTGCCGATCGTCTGGTCGCAGATCCACACGCACGAACAGCTCCCGTTCCCGCGCTTCGCCGAAGGGGACCCCGAGCCGTTCGGGACACGCATCCCGCTCCGCCGCGGGATCATCCACGCGCGCGTCACGTCGCCCGACCTCGGCGAAATCGACGTGATGACGATGCACTTCAAGTCGAACCTGCCGGTCGCCTTCCGCACCAAGGACGGTCGCGAGCGCCCCGACATCACACCCGCCGAGCGCGCGGAGTCGGCGGTACGCAGCCTCATCCAGCGCGCAGCCGAGGCGACCTACGTGCGGGGCCTCGTCGACGGCATCTTCAAGGCTTCCCCCGATCACGCCGTGTGCGTGCTCGGCGATCTGAACGACGTCCTCGACTCTCTCCCCGTGCGCATCCTCCGCGGCCTGGGCGAGCGCGCGAAGGACCATCTCGCGTCATGTGCCGAGATCCTGCCGGTGGCCGAGCGCTATTCGTGTTTCCACGGCAAAGACCGGACGCAGATCGATCACATCCTCGTCTCCGAGCGGCTCTTTCGCGCCGTGCAGAACTTCGAGATCTTCAACGAGGCGCTCCGCTTCCACGGCGCGCACGTCGAGCCGATCGCGCCGACCGAGGACAGCGATCACGCCCTCTGCGTGGCCGACTTCGCGTAAGCGACGCTCGCTCATCGCGAAGCGGCGGGGACCCAGCCACCGTGCGACGTGACCTTCTGTGTGACCCACGTGTAGACGTCGCCGTCGAGGCGCGCCCACGCGTCCTTCTTCGTGGCGGCATCGACGTGTGCGAGCACGGCGGCCACGCGATGCGTACCTTCGAGAAACAGCGCTCCGCCGAACTCGCGACACGTCGCGCCTAGGCGTACCCGCGTCTCGCGCACGCAACCAACTGCCGCTTTTCCAGCCCCCCTTGGAACTTCGCCCTCCCACGCACCCGCCCCTGGCCCCGCTCCACGGCCCTGCTCCGACGTT
>JAYSXP010000130.1:0-6051 GCA_043717125.1 Polyangiaceae bacterium | reverse complement strand
CGAGCATGTGCGGCCGGTACCCGGGCACACGTGCGGGCAGCACCTCCGTCTCGAGCACGGAGGCCGGAATCGGGCACCCCTCGAGCTGCGCGAGCGCGCGCAGCAGAGCGTCCACCGGAGACGCGGCGAGACGCTGCGCGCGCAGGTCGTCCGGAGCGACGATGCCCTGCCAGTCCGCGAGGAAGCGCGCGAAGACGTCGGCGGTGACGGGCTCGATCGACTTGCGGAGTCGCGCGAGCGTCTTCCGCTTGAGCACCCGAAGCACCTCCGCATCGCAGTATTCGTGCGGGGAGCCGCTGGTGCGTCCGCGCGCGCGAGCGGCCACCGACGAAGGAAGGAACGTGCCGGTCACGACCTTGCCGCTCGCGACGAGGCGCTCGAGCCCGACCGCGACCGAGGCCTCGCCGAGCCCCCAGCGCGCCGCGACGTCGCCCGCGCTGAACGGTCCATGCGTTCGCGCATAGCGCGCGACGAGCGAGGTGAGCGCGTCGGTGGTCGGTCCGACGAACGCCTCTGGCAGCCCGCGCTCGAGCACGACACCGAGCGCGTCGCGATACCGCGCCGCGTCCTCGACCGCGATGAAGCGCTCCTCGCCCGCGATCCGGACGCGGACGATCCGGCGACTCCGGACGAGCGCGTCGATCCACGTGTCGACGTCCGCGCTGCTCACCGGCGGGCGCACCACACCGCCGTCGGTCGAGCTCGGAATGTCTGCGCGACGGCGGACTTCATCGGTCGTCAGGTCGCCGAGCCAGAGCAATACGTCGTGCAGCGCGTCGGCATGGCGGAGCGGGCGATCGAGCCGCTGGAGCTGGCGCCCGTGCTCGAGCACGACGTCGGCGTCGAGCAGCTTTCGCAGCTCCGTCTCTCCGAGCAGCTCGCGCAGCTGCGCATGGTCGATGGTGAGCGCCTGCGCGCGTCGCTCTGCCGCGGGCGCGTCTTCGTCGTAGATGAAGTTGCCGATGAACGAGAAGAGCAGCGACGCCGCCATCGGCGAGGGCGTCGTCAGATCGACGGTCGTGACGCGGATCTTTCGCGACTCGACGGCCCGCAGCACGTCGACGAGCGCCGGCAGATCGAACGCGTCACGCAGGCACTCGCGGTACGTCTCGAGGACGATCGGGAACGACGGATAGCGCTGCGCGACGGCGAGGAGATCCGCCGCGCGCTTGCGCTGCGCCCACAGCGGCGTCCGCTTGCCGACATGCTGCCGGGGCAGGAGCAACGCGCGAGCCGCGGCCTCGCGGAAGCGTGCCGCGAACAGCGAGGAGCTGCCGAGCTCGTGGGTCACCACGTCCTCGATCTCGTCGGGCGACGGAAACAGCAGCTCGACGGGCGGAGGCTCCTCGCCGCCAGGCACGCGGAAAATGATGCCGTCATCGGTCGCGACGGCCTCGATGTCTCCTGAGCGCGCGTCGCGGAGCTTTCGCAGCGCGGCCATCGCCCAGGGCTGGTGCACGCGGCTACCGAAGGGCGTGAGCACGCAGATGCGCAGGTCACCGAGCTCGTCGGGGACGCGCTCGACCACGATCGTGCGATCGCTCGGGACCGTGCCCGCGGCCTTCAGCTCGTCGTGCACGTACGCGACGAGATCGCCAGCTGACCGCGCGTCGAGGTGGTGCTCCTTCGCGAGCATCGTTGCTGCTTCGCCCGGCGGAAGGCTCGCGAGCGTGCGCGTCAGCTTTCCGATCCGTTCGCCGAACGCGATGGTGCGGCCCGCGCGATCGCCGTGCCAGAAGGGCATCTTCCCGGGGACGCCCGCGGCGGGCGTGACGAGGACGCGGTCGCGGGTGATCTGCTCGGTGCGCCACGAGGAGGCGCCGAGGAGGAAGACCTCGCCCTCGCGCAGCTCGAAGACCATCTCCTCGTCGAGCTCACCGACCCGCCGGCTCGACGTGCTCTTCCGCTTCGAGTCGTCGTCACCCGAGCTGCCGTCTTGCAGGAACACGCCGTAGAGCCCACGATCCGGGATCGTGCCCGCGTTCTGGATGGCGAGCCGCTTCGAGCCGGCGCGCGCCGTGATCACGCCGCGCGTGCGGTCCCAGGTGATTCGCGGGCGCAGATCGGCGAACTCGTCGCTCGGGTAGCGGCCGGCGAGCATGTCGAGCACGCCGTCGAAACTCTTTCGCGGCAGCTCCGCGAAGGGAGCCGCGCGCCTCACGAGCTCCCAGAGCTCCTCCACGTCGGTCTCGACCTCGGGCTCGGCGTCGTCCTTCCGGCGCTTCGCCTTGCCCTTCAACGGGACGCGCCCGCGGGGGATCCCCACCGCCGCGACGGCGACGATCTGCTGCGCGAGGACGTCGAGCGGGTTGCGCGCGTAGTAGGTCTCCTCGACGTCGCCGCTCTCGATGCCGGCGGCGGCGGCGGCGCACGCGAGGAGATCGTGCTTGTGCTTGGGCACCAAAACGCCCGACGGAATGCCGCCGACGTGGTGGCTCGCGCGCCCGATGCGCTGAATGCCCGATGCGACGGAAGGAGGCGCCTCCACCTGGATCACCTGATCGACGGCGCCCATGTCGATGCCGAGCTCGAGCGACGACGTGGCCACGATGGCCGGAAGATTGCCGGCCTTGAGCCGCTCCTCGATCGCGCGCCGCGTGTCCTTGGCGACCGAGCCGTGGTGCGCAAGCGCGAGCTCCTCGCCGGCCGTCTCGTTGAGCGCCGTCGCGAGCCGCTCCGCGAGGCGCCGGCTGTTGACGAAGATCATCGTCGAACGCGCCGCGCGAATCCGCTCGACGAGGCGAACGTGCAATTGCGGCCAGATGCTTCGCGCATCCGGATCGGGTTCGTCGACCTCGCCCGCGAGCCCGTCGGGGAGGGGAGGCGGCACCTCGACGGTGATCGAGAGCACCTTCTTCGCGGACGCGTCGACGATGGCGACCTCGCGCGGCGTCACCTTGCGGCCCTTTGTGCTCGCCTTCGCGTACCCGCCGAGCAGCCGCGCGATCTCCTCGAGCGGACGCTGCGTCGCCGAGAGCCCGATGCGCTGGAGCGGAACGTCGGGCCGCATCGCCGCGAGGCGCTCGAGCGAGAGGAACAGGTGCGCGCCGCGCTTGCTCGCGGCCATCTGGTGGATCTCGTCGATGATCACCGTGTCGACGGACATCAGCAGCTCGCGCTGCGCCGATGTGAGGAGCAGGTAGAGCGACTCCGGCGTCGTGATCAGGATGTCCGGCGGCGAGCGGAGCATCTTCGCGCGCTCCGACGTGGGCGTGTCGCCCGTGCGCACGGCGACCTGGAGGCGCCGGAGCGGCGTCCCGAGGCGTGACGCGGCTTCGCTGACCCCCGCGAGCGGCGCGCGAAGGTTGCGCTCGACGTCGACCGCGAGCGCCTTCAGCGGCGAGACGTAGAGGACGCGCAGGCGCTTGCGATCCTCGGGCTCGGGCGCCTGCGCGAGGCGATCGATCGCGGAGAGAAACGCCGCGAGCGTCTTGCCGGATCCGGTCGGCGCGAGCAGGAGCGTCGTCTCGCCCTTCGCGATGTGCGGCCATGCGAGGATCTGCGCTCGCGTCGGCTCGCCGAGCGCCGCACGGAACCATTCACCGACCGCCGGATGGAATCCGGCGAGAGGGCCCAGCCCTGGTTTCGTCGTACGAGCGCGCGCCATCGATGCCACGGAGATCGCGAACTCTCGCGCGCCGGGCGCAAAACGCAAGCTCGGCCACCCGCTCTTGCGACGCCCAAAGAATCCCGACATTGCGTGGTCAGGTGGAGCGTGTCATACCTCTACTTACACGAGATGAAGGCCAAGTTTTTTTGCTCTATCTCGGCGATCGCCCTCGCGGCCTGCGGCCCGTACGCCAGCTCGCCGGATCCTGCGCCTTCGCCCGCTCGAGCCGACGGTCCCGCGGCCCGCGGCGACGAGCCGGCTCCTCCCGACAACCCTGCACCGTCCACGCCCGAGGCTCCTCCGGGGTCAGCGTCTCCTCCTGCGACGAGCTCCAAGCTCGAGATCGTGCTGACCGGGCGGCCCATCCAGGCGTTCGCGATCGGAGACACGCACGTTCTGACGCTCGAGACCGACGTACAGACGCGCCTCGTCGCGACGGAGAAGGCTGCGCCTCACGCAGTGAACGTGCTGCTCCAGGAGGACGTCATCGACGGCGTTCGCTTCGAGAGCGTCGGCGCCTCGCGCGGTCGCGTGTTCGTCGCGGACACCTACGGCGCGCTGAAGAGCCTGAAGAGCGACGGCACCGACGTGAAGGACGAATACGTCCCCGGCTCGTCGACCCGCATCCTCTCTGCCCCGCAGACGCTCTGGCTCGCAGACCTGCCGCAGTTCCTCGGCGACATCCTCCAGTTCCACTGGTTCGGCGCGCCGCCCGCGCAGGTCACGCCCGCGAACGCGCTCCTCAATCCGACCGGCTCGGTGGGGGACGTCGCGGTCGACGACGAGGCGCTCGTCTACGCGACGCGCGGCACCTCGACCACGCTACGCCACTGGGCTCCTGCCGCGACCGGTGCTCGCGCCGGACATCGACTGCTCGCGACGCTCCCCGAGGAGGCCGTGGCCATCGGGCTCGACCCGGCGCGTGCCTTCGTCCACCTGGCCACCGCCAAGGAGATCCGCGCGATCGATCGCACGACCGGTGCCAGCACCACGGTGCTCTCGGCCACGTCGTTCGATACGCCGCCCATTCTTCGCAGCAACGGGACGAGCCTCTACATGCTCACCGACACCGCGCTGAGGCGCTGCACGATCGCGAGCTGCGCGAGCACCATGACCGTGCTCACCGCCGGCTTGCAGTACTCACGCGGGCTCGTGGTCGACGGGACGTACGCCTGGATCGTCATGACCGCGAAGGGCAAGACCGGCGTGATTGCCCGGGTGCCTCGATGAAGGTGCAGAGTGCATGGATAGCGACGCTCGCGATCCTCGCGGGATCCGTCGCCGCGTGCGGGACGATCATCGGTGTCGACGAGCGCCATGCGGGTGAGGCAGACGCCGCGGCGCCTGCGGACGGTGCGGACGCCGACCCATCGACCGCCCCGGACGACGGCGACGGCGGCACGAGCACCAAGGACGCCGAGGCCAGTGCGCCGCTGAAGGCGCAGACGCTCGGGCAGTTCGTCGACCCGGTGCTCGCGATGGGCGAGGACGAGCTGCTGGTCAGCGACCGCGCCGGCACGCGCAGTACGATCGTCCTCGTCTCCAAGAGCGATCCGACACACCCCAAGACGATCTACGACCAGCCCTCGGCGACCCCATCGACGCGCGTGAGCACGATCGGGCTCGCACGCGGCCAGGTTTGGTTCACGACCTCGGACGGCAAGCTGCACCGGATGACGCTCGCAGGGCTCAATCCGACGGTGGTCGACAACAGCTCTTCGTCGATCCTGGCGCGCTCCGCCAAGACGCTCTGGACCGCCGCTCCCGACTACCTCTCGAACGCACCCACGCTGCGCTGGATCGGCGCCGACCTCCTGTCGCAGGTCCCCGAGGCGACGCTCGCGTTCGGCGGCCCGGTGATGTTCGCGTTCGGCAGCGACGACGAGCTGGTCTTCAGCTCACGCACGCCGAGCGGGCAATGGACGCTCCACAAGTGGCGTCCGTTCGCGGCGACCCCGCTCACCACGCTCGCGACCTTCGCTGCGTATCCGTCGTGGGTCGCCGCGGACTCGCAGCGCATGCTCGTCTACGCCCAGGACGAAGGCACCGTGGTGTCGTGGTCCCGCGTGACCCCGCAGACCACGCCGACGACCGTCCTCGTCGACGTCCCGGCGCCGGTGTCGATCAAGAGCGACGGCACGAACCTCGTTCTGCGATCGCAGACGACGATCTCGTCGTGCACGATCGCAGCTTGCGCGGCGTCGATGCACCCTCTCTCGGTCCCTACCACCTTCACGAAGGCGCGCTACCTCGAGCTCGACGCGCAGTACGCGTACTTCTTCCACGCGAAGTCGGACGCTGACCCGATGACGCTGGTGCGCGTCCCGCGCTGAGCTGGTTCAGCGCGCGGCAGCGGGGGACGACGACGACGGAGCCGTGAGCAGCAGCACGATCCCGCCGGCCAGCACGATTGCCCCGCCGATCGCGCTGATCGTCGCGGC
>JAYSXP010000129.1:0-6063 GCA_043717125.1 Polyangiaceae bacterium | reverse complement strand
GTCGAGAAGGACGTCGTCGATGGTCCCGTCGCGCTCACGATGGAGCAGGTGTGGAAGCTCCTCGGCTTCAACGGCCCGGCCGTGCAGGTTCAGGACGACCAGGGGCGCCCGATCGCGATCGGCCTCGAGGACCTCCTCTCCGGCCTCGAGAAGCACTGGGTCGACAGCCAGGATGACCTCGATCGCGGCCGCATCTTCGCCCAGGAGTTGATGAAGTATCAGCGCCACGAGAAGGCCGAGGCGGTGCTCGCCAAGGTCGTCGCCCGCGGTGGTGACGGTCAGGACTGGCTCGCGCTCGGCGTCGCGCAGCTCGCGCAAGAGAAGCTCGAGAAGGCCGAGGGCACCCTCAAGGGTGCCCAGAACCTGATGAAGGACAACCCGTACCCGAGCCTCCACCTCGCGAAGCTCGCGCACTCGAAGAAGGACGCGAAGGCGGAGCGCGACGCGGTCGAGCGATCCATCCAGATCCAGCCTGGCAACGTCGACGCGTGGGCCTACCTCTTCAACTTCATCAAGGAGTCGGAGAACGAGGAGAAGGCGATCGCGACGATCGAGGAGCTCGCCAACGCTCCGGTCAACGCGAAGACGGCCGCGCCGTACGTCGCGCTCCAGGGCTTCTACGCCGCCGACGAGGCGACGCGTGACAAGGCGATCGGCTTCGCGAAGAAGGGCGTCGACCGCTCGCCCGCGGATCCCATCCCGCTCATCGTCCTCTCCGCGCTCTACGGCCAGGCCGGCAAGATCGAGGAGGTCGTGAAGCTCCTCGCGCCGCACGAGGCGCTGATGCAGCAGGACGTCCGCATCGCGCACAACTACTTCGAGGCGCTCTTCCAGTCGAAGGACATGGCCAAGCTCACCGCCCTCCTCAACAAGCTGGCGACGTCGTCGAACAAGGAAGTGAAGCAGTTTGCCATCGAGCGCGCGCGCGCCATGCAGCAGATGGCGCAGCAGCAGGCCCAGGCCCTCGCAGCCACGGCCGCTCAAAAATAGGCCGAATCACCGCGCGCAGCAGGGCTCAGCCGGCCAGGTCGATCTTCGCGAGAAGGCCGCCTCGGCCGGCGACCTCGAGCTTCGCGAACGCCGCGAGGACGTGACCTACGTGGTCATCACTTGAGCCCGTCGACGCACGTGTCGAAGGAGTTGATGCAGCCGCTTTCGGTGACGCAGGTTTCGAGCGTGCTCCGACCGGTGGCGCTCAACGCGGAGGCGATCGCTGCGCACTTCGAGGTCACGTCCGCGCCGGCATCCGAGGCGCCTGCATCGATGCAGTTCGACGCGACACGTGCGCAGAACGCGGGAGCGTCGGGCTCGGGACACGCCTTCTCGATCGCATCGTCGAAGCATGCGGCAACGTCGGCCGCGCCGCCCTCGCACGTCGGAAGCCCGAGCAGGCACTTGCCAGCCTGATCGGCGACCGCCGGGCGAAGATAAGTGAGCGCTGCAATGCAGTTGGTCTGGCATGCGGCGCCGCCGTCGCCGGCGTCGGCCCCCAGCTCGCAGGTGGGCGCGCCGATGTCGCCTAGACACGCGCCGCCATCGCCTCCGTCCACGGCTCCATCGCTCGTGCTGCTGTCGACCTCACCGCCGCTGTCGATCACGCTGTTGTTTGCATCGGCCGCACCGGCGTCGGCGGTGGCGTTCGTCGACGAGCAGCCTGCACCGCCCGCCACGCCTGCGACAAGGGCCGCGGAGATGGTCGTCGTCAGAAGCAGGAACTTGGAGCGGTCGATTTGCATTTTAGGTCCTTTGGGTGAGCACGTGAGGCCCGCGCGCTGTTGGCCCAACCGGGTTGGACGAACGTCTCGACGGACCATTCTTCAATCATGCCACGTCACCGGGTCCGCGGTCGATGTCGCATCCAGGGGCGTGAATGCCAGCGAATGCGGAGGTGCGCCTGGTCGAGCACGGGTGCGCCTGGTCGAGCACGGGACCCTCACAGGCAGTGGGTGACTCTATGGACGTGTGCGTCGTGTCGACGTCGACACACGTCTTTCGGGCGCGAGGACGGCGCGACCAGGTATCCTCGGAGAGCATGGGCAACGCCGCCCAACAGGTCCGAGTCGTAGGGCGGTACGCGCTCTACAATGCCATCGCCGCAGGGGGTATGGCGACGGTCCATCTTGGACGCCTCCTTGGCCCCGTCGGCTTCTCGCGAACCGTCGCGATCAAGAGACTCCACGCGCAGTTCGCGTCGGATCCCGAGTTCGTCTCGATGTTCCTCGACGAGGCTCGCCTCGCCGCGCGCATCCGGCATCCCAACGTGGTTCCGACGCTGGACGTCGTCGCAACGGGCGGCGAGCTGTTCCTCGTCATGGAGTATGTGCCCGGCGAGTCGATCGCTCGGCTGGCGAGGACACTTCGCGAGAACCACGAGGCGCTCCCGACGCGCATCCTCTCCGCGATCATGGCGGGCGTCCTCCATGGCCTCCATGCGGCTCACGAAGCGAAGGACGAGCGCGGTGCTCCGCTCGGCATCGTCCACCGCGACATGTCCCCCCAGAACGTCCTCGTCGGAACGGACGGCGTCGCGCGCGTGCTCGACTTCGGCGTCGCCAAGGCCGCAGGCCGCATGCAAACGACGCGCGAGGGACAGATCAAGGGCAAGCTCGCCTACATGCCGCCGGAGCAGCTGCGCGGCGCGCAGGTCGGTCGGCAATCGGACATCTACGCCGCCGGCGTCATGCTCTGGGAGCTCGTGACGGGGCAGAGGCTCTTCGCCGGAGACAACGAGGGCGCGATCGTCGCAAAGATACTCGTCGGGAACGTCGAGGCGCCGAGCAAGGTCTTGATGCAGGGCTTGAGCCGGCGCCAGACGATCACCGACGACACCTTCCGCACGCTCGAGACCCTCGATGCCACGATCCTGCGCGCCTTGGCGATGGACCCGGCGGACCGCTTCGCGACCGCGCGCGAGATGGCCCTCGAGATCGAGCGCAAGCTCGTTCCCGCGACGGGCTCCGAGGTCGCGGACTGGGTCGAGCACATCGCCAGCGACGTGCTGATCACGCGCGCTACGATGGTCGCCGAGATCGAGAGCAGCACATCGATGAGCGCGGCCGAGGCGCGCGACAGCAGCCACGTCCAGAACGTGATGCAGGCGAAGTCGACGCTCATGGGGCAGACGGTCGGTTTCGCCGGACATCAGCACCCGCCGAGCGTCGCGACGCGCCTCGATCGACAGGGCAACGCGCAGCAGCAGCAAGCCCAGGGGTTGCAGCAGACGATGGCGATGGGGCCGGGCGCTCAGCCTCAGCTCCAGCGACCGATGGTTCCGTCGCTCGTCGATGGGCCACCGGTCACGCAACCGTCCTCGATCTCCGTCGCGAGCCACGCGCAGCTGAAGCCCTACGACGGCGTTCGCCGCGGCGGAAATCGCACGGCCATCGCCGCGATCGCCGGCGTGTTACTCGGTGCGAGCGTCCTCGCCAGCGCGCTCGTCTATCGAAACATGCAGGGCAAGGCAAAGGTCGGCGCGACGTCGGTGGTCGCGACGAGCGATCCGACCACGCCGGCCGGAGTCACCACAGTCCCCACAAGACCCCCGCCGGTAGGGGCTGAAGCCGCCGACGCGGCAGCTGTCGCGACGGCGACCGACCCGGTGGCGCCCGTCCCGGCCCCCTCCGCGACCCCGAAAGTCGCTGCCACGGCCAAGCCCCTACGCCCGCCGACGGTCGGCGCAGGCGGCAGGCCCACCGCGACCGCCGAGCCCAAGCCCCCTCCCGCGGTCAGCGTCGATTGCACGACGCCGGTGTGGTTCGATGCCCAGGGCGTCAAGCACTACAAGCCGCAGTGCCTCGACAAATGAAGTAGCATCCAACCATGAGGTCGTTCGCTTCGCCGCGCGAACGGGCGTGCGCTGGCCGTGTGCTCCTGACGGCAGCGGCACTGCTCGCCGTCGTCCCTTTCGCCTCCATGGCAAGCGCCGACGAGAAGCAGGGGATCGTCCTCTTCCTCGTGCACGGCAAGGGCAGCTCGACGACGGGCGGCAATCGGTTGCACCCGTCGCAGGGGAGGTCGCCCCTGACTGCCGGCCCGCTCCTCCGCTTCTGACATGGCTCACGTGCGCGTCTCTCTGGCCGTCTCTTTCCTCGTCGCGTCGACACTCGCATCTTCGGTCGCGAGCGCCGACGTGCAGGCGTGCCTCGGCGCCTCCGAGAAGGGGCAGCGCGCGAGGTCCGCGGGAAAGCTCCGCGAGGCACGCGAACAGTTCCTCCTCTGCAGCAGCGACGGGTGCCCGGCGATGGTCCGACGCGACTGCGCGCAGTGGCAGGGAGAGGTGATCGCGACGCTCCCGAGCGTCGTGCTCGGCGCCAAGGATCGGGGCGGCCGCGACCTCTTCGACGTGACCGTCTCGGTGGACGGCGAGACGCTCGTGAGGAAGCTCGATGGCAAATCGCTTCCGATCGATCCCGGTCCGCATACGTTCAAGTTCGAGACGGCCGGCGCGCCTCCGGTCGTCGAGCGCGCGCTGGTGAAGGAAGGCGAGAAGACGCGCGTGATCACCGTCACGTTCGCGATCGGTGCGGCGACGGGCGACACGCTTGCGACTCCGGCCGCTCTCCCCGACTCCGCCGACAAGTCGGCCCCCGGCCCCGAGCGTCACCACAGCTTGTTCCCGTGGATTGTCGTCGGCCTCGGTGTCGTGACGATGGGCACGGGCCTCGTCGTCGTCTTCGCTTCGCCCTCCTTGCCCGACGGTTGCTCGTCGTCGAGCAAGACCTGCGTACGGATCACGGGCGAGAGCGCGAGCGACTTCGCGAAGCGCCAGGAGGACGCGGGCCGCTCGGAGTCGCAGCCTACCGAAGGTCTGATCATCGCGGGCATCGGTCTCGGCGTCACGGCCGCGGGACTGCTCTGGCACTTCGTCGAGCCCACGGGTCCCGAGCGCACCGGAGCCCTGCGCTTCACGCCTTGGGCTGCGCCCGGCACCGCCGGTGGCGCTCTCGGCGCCTCGTTCTGAGCGACCTTCGTGTGAGTCACACGACCTGAGCGACCTTCGGGAGCCTTAGCCTGACGCGAAGCGGCGGCGCAGCAGGAGCAGGAAGAGCGGTCCGCCGATGAGCGCGGTGACGGCTCCGACCGGCGGCTCTATGTGCAGCCAGCGGAACGACCCGCGGCTCACGAGATCGCAGAGAACGAGCGCGGCGCCGCCAAGCCCGAGCGATGCGGGCATGAGCACACGCGTATCGGCGCCGAGGAGTCGGCGGAGAACGTGCGGCACGATGAGCCCCACAAAACCGATGAGCCCCGTGACGCTGACAATCGCTCCGACCACGAGAGAGCTCGCGAGCATGGTGCGGATCTCGACTGCGCGTACGCGAACACCGAGATGCTCCGCGGCTTCGTCGCCGAGGGAGAGGACGTTGAGGCGCGCGGCGTCGTAGAGGAGGATCGAGCTCCCGATCGCCATGTACACGGCGAGCGCGACGAGCGAGGCGCGCGAGGGCACGTCGAGAAAGCCCATGAGCCAGAACAGGAGCTCCTGGGCCTTCGCGGGCACGATGAGCGTCTTCAAGAACGTGATGGCCGCAGAGGCGATCGCGTTCACGACAATCCCCGAGAGCAGCACGCTCGTACCGCGCGACTCGTTGGCTGCGGCCGCGAACGCGTGAACGAGGATCGTCGCCCCGACGCCGCCCGCGAGCGCCGCAATGGGAACGAGCGACGCGCCGAGCACCGTGGCCCCGGTGAGCCCGAACAGGATCGCGATGGTCGCGCCGAACGCCGAGCCCCCCGAGACCCCCAGCACGAACGGCTCGGCGAGCGGGTTTCGCAGGAGCGCTTGCAGTGCGACGCCCACGATCGAGAGTCCAGCGCCCGCGAGCGCCGCGAGGAGAACGCGCGGGAGGCGCACTTCGAAGACGATGTCGTGATCGCGAGACATTGGCTCGAGCACGGCGGTCACGACCGAGACGGGATCCGTGCCGAAGCTCACACCGAGCGCGATCGCGCCGAGGAGGGCGATGACGCAGCCGACGAGGACAGCGCCGGGCTTCTTGCTCATCCCAGATTGCGTTCGTAGAGGATGCGCAGACCGGTCAGCGTGAGGTCCTCGTCGACTTC
>JAYSXP010000128.1:0-6067 GCA_043717125.1 Polyangiaceae bacterium | reverse complement strand
TCGCGACGCGCATGAAGGGGGCGCGCGTGGAAGGGGCCACGGCCCGTGATCACGAGACGCTCGCTCTCGCGACCGGTGACGCCGGCGCATTCGTGGTCGAGATGGTTCGCAGTGCGGCGGGGGAGGGACGCGACATCCCCGTCACCGGCAAGGTCACCATCCGTGCGTTCGGTCAGACCCAGACGGTGCCCTTCACGCTGACCGGCGCTCGCGCCCAGATCGCGCGCGTCGATGCTCGCTGGGACGCCGAGCTCGTCCCGATGGGGGGCGACAACTCGGGCTTTCAGCAGTTCAACCAGGGCGCACCGTTCGACCGTGGCGCAGCCGCGGCTACGCTCGCCGGTATCTCGGTCACGCCTTGCGCGGCGAGCGGTCAGGTCGGCACCGGGCACGTGACGGTGACGTTCAACACGTCGGGGCGCGTCTCAGGGGTCGTCGTCGATGACCCGAGCTTCTCAGGGACGCCTGCCGGGCGCTGCGTCTCGGCGTCGTTCTTCCGCGCCGTCGTGCCGCCGTTCGAGGGCGCGCCCGTCAGGGTCGGCAAGAGCTTCACGATCGGCGCACCGACCGCACGCTGAACCACGCCTGCGTGGCGCGGCCTACTCGGGCTGCGCGGCGTCGACGATCTTCGCGACCGACTCGAGCGCCTCGATGACACGGGCGCGCTCGGCGCGCGGCACCTTGTCGAGGAGCCCGCCGAAGGCCGAGCTCGCGCCCGTGCCCACGGAGGTCGCGGCGCGCTTGCCGCGGGGGGTGAGGCGGACATCGGTCTGGCGGCCGTCGTCGGAGCCCTTCTGGCGCGCGATCAGCCCGGCCCGCTCGAGACCCGAGAGGTTCCGGCTTGCGGTGGACGGATCGATACCCAGGAGCGTTGCGAGCGTCGACGTCGACAGCGCTCCACGCTGTGCAATGAGCTGCAAGGTCTCGGCCTGCTGAGGGGTCACGTCGCCCGCACGCGCACGTTCGCGCGCAATGCGGCCGAGCCCACGAGCAAGAGCGAGGAGAGCGCGCGCAAACCGGTCCTGATCGGCCATGGAAGAGATCATGTACTCTACAACTCTTGGTTCCGCGTCAAGTGTCGAGTTTGCCGGGGCGCGCGGCACAGCGGCAAGACGGCGATATGTCGCAACCTTCTCACGTCGCTTCGGAGTCGCTTTCGTGCGGCCCCCGTCGCGTCCGACGGCCCGCGGGACCGACGGGCTGCGGCAGCGCTTGATCCTGTCGTTTTTTTTCGCTCGGTGGGCTTGAGGAGAGCCGACACGGGCTTGCACACACACGGATTGCGCTCTAGCGTGAGCCGCCAGGGTCGGCCTGACGAAGCCAGTCCTGGTACGGGCCACACGTGACCGTTCCTGCCTTCACGCGAGCGACGTCGACCATGTCCACCAGCGCTGGATCTCCTCCCGCACCTTCGGGGACGCCGTCGGGCCTGCCACCCGCATCACGGAACGCGTCTTCGCGCCCCGAGACGTGCCGGATGTTCGAGAGCGATCTCCTCGAGCGGTTCTCGCGCGTCAACCCCATCACGGTCTTCATGGTCTGGGTGCCGATCGCGTTCGCGCTGCTCTCCCGAAGCTGGGTGAGGCACGACCTCTCTGTCCTCGGAATCGGGGGCTTGGTCGCGGCCGGGCTGCTGACGTGGACGCTCTGCGAGTACGTCCTGCATCGCTACGTCTTTCACTGGGTGAACGACACGACGCGCGGTCGTCGCATTCACTTTCTCCTCCACGGCGTCCACCACGACTTCCCGAACGACAAGGATCGGCTGGTGATGCCTCTCGGCTTCAGCCTCCCGCTCGGCGCACTGTTCTTCGCCGCGTTCCTCGGGCTGTTTGGCATCCGTGTCGCAGAGCCGCTCTTCGTCGGACTCGTGATCGGCTACCTCTTCTACGACGGCACGCACTACGCCGTGCACCACTTCAAGCCGACGAACTGGGTCGGGCGCTTCATCAAGCGCCACCACATGCGCCATCACCACATGGATCACGAGGGCGGTTTCGGCGTCTCGTCGCCGCTCTGGGATGTCGTCTTCGGGACGATGCCGCGGGTGAAGAAGCCCGTCGGCGATCCCCGCTCGTCCTCCTCCTAAACAGCGCTTCGCCTGGCGATCTGCCGTCGTTCTCAGGGGTTCGGTGGCTCAGAGGTACGAGTTAAGAATACAATTGCATGCATGACCCTACGCGACGGGTGGCGTAGAATCGGCGGATGCACCGTCCAACACGGCACCGGACGAAGCGCGGCGCCGCATGTTCGGGTCCGGTCGAAACGCGCTCTGATGCGCCAATGTTGTTAGTCTCCGTGGCATCTGACTTCGGAAGCGACCTCCGAAGGGCACCTGGAAGAGAAAGATGAGTCAGGGGCAGAAGGCACCCAAAACCACGGACGAGCAGAAGAAGTCCGAAATCGGAACGATTCTCGCGAATCGTTACGAGGTTCTTCGCGAGCTCGGTCGCGGGGGTATGGGCGTCGTCTACCTCTGCAAGGATCTCGTCACGCACGACCGCATCGCGCTGAAGCGCTTGCGGCCGCCCGACGAGGCGAAGGCGACGCGCGCCGAGGAGAGCTGGTGGTTCCAGCAAGAGGCACGCGCCGTCGCCGCGCTCGATCATCCGGCGATCGTCCGCGCACGTGACTTCGGGACGCTTCACGATGGCTCGCCGTACCTGGTGATGGATGCGCTTCCCGGGCGCAGTGTGCACGAGTGGATGCACACGACCACGATGCCGTGGTCCGTCATCTGGGCGCTCATCGATCAGGTCCTGGCGGGGCTTGGCCACGCGCATGCGCGCCACATCATTCATGGCGATCTGAAGCCGTCGAACGTGATGCTCGATCTCGCGTCGACGGGTCGTGGCCCGCGCGCTTACGTGCTCGACCTCGGCCTCGCCTGGCTTCGTGACTCACGCCACGACTCACGTCTGGACGGGGCGCCCGAGCCCGAGCTCGCCGTGCACGCCGGCGCGGGTACCGTCGGCTGGGTCGCGCCGGAACAGATCCGCAAGCAGGCAACGCTCGTCGGTCCCGCGACCGACCTCTACGCGCTGGGCTGCATCCTTTATCGCGTGCTCACCGGGAAAGAAGTCTTCGAAGGTACCGCGCAGGAGGTGCTGCGTGCCCACAAGCGCACGCCCGTGCCGGCGCCGACGCTCTCCGAAGGCGTGCCGCCGCAGGCAGGCGTGTTCATCCAGCGACTGCTCGCGAAGAAGCCGTGGCATCGCTTCGACCTCGCCGCCGACGCTCGTCGCGTCTGGGCGCAATTCCGTCCGCGTCACGCGCCGACGCTCGAGGAGACCGTCGCGAGCGCACCCGTCGCGCCGCCCGAGCCGTCCTCCACGCCGGAGATGGGCCGCGCCGTCGCCGCCGCCCGCGCTCTAGCTCCCGGGCTCCTCTCGCTGCGCCCGTCACCGATGGTCGCCCGCGATTCGGAGCGCCAGGAGATGATGGATACCGTGCTGTCCGTCTGCGCGGGGCAGCCGCCGCAGCATCGAATGGTCGCGCTCATCGGCGAGGCCGGTGTTGGCAAGAGCCGGCTTGCCGAGTGGGTCTGCGAGCAAGTGCACGAGCGCGGCCTCATGTGGCCGCTCCGCGCCCGGTACGGTCGCACGCCGTCGCCGCTCGACGGTCTCACGGGTGCAGTCAACTCGTTCTATGGCCTGCAAGGCGCGGATCGCGAGACGGTCGAACAGACGCTTCTCGACCGCTGGGAGGTCGACAAGGCGGACAGCGAAGAGCTCTCGTGGGTCGCCGCGACCGCGGAGTGGCTCCGTCCGACCCCTCCCGGAACCATCCCGCCCGTCGGCCCCACTGGCAAGCGTTTCGTGCTCGACACGCCGGAGCTTCGGTTCGCGGTCTCGCGCCGCGTTCTCGAGCGCATCGGCAACGATCGCCCGCTGATGATCTGGTTCGACGATCTGCACCTGACGAGCGCCAACACGTTCGAGATGCTGACGCGCATGAAGCGTGACAGTCCGAAGCTACGCCTCCTCATCATCGCGACGGCTCGAAGCGAGTCGCTCGAGACCGACCTCGACGCCGCTGTCCGCATGGAGGCTCTCCGCGCCGACTGGGGCGGTCGCGTGCTCGACCTCAAGCCGCTCGGCGTCGACGAGACCGAGGTCCTCCTGCGAGCGACGCTCCCGCTTCAGGAGTCAGCGGTGCGCGCGGCCGTCGCGCAGAGCCGCGGCAACCCGCTCTTCGCCCTCCAGCTCCTCCATGCGTGGGCCGGCGGCGGTTACCTCACGCTCGAGGACGGCAAGTACAAGGTCCCCGAGGAGGCGCTCCACGGACGCGCCATCACGACGGCCGACCTCTGGGATGAGCGCCTCCGCGCGGTGCCCACGGATCTGCGGCTCGCGGCCTATGCGGCCGCGGCGCTTGGCGACGACGTTCGCGGCGTCGTCCTAAAGGCGCTGCTCGCGGCGCTCGGGATGGACCCGCGCGACGCCCTCGTCGCGCTCACCCGCGCCCAGATCCTCCTCGCGTCCGGCAACGACCAGTTCCGCTGGCCACATGCGCTTCTGCAGGAGCACTTGCTCGGTCGCCTCCACGAGCGCAATGACGCACCCGCGATCTTCCGCCTGGCTGCGAACGCGCTCGCGAAGCATCCCGAGGTCGGCTCGCGGCGCATCATGAAGCACCGCGTGCGCAACCTTCTGCGCGCGGGGGACGACGACGTTGCAGCTCGCCTCATGTTCAGCTTCATCGAGGGGGCGTGGGCTCGAGGTCGCGATACCGCCGCGACGCTCAAGGACGTCGCGATGCTCGACGGTCGCGTCACGGGCGTTGCCGCCGCCGAGTACGCGTACTGGCGCGCCGAGGCGCTTCGTCACATCGGCAAGCTCGAAGAGGCGCGCGACCAGGCGGAGACGGCCCGCCGCGCCTTCGAGGTCGCGGGCGACAAGACGAAGGAAGCGCATGCTCTTCGCCTGCTCGGCCATCTCGCGAGCGACGTCGGCGCGCCAGCGCAAGGCCGCCTCCAGGTCGCGCTCGCGATCTCGCGTTTCGAGGAGCTGAAGGACGACCGCGGTCTCGCGGCAGCTCTCGTCGTGCTCGGGGAGATCGACTACCTGCTCGGCGAGCACGCGCGCGCGCGCGAAGTGCTGCTCGAGGCAAGCAAGCATTGTGAGGCCGTCTCCGACATGCTCGGTGGCGCCCAGTGCTTCATCCTCCTCGCGATGATCGAGACTGCGGTGGGCGGTTACCGTCGCGCCCGCGATCTCCTCATCCACTCTCGACAGTCCTTCGACGCCATCGGCTACCGGCTCGGCATCGCGCAGTGTGACGTCGTGCTCGGACACGCCGACCATCGCGCAGGAGAGATGGACGCCGCACGTGCGCGCGCGCTGTCCGCGCGTGCAGCGTTCCGGGAGCTGATGAATCCCCGCGGGGAAGCGGCATGCGAGCGCCTGCTCGCGCTCATCGCGATCGATACGGACGACCTTGCGGCCGGCGGCGCGCACGCGTCGGTGGCTGCGAAGATCTTCGAGCGCCTCCAGGACCCCTGGGGCGATCTCGAGGCGCGCCTTCTCCTCGCCCAGGTCGCGCTCGCGAAGGGCGATCCCCAGGCAAAACAGCTCTGCGTCGAGTGTGAGAAGATCGTCCTCGACGAGGCCGAGCCGCGCCAGCATCGCCACCTCACGCTCGCCTGGCTGGCCCAAACCGAAGGGCGCTGGCAGGACGCCGCGAACGAGATCGATCGGGCGCGCGCCTCCTTCGGGGACAAGGCGCGCTGCGGCGACCACACCCCTCAGCTCCTCAAGCGCCTCGTGGCGATGCCTTGGGAGGCCCCGGCGGGCGGAAAGCTCAAAGCGTGGCTCGATCTCGTCGAGAACGCGAACCCGGACGAGTCGGTTTCGTCGCGCTGGCCGGTCTCGCCCGGCAAGCCCTGAGAGATCCCCGAACCGAGCCCCGCAGATACGCGCGTGGACCTCTACCGCGCGTTTTGCTAGAACCGCCGCAACATGACGACTCCGCAGGATTCACCGCGCCGCAGAAAGCAGAAGGCCCGCCGTACGAAGCAGCTCGACGAATGGCGCCTCAAGAAGGCGACCGTCGCAGCCGCCGGGGC
>JAYSXP010000127.1:0-17299 GCA_043717125.1 Polyangiaceae bacterium | reverse complement strand
CTTCAGCTTGGAGCCGGATTTCGGTTCTGTCCATACGGAGAGTCTTGATGGATCACGAAGCGCCGCGAAGCTCTCGAGGGCCTACAAGGTAGGCGGGGCGCTCGCGCCCCTTCACTTCGGCAATGGCAACGCCGCGTTCCGGCGCTGCGGCCCGCGCTTGAACGCGGCCGTCACGAAGCCGTCGCAGAGCGCCGTCATCAGGATGCCAGCCACAGCTGCGGCCTCCGGGTAGAGGCTCGTGTCGGTGAACCCCGGCATGGTGTTGACCTCGAGCAGGGTCACGTCATCGCCTACGACGAAGTCGGCACGGCAGAGGTCACGGCAGCCGAGCGCATGGTGTGCGCTGACGGCAAGCTCCTGGACGCGCGCGAGGAGCGCCGGCTCCAGGGGGGCAGGGCAGAGATGCTCGCTGCGCCCGGGGGCATAGCGCGCCACATAGGTGTAGAATGCATCTTTCGATGCGCGGATCTCCGTTGGAGGGAGAGCCATGGCGTCGGGCCCGGTACCGAGCACGCCGCACGTGATCTCGCGACCGGGCGCGAAGCGCTCGACGAGGACGACATCATCGACCTGCCACGCCGCCTCGATCGCCTCGGCGAGCGCCTCGGCGGTCACGCCCTCGTCGAACCGTGCGACGCCGATCGCGGAGCCGTTCGAGCACGGCTTCACCACGAGCCGTTCGCCGACCTCGCGGAGCGCACGCTCGGCGAGCGCACGCGCATCCCCTCCCCGCTTCGCCTCGAGCGCGGGGGCAACGGGGAGCCCGGCGGCCGCGAAGAGGATCTTGGCGACTCGCTTGTTCATTGCGAGCGCGCTCGCGAGCACGTCGGAGCCCACGTACGGCATGTCGAGGACCTCGAGCAGGCCCTGGAGCGCGCCGTCCTCGCCGACCGCGCCGTGGGAGACGGGAAACACGACCTCGTACCCTCCGGTGCGGAGCGAGTCCGCAAGGAACGCGTCCAGCTCGAGGCGAACCGCGCGATGACCGGCACTCGTCAGCGCGCGCGCGACGCTCGCGGCCGAGGCGCGGCTCACCTCCGCCTCGGAGGACGGCCCGCCTTGCACGACCGCGACCGCGTACTTGCGCGCGGTCACGCGGGCGTCGCCTTCTCGGTCGACTTCGAGAAGTCGACGAGCTCGATCCCGATCTTCTGCGACACCTCGAAGATCTTCTGGTCGCGGTAGAACTCGCCGAAGACGATCCGGACGATGCCCGCGTTGGCGATGAGCCTGAAGCAGCCCCAGCACGGCGACGCGGTCACGTAGATCGACGCGCCCTCGATGCGCATGCCGTTCCTCGCGGCCTGGACGATCGCGTTCGCCTCCGCGTGGACGGTGCGGACGCAGTGGCCGTCCTCCATGAGGTGGCCATCGTCGTCGCAGTGGCCGAGGCCGCGGACGGAGCCGTTGTAACCGGTCGCGAGGATCGACTTGTCGCGCACGACGACGGCGCCGACGTGTTTGCGGTCGCACGTGGCGCGCGAGGCGACCTCCGTAGCGATATTCATGAAGTACTCGTCCCAGGACGCGCGAGCTCTCGCCATCACCGCGGTCTATCACTCCTGAAGGGCCTCGGCATCGGGGCCTCGGCATCGGGGCCGCGGCGGGGAGGACCGACGTTTCCTTCTCGGGGAGGTCAGCCGCGCGGTATCCTCCTCGGATGAGTGGCGGATCCCGCGCAAATAGAGGCCTGGCGCTCATGGCCCTGGTCCTCGCCGGCTCGCTGCTGAGCGCGCCCGCGACCGCGCAGCGGCCCAAGCCCACCGCCGGTTCGACCCTCGCCTCGACCCCCGCAGACGTGGAGACCGCCGAGCAGCTCTACGCGAAGCTCGACTACGAGCAGGCCAACACCGTCGCCGAGCGGGTCGTGAAGAAGAACGGGCTCACCCACGACCAGCTCGTACGCGCCTATCGCATCCTTGCCGTCACGTACGCCGTGCTCGACAAGGAAGAGCAGGCCCGCGACGCCTTTCTCCAGCTCCTCATCTACGACGCCGATTACCAGGCCGACCCCAACCTGGGCCCGAAGGTGAACACGCCCTTCATGGAGGCACGCGGCAGCTTCCGCTCGCTGCCGACGAAGCCAGGCATCGACGTCTCGGCGAGCGTATCGACGAACGGCGGCACGCTCCGCGTGACGACACGCGACCCCACGCGCATCGTCAAGAAGGTGAACGTCGGCTACCGCTGGACGTCTTCCGGCGAGTACAGCGTCTCGCCGATCACCCCGGGCGAGGCCGTCGCGGTCGAGGTCGGCGCAGCGCCCCCTACCCGCACGCGTCTCGACTTCTACGTGCAGGCGCTGGACGAGCGCGACAACGCGGTCCTCGAGGCCGGGAATCCGAACGTGCCGAAGAGCGCCTTCGCCGAGGCCGGAGCGTCGCGCGGCGGCGGTGCCGGTGCCGGTGGCAACGCCAAGTCCGAGGGCGGCTCGGTGTTCTCGAGCCCGATCTTCTGGACGCTCGTCGGCGTGGCGGTCATCGGCGGTGGCACGGCGCTCTTCTTCGCGCTCCGCCCGAACGATCCGCCATCGAGCGCGCAGCTCTCACCGATCATCCGCTGCGGCGGCGAACGCTGTAACTGACGCAAAGCATCAGGGGCGGAGCCCACTACAAAGCCGGGCATTTTTCCGTGCAGAAGTCGCCGACGGTCGCGCACGGGGTGTCGGGCACGGAGACGCCGACGTCGACGAGCGCGAGGTTGATGTCGAGCGGCGCATCGCCCTCGCCGAACGTCTCGATCGAGCAGCCGATCAGAAAGTCATTCATCTTCCGCTTCGCGACCGCGAGCACTGCCTTCTCGCCGTAGGGGATCGTGATCGGCTTCCGACCGCCGAGCATCTCGCAGATGTTCACGGGCGTATTCACGAGGATCGGCTTCTGCGGATCCTGGCGCTTCCGGCCCTGGATCAGCGTGAGGCAGAAGTCGGCCCGCTGGTCTGGTGCGGCAGGCACCTCGAACACGAGGAGCTGAACGGTATCCGTCGCCACGGCCGCGGCGGTCGAGGGAAAGGAAACGCTGTAGGAGCCGGTTGACGGCCCCTTCGACGCCGCCGTGCAGGCGACGACGGAGAGCGCGAAAGCGGCGGCCGTCAGGCCGCGGGCCAGCTTCATCGGAAGCAGTATGTCTCGTTCACTTGATTTGTTCCAAGAGCTCTTCGGTCGTGAACTGGGCGATGGTCCGGTAATCGACCTTCTTCGTCTTCGGGTCGCGGAACGCCTCCCAGACGATGAAGCCGCTCTTCACGTTGCCGTTCGCCTCGAAGTCGACGTTGCCGGACGCGCCTTTGTAGTCGATGTCCTGTCCCTGGCGGATCGCGAGGAGCGCATCACCGACCTGCGCGGGCGTGAAGGGCTTGCCGGGGCCGGTCGCGACCTTGCGAAGCGCGTCACGGATCGCCACGTGGTCGGTCACGGACCCAGCCTGCTGGATCGCGAGAGCGATGAGGATCGCCGCGTCGTACGTGTTCGCGGTGAACGGCGGAGCGTCGGGCAGCGTCGGGAAGTACGACCGGTAAATCGTCTTGAACTCGTTGTACTCCTTCGTCCCCGGCTGCGTGTCCGGGTTGGTGCCGAAGACGCCCTCGGCGCTGCTCGGAGACGTCTCATCGGCGCGGTTGTCGCGAGAGAGCTCGAGGAAGCCCGGCGTGAACACGCCGTCCGTGCCGATGAAGAAGAAGCCCTTGTCGGAGAGCGTCGTGTAGTTCGTGGCTGCCTTGACGTCGTGGACGAACTGGGCGGCGATCTTCTCGTAGGAGATGAGGGCCGCGCAATCGGCGCCCGTGCCGATGAGCTGGGCGGCCTCCTTCGTGTAATCGGCTGCGAGGTCGACCGGGACCTTCTTGCGAAGAGCGATCGTGCGTCCGACGCCGCGCTTTGGCCAGTTGGCCGCGATCACGTCGGCCATCGAATTGCCGTACGAGTTGTCGATGTTGACGATCGCGAGTTTGTTGCACGTGACGGGCGTGCCGGCCTCGTTGAGCGGCGCTCCGGCATCGCCGAGGCCCTTGGGCGTCTTCTGTGCGAAGAGCATGACGGCAGCGCCCTGAAAGTCGTCGGCGGGCGTCGTGCGGAAGAGGTAACGACTGTCGGGCTGCTGAATCGTCGACAGGTCCGTCGACGTCGCCGACGGCGAGATCTGGATGATCTGGCGGTCCGCGTAGATCTTCTGCGTGAGCACGACCTGCTGGCTGCCGACGGGGCCGATCACCGCGACGACGCCGTCGCGTACGAAATCGTTGGCGATGCCCGTGACGATGGCGCCCTCATCGCTCTTGTCGTCGCGGACGTCGAAGCGCACCGGACGACCGAGGAGTCCGCCGCCGGCGTTGATCTGCCCCTCGGCGGTGCGCACGGCGTCGCGGAGGGGAGCGGCGAACGTGTCGAGGTCACCTGTCAGGCCGAGCGAGACACCGATGACGATCGGCGTTGCGGCGGACGGCGCCGGCGCTTTGTCGGCGCACCCCTCGGTCGCAGTGAGCGTGGAGCCCACGACAAGCGCCCCCGCTGTGACGGCGCCCAGCGCGACAGCGCGGCGAGCAAGTCTGACGGCGGAAGGACGCATGAGAAGCCTCGCGATCGCCCGAAGAAGAGCGAGCGCCTCATTATTGCGCCTTTCGCGTCGGCTTCGCTACTTGAAGCCGATCGCGCGGGTCGTCGTCTCGCCGCTCTTGATGGTGACGGATGTCGACTGCTTCATCCCTTGCTCGGGATTGTCGAGCGTCAGGGTATGGGCACCCGGCGAGAGAGGGATCTTGTTGCAGGGTGTCGCCGCGCAGAGAAGGCGACCGCCCTCGGAGACCTTGGCCCAGGGATAGACATTGATCGTGAGGAAGCCCGGGTCCTTCTCCTCGACGGGCGGCGGCGGCGGCGGCGGCGGCGGATGCGCGACCGTAATGGGCCTCGTCGTCGCCTGGACCGGAGCAATTCGGAGGTTCGTCTTGCCGCTCGTCGCAGCCGGCGTCGTCGGACCCTGCGGCTGGGCGGTCGAGCTGTCGACGGGCGCGGAGGTCGTCGTGTCGGTCGGAGCGGCGCTGCCACTCAACGCCGTCGCCGAGGCGCTCGCCCCGACGAGTGAGCCGGCGGGAACGACGATCGGCGCGACGACGGGGTCGGATTTTCGTCGATCGCGAAGGCCGACGACGACGATGAGGAGCCCGGCCAGGAGGAAGAAGCCCACGGCAATGACGATGAGCAGCGTGCTGTTGCCACGCGCGGGTGCCGGAGCCGGAGCCATGGCCCCTCCCGCGACCGAGCCTTGCGTGCCCATCGCCGGGTAGCCGCCGGAGAGTTGCGACGATCTGGACGGATGCGAGCCCATCCCGTAGTTCGGGACGACGCCGCTGCCGGAGCCGCTGCCGTTACCGAGGCGCAGGAGCTGTCCGCTGACGTTCGCACCCGATTGCTCCATGCGCTGGAGCGACTCGACATTGAGCGCCTGGAGCTCCTGCGTCGAGGTCGCCGCGGTGATGCCCGCCATGTGCCGCTGCACCTGTCGCTGCACTTCCTCGCGCACGCTCGAGAAGAGGTGGAGCATCCTGCGCCCGACCTCCTCCTGCCGCGCGGGACGCGGATTCGAGCGCAGCCACGCCTCGAGCGCGTCGCGCATCTCGAGCGCGGATTGCCAGCGGTACTGCGGATCTTTTTCGAGGGCCTTGCCGACGATCGCCTCGAGCTCGGGATCGATGCCGGGCATCGCCGCCGAGACGCGCGGGATCGCCTCGTTCATCAGCTTGTGCAGCGTGTTTGCCGCGCTCTCGCCCGTCATCAGGCGCTGGCGGGCGAGCATCTCCCAGAGGACGATGCCCATCGCGAAGAGATCGGCGCGCTGGTCGATACGACCGCCCATCGCCTGCTCCGGAGACATGTACGCGACCTTGCCCTTGAGGACGCCGACCTCGGTCTCGGTCGAAGAGAGAGCCGCCTTCGCGATGCCGAAGTCGACGACCTTCGTGTGGCCGTCGTAGGTCACGAAGATGTTGTGAGGGCTCACGTCGCGATGGATGATCCCCAGCGGCCGCCCGTCATAGTCGGCGAGCGCGTGGGCATACGCGAGACCGCCGAGCGCGTCCGCGATGATGCGCGCGCTGAGCTCGGGCTCGATGCCCTCCTTCCGGCGGAGGGCCTCCTTGAGCACCTTGTTGAGGGACTGGCCCTCCAGGTACTCCATCGCGATGAAGTAGACGCCGTTCTGCTCGCCCACCTCGTAGGTGTGGACGATGTTCGGGTGACTGAGGCGCGCGGCAAGCCGGGCCTCGTCGAGGAACATGTTGCGAAACGACGCCTCTTCGGCGAGCGCCTGGCGCAACCTCTTGATGACGGCGAGCTTGTTGAAGCCCATCTGCCCGCGCGCGACGGACAGAAACACATCGGCCATACCCCCGCGCCCAAGGCTCGCGAAGAGTTGGTATTTGCCAAACGCCGTCGTGGGGGTGCCTTCGATCTGCGCCTCAACGCCGGATCTGGGGTCACGTCCAGCCCCGATCATCCGACTCATGGAGTATCTTCCCTACGCCACCCGGTCAAGGAGCGCACATGGTGCGACAACGACCGCCGCCCCCGAAAACGAGGCGGCGCCGGCCCGGATCACTTCGGCGGCGACGGGAGGGTCTGCGCGCCGTTCGCGGCGTCGACCGACCACTGGAAGTCGTCGATGAGGGCCGTCGAGTCGAGGATGCCGTCGCCTTGGTCCCAGATCGCCCACATCAAGGTGATCTCCTTGCCGCGGACGGTGTCGACGGGGGCCGTCGTGGTCAGCCAGCCTGTCGCGGCGTGTCCCTCGAAGCCGGTGCCCGAGAGGAACGAGTTGCCGAGCGGACAGCCGAACGTCTTGCCGCCCGCGCTCTGCGGCGAGCAAACCTGGAGGAGGCTGTTGTTGACGCTGATCGGGTTGCCGTCCTGGTCGAACGCGATGTTGCCGTCCGGGAGGTTCGCCGGCTTCGGGCTCATGATCGTGACGAAGAAGTCGTTGTAGCTCGAGCAGATGAAGTTCGGGAACTCGTAGGTGAAGAAGTTCTGCTGGTATTTGAACGACTTGGCGTTCGAGGGGACGCGGATCTTCACCTGGAGCGCGGCGCCGTCGTTCGAGCCGCCGAAGCCGCCAAAGAGGCCGCCGCTGCCGGAGCACGAGGGCGACTCCTTCGGGTAACCGGCCGGCGTGCCGCTCGAGTACTTCTTCGAGTAACCGCTGACGTTCTTGTAGCCGGGATCCTGCGGGCCGCGCGCGGTGCCGGACGAGATCGCGAGGACGGCGGCGCCGTTCTGCGCGGCGTTGACGCCGAAAGACGGCAAAATGCCCTCGCCAAGCGGGTCGGACTGCGGCGAGCCGTCGGGCTTGACCCACTTCGCCTCGACCACGCCCCACATGCGGTCGTCGGTGGCCTTCTTGCACAGGCCGATCGCCTTGGCGCCGTCGAACGCGTTGGACGAGCCCATCGCGAGGCCCATGTCGCAATCGGCAGGCTCGTCGTCGGGGACGCCGTTGCAGTCCTCGTCGATGCCGTTGCCGGGGACGTCGAACGCGCCGTTGTTCACGTTCGGATCACACTCGTTGCAGTCGTACTTGAGCGGGTAGCCGTCGCCGTCGGAGTCGACGTTCGGGTCGGCGGCGACGTTGTTGATGGCGCAGGGGCTGCCCTTGCCGGCCTCGGCGCCCGTCACGAACGACGGACCGCTGCCCGCGTCGCCGTTGGCGGGGTCGTTCGGATCCGTCGCGGACTCGAAGCCGCTTCGCGAGCTCGAGCTCGAGCAGGCGGACGCGTTGACGGCGAGCGCTGCCAGAGAAACGAGCCCCACAAGGGAGAGTGTGCTGCCGAGGACGCGTACGTTCATGGGGACCTTCCGCTTCTGCTCGCCTCGGCGCACGCCGGACAGCAAGGAGAAGTGGCGGGGGTTTGGCATTTCCCCCATGAGGTTGCGAGCGCGTTCACTTTCGGAGACGCATCGGTGCCGTGGTTTTAGGCTACGATGTCGGACATGTCTGGCCTTGGTCTCCATGACTAATTCCTGATGGACGTGGTACTCGGCGGCGATGCGTTTTGGTCGATGGCGTTCGGGCTCGATGTTGGCGCCTCGTTCGCCCGTGCGCCTCGTGGCGCTCGCCGCCCTCGCGGCGGGCTTGGCGGTGGGCGCGCTCGCAGCGGCAGCTCCTGACGAGCGCACGGCGACCGAGGATGCTCTGCGCGAGGTCGAGCGCTCACCGAAGAAGGACGTCGCGGCCGAGATGACCACCCGGTCGCGGGCCGCGCTCGAGCGCGCCGCCAAGCTGCGATCCTCCGGCGACGAGGCGCACGCACGGCTCGCCGAGGGGCTCGCGAAGTCGTGGGCCGAGGGGGCGCGCGACGTGCTGCACGCCGTCGACATCGAGGAGAAGGCGCAAGCTGCGCGCCGCGGCGCGACAGACGCCGGGATCGTCGCCGAGCGCGAGCGCGCGCTTCTCGAAGAGGGCATCGCCCGGAGCGGACGTCTGCGCGCACAGCTCGAGAGCACGGAGCGCGATTCGAGGGAGCAGCCCGCGCGCACGAGCGCCGCCGCGAACGTCGACCTCGCCGATGGCGGCGCGCCCCGGCCGAAGGTCCCCAAGGCGCCACCTCCTCCCGCGCGCGACGGAGGTGCACGATGAGCCCGAGGCTTCGGGTCTGCGCGGTCGCCTTTGCGGTCTCGCTCGCGTCGATCGGCTGCGCCGGCGCCAACGCCGCGAACGTGGGGCGCGTCAGCGACGCGGAACGCATGCGCGCAGGGCTCGGCGGACAGGACGCCCAGACGCTCGCGCCCCAGGCTTTCGCGGCCGCGGATCAGGAGCTGCGTTTCGCGAAGGAGGCGCAGGCCTCGGGTGACAGCACCTCTGCCGAGCTGCATGCCGAACGCGCCCTCGCGACGTACAACCAGGCGATCGCGCTCGCGCGGCTCGCACGCGCGACGCAGGAGGAGGCGGCCGCCAACGAGGCGCTCGCGAAGGCCTCCGAGCAGGCCCAGAAGTACGCGGCGCAACGCAAGGCCATCGATCACGAGGCAGACGACCTCGAGAAGAAGCTCCGCGTCGCACGCGAGGCGCAGCTCCCGCCGGCGAGCGGCCCGGCGGATCCGGAGCGCGAGCGCGCGCGCGCCATCGCGGCGCAGGCGCTCGTGACACAGGCTCGTCTGCTCTGCAGTGCCGCGCGGCTCGTGTCGCCTCAGGCTCCCGGCATCGCCGAGAGCGACACGGCCGTGACGAATCTCGAGAAGGAGATCGCGAGCGCGAAGGCGGTCGCGATCGATCCTGCCGCCCGCGCCCGCGCGGCATGCCTGACGTCGCTCACGAAGGCTCGGCGTACCGCTGGTCCAGACTCGGACCAGGCGGATTCCTTGCTCGGCGAGCTCTCGCAAGCCGGCGCAGCGGCCAAGGGGAAGAGCGACCTCGTGCCTGCACGCGACGAGCGCGGGGTGGTCGTGACACTGCGTTCGGCATTCAAGGGCGACAGGCTCACGCCCGAGTCCGAGGGTTCCGTGAAGGACCTCGGTCGCGTCGCGGCCGCCCACCCGACGTTCGCCGTGCAGGTCGTGCTGCACGACGCGCAGGCTCCGTCCACCGCGGAGGCGGCGCAGAACCAGAAGCGCGGCGAGGCGATCGTAGAGGCGCTCGTCGCGGGTGGCATACCGGGCGCCAAGGTCAAGGTCGAGCAGGCCGGCGCGAAGGCGCCCGTCGTCGACCCGAAGGACGCAAAGCATCGCGATCGGAACGCTCGCGTCGAGATCGTGTTCGTGTCTTCGGGCTCGTGACCGCCAGAGCTTGACCTGTGTTGCCATTGGAGACGTTCTTGGCGCCTTGCATGGCGATCGGTCGTGCGTGATGATCGTGGCGTGCGCAGCCTGTTCGACCTCCGGCTCGTCGCGCTCGCACTCCTCGTCGGCGCGTGCGGCTCGTCGTCGACGTCAGCGTCGCCCACGACACCGTTCACCGTCTGGGTGTTCGACGAGGGCGAGACCACGGAGCACGTGGGCGCGCCGCTCCCCCACGTGAGGGTCGCGCTCGATCCGTCCGCGGGCGGAGAGCGCGTGGTGCGTACGACCGAGAGCGACGGTCACGTGACGTTCGACGTCGACTTCACGCGCGGCCCCGTGCACGTCAGCGCGTTCTCGGTCGACCACACGCTGGTGACGCGCCTCGATGCAACGCCGGACGCGGCACGCGCACGGCCGAACACGTTCGGCAAGCCGGCGGAGGATCTCGCGATTGTCCTGCCTCGCCTCGACCGCACGATCCGCGCGGCGGCCATCCAGATCCACGGCGCGATCACGGGGAAGAAGGACCTCGCGAACCCGGTCGGCCTCTCGACGAGCTCTGTGCGCCGGCTCGGAGACGCCGAGACCGCAGCGACGACGTACGCCGTGCGCGCACCGAAGGACCAGCCGTTCGTCTTGCTCGGGCACGAGGCCGTCCCGCTCGCGGAGAGCGCCGGTGGCTTCACCGTTGGACACGTGAAGAGCTTCCGCATCGACGTCCCCGCGCACGGGACGGACGCGGTCGTCGACATCGACGTGGCCTCGAGCCCTGCCCTGCCCGTGCAGCAGGTCCACCTCGGTGTCTCGACACCGGTCGGAGCGAACAGCCCGTTCGTCGCCGGGACGCGTGCCTCGGCGGTCGTGCAGAGCGCAGATTCCAGGCTGCTCGTCGGCCCCTTCGGCTCGCTCGCCGCAACTCCCGACGGGCTCGGCTTCGCTCTGGTGATGAACGTCGCACAGACGGACATCACGCCGGAGCGCGTATCGACGCGCGCGTCGGTGCTCGCGCCGGACGGCTCGCAGTCGATCCGGACCGAGCTCGGCGTCGTCGCGGACGGCGCGCGCTGGAACGACTTCTTGTTCCCGATGCCCGTGAGCGACACGAACTCGAGCATCGCGGAGCCGATCCCGCTGGCGGGATTCCCTCCCAACGCCGACCTGCGCATCGAGGTCTACGCGGCCGCCCAGCTCGTCTGGGTCCTCCAGGGACCACCCGGCGGTCCGCGTGGAGACAGCATGACGATGCCTCCGCCGCTTGGTATCGATTTTCCGGTATCGGTGCAGCTCGTCGCGGTGTCCATCCTCGCGCAGGCCGATCGCGTCGAGCTGCCTCCGCACGGGGAGCTCTATCGCCGCGTGGCGATCAGCCGCGACTTGACCCGACGCAGGAAGTGAGGGCAACGATGGCGCGCGAAACCGTGACGAGATCGATGGCCGGAGCGGTTGCGCTCGTGGGAGCGCTCGTCGTGGCCGGCGCGATCTTCGCCGCCGCGACCTCCGCGTGCGGGAGCGACGGCGGGGATGCGACGGCCACCGAGGCAGGCCCCAGCCCCTTCGACTTCGACGCCACGCCCGAGAGCTCGGTTCGATGCACGAACCTCGAGTGCCAGATCAAGGACTGCATCGACGACCCCGCGGGAACGCGGCTCGTTGGAAGGGTCTACGATCCGTCGGGGACGCGCCCTGTCTTCAACGCTGTGGTGTGGGTGCCGAACGCCCCCCTCGCCGCGCTCGACCAGGGCGCGTCGTGCGAGCGATGCAACGCCTCACACCCGGGCGCGCCGCTCCGCATCACGAGCACCGATGCTGCAGGCCGCTTCGAGCTCGACAACGTTCCTGCCGGAGAGAGCATCCCGCTCGTGGTGCAGATCGGGAAGTGGCGCAGGAGCGTCGTGATCGCCGAAGTGCCGCTGTGCGCCGAGACCCGCTTCGACGTCCGACTCCCCCGCAACCGGGGCGAAGGTGACATCCCGCGCATGGCGATCACGACGGGCGCGGATGACCCGCTCCCATGCCTGCTCCGCAAGGTCGGGATCGACGACGGAGAGTTCGGGGTCGCCGGGACTGAAGCGCGCATCCATCTCTATCGCGGCGGCGGCTACGACGATGCGGACGGGGGCGCGCCGCGTGCCGCATCGGGGAGCCTCTCGACCGGCGCCGCGTTCCCGAGCGCAGAGTCGCTGTGGACCGATCCCGCGGCTCTCGCGAAGTACGACGCCGTGCTCCTCGCGTGCGAGGGCGCGCCAAACGACGACGCGCAGCACAAGTCACCTGCCGCGAAGCAGGCGCTCTACGACTACGCCAAGATCGGCGGACGCGTGCTCGCCACGCACTTCCACCACACGTTCTTCTCCGGCTCACCCGACCCCGCACCACGAGGGGTCGCGCTGTGGAGCGACCGGCTCGGTCCGGCGGCCGGCGATCCGCGGACGACACCGATCGACGTCGAGATCCGATCGGCCTTCTCGAAGGCGGCGGCGATGAGCGCGTGGCTCGGGACGCAGAGCGCGCTCACCGACGCGGGCGCGGTCACGGTCTTCGATACGCGGCACGACGTCGACGGAGTGGGCGCGGGAGCGCTCGCGTGGATGAGCGCCAAGAACCCGGCCTTCCCTGCCGCACCCGCCGTCCAGCACCTGTCCTTCGTCGCTCCGATCGGCGCGACCGGGGACCAGGTGTGCGGACGCGTCGCGTACACCAACGTCCACTACGGCCCCTCGAGCGAGCCTGGCCTTGCGGACGACGCGACCAGGCCGTTTCCCGAGAGCTGCAAGACGAAGGAGCTCACGGCGCAGCAGAAGGCGCTCGAGTTCATTCTCTTCGACCTCGTCTCGTGCGCGGAGGACGACGGGGCGACCGTCACCACGCCGCACTGAATCACGCCGTGTGACTCACACGGCACGAGCTCCCGAAGGTCGCTCAGGGTCGGCGGCAGCGCGCGCGACGACGAAGGAGAAGCAGCGCGAACGAGAGCACCGCGCCGAAGACGCCGGTAGCGGATGCGCGCGCGAGGCCACTCGTGGTGCAGGTGAGGCCTGCGCCTGCCACAAAGAGGACGTCACTGTCACCGGCGAGGTCCACGGGCTCGAGCCCGGCCTCGGGGAACTTCGACGGCTCGCACGCTCCTGTCCGCCAGTCACAGACGGTCGGCAGCACGCAGGTCCCGAGTGGACACAGGTCGACGCACTCGCCACGCTCCGTGCCGTCGCTCCGCGTCACGTGCTTGCAGAGGCGCTTCGGCGGACACACGACGCCGGCACAATCGTCGACGCATGCGCCCACGGCGCAGTGTGTGCCGCCCTTGCACACGACGCCGACGCAGCTCGCTTCTACGCAGCGGGGGACGGGCGCGTTGGTGTCACACGCCTCCCCTGCCGCGCAGGGCGAGGCCCCTGGGCAATCGCACGAGGCGACGCACTGTCCCGCGCGACACGACGATCCGCCCCCGCAGACGACGCCGTCGCACGGATCGGCGCAGTTCGTTCCCCGGCAGAGCTGGCCGGATGGGCACTTCACGTCGGGCGTGCAGTCGGCGACGCAGACCTTGGTGTCGTCGCAGGTGAATCCGGGGAGGCATCCGAACGCCGTGCAGTCGGGTCCCGCGCAGAGGCGCTCTCCGCTCGGTTGGGCCTCGCACCGGTTGCCGATGCCGCATCCGAAGTCGTCGAGCGGAACGCACTCCTGGACGCACATGCCGCCGAGGCAGCCCCGCTTGTCGCCACAAGGCTTGCGCAGGACGCCGTCGCAATTCTGATCCTTCGGCGCGTCGCATCGCTCCGGGGCCCCTGGAAATGCAGTCGGATCCGTATCATCGCAGTCGCAAGGGACACCTGGAGGCGCGCACGCGCAGGCCACGTAGCCGTCGTGGTCGCCGTCCGCGCAGGGCGCTCCCGCTTCGCAGCCGGGACCACTGCTCGCATGCGTGTCGAGCGACCAGGCGCTCGCCGTCATGACGACCGCGAGCGCGGCGAGCAAGCTACGACGAGCGAGCATGGCGGCGAGCTTCATACTCCGACTCCCCGTGACGCGAAGCAACCCGGACAACGAGCACGCGCAAACTCTTCGCCTGCGGCTCGCGAGACGGCGCCTTGCGTCCTCTTCGTTCGCGAGGGAAAGTCCGGCTCGTGCGAGCGCCGAGGCGAAAGAAGCACGTCACCTTGCTCGCAACGGCGACGCTCTCGCTCGTCGCAACGACGAGCCAGGCGCAGTCGCGCACCGGCTTCGCCGTCGATCGCTTCGAGCCGGCCGAGCGCGGCAGCCAGCATTTCGTCGTCGACTCGCTCGATCTGCGCGCCGGCAGCGCGGCGGCGGGCGCGACGCTCGACTACGCGTACAAGCCTCTCGTCGTCTACGACGCGACGGGCGCCGAGCGCCGCGCGCTCGTTCGCCATCAGACGATCGTACACGTCGGCGGCTCCGTCGTTCTTGCCGGGAGACTGCGCCTCGCGCTCGACGCACCGATCGCGCTCTACCAGCAGGGCGAGAGCGCGACCATCGACGGCGTGACGCTGGCACCGTCGACGGCGCCTTCGTTCGGCGACGTCAGGCTCGCGGCGGACGTCCGCGTCGCGGGCGATCACGGTCAGCCGTTCTCGCTCGCTGTCGGCGTTCGGGGCTGGCTGCCGACCGGCCTGCGCTCGCAGTTCACGAGCGACGGCTCGGTGCGCCTCGCTCCGCAGGTCCTCGCTGCGGGCGCGTTCGACGTGCTGGTCTGGGCGGCGCGCGTCGCGCTCGTCTATCGCACGCGCGACGACGCGTACGCAGGTCGCGAGCTGGGCAGCGAGCTCTTCGCGGCGGCGGGCGCAGGTCTTCGCACGCGCAACGGCCGGCTCGTCGTCGGCCCGGAGATCTTCGCCGCGAGCGCGTTCACTGGAGGCGCGACGTTCCTCGGGTCGCGCGAGACGCCTGCGGAGTGGCTCTTCGGTGCGCACTACGACGTCATCGAGAATCTGCGCGTAGGCGCGGGCATCGGCGGCGGCCTCGGGCACGGCTACGGCGCGCCGGTCCTGCGCGGCGTCGCGTCGCTCGAGTGGGTCACGAGCGCGCCTGCTCGACAGAGCCCGACCGGTGACGGACCCGAGCCTCGCACATCCTGGGAAGGCTTCGAGGGCGGTCACCCGGGCCAGACGACGAAGCATGAGCGGCCTCTCGCGGTCGTGACGGAGAACGAGATCCGCATCGAGGAAGAGCTCCGATTCGCCCCCGACAGCGCGGAGCTCCTCGACGGCAGCGACGCCGTCCTCGGCGCGGTGAAGCGGACCCTCGACGAGCATCCGGAGATCGACCGGCTTCGTATCGAAGGGCACACCGACTCGACCGGCGACGCGGCGTACAACGACGACCTGAGCAAGCACCGCGCAGCGTCGGTCGAGGCGTGGCTCGTCGGTCACGGCATCGCGAAGGAACGCCTCGAGAGCGCGGGGCTCGGAAGCAAGAAGCCCATCGACACGAACGAGACCGAGGAGGGGCGCGCGAAGAACCGGCGCGTCGTCTTCCGGATCCTTCCCTGATTGGACCCTCTGGTTCGCTTCACGTACGAGGCTCGCGCGAATGGGCGAAGCCCTACTCGAGAGCCGCGAGCTTGTAGCCGTAGCCGTAGACCGTGAGGATGTGCACCGGCTTGTCGGGGTGCTTCTCGATTTTTTTGCGGAGCTTCACGATGAAGTTGTCGACGGTGCGGTTCGTGGGCGCCGCCTCGAGACCCCAGATCTTCTGGAGGATCTCGTCGCGGCTCACCGGTTGACCGATGCGCTCGACGAGCAAACGAAGGAGCTCGACCTCGTAGAACGAGAGAGCGTGCTCGACGCCGCCGACCTTGAGCGTATGCGTCGAGAAGCCGACCTTCGCCTCGCCGATCTCGACGACCTCGGGCGCCGCGCTCGGACGCGCGACACGGCGAAAGATGGCGCGCATGCGCGCGATGAGCTCGTTCACGCTGAACGGCTTCGTGACGTAGTCGTCAGCGCCGGCGTCGAGGCCGCGGATCTTGTCGGTCTCTTGCGAGCGCGCCGTCAGCATGATGATCGGCATGAACGGTGAGATGCGCCGTAGCTCCTCGCAGACGGCATAACCGTTCACGTCCGGCAGCATGAGATCGAGGATGACGGCGTCGGGATTCTCGGCACGCGCGAGCTGGATGCCGTCCTTGCCCTTTCCCGCGGAGATCACGCCGAAGCCCTCGAACTCGAGTGAGTCGCGAAGCCCCATCACGATGTGGGGCTCGTCCTCGATGATCAGGATGGTCTTCTTCGGGCCGGCCATGGGGAAAGATTCGAGACGCGCGGTCCTGAAACGACCGAGGCCCGCGCAGATACCCGGGCCACTCGTGGCGGGGTATCCAGGCGGGCCTGCAGTGAGTGGGCTCTTCGAGCTCCGTGCGGTGTGCGTTACGGCTTCGCGTTCGGGTCGGCAGCCTTCGGGTCGGCAGCCGCTGCACCAGCGTCGTATAGCTGGATGCACTGGAGGCTGAACTTCGCGCCGGCGAGGGCGCCGGTCGCGCCGGAGAAGATGAGCGCCTGCGGGCAACGACCCGCGGGGCTCGCGGTGGCTCCGTTCTCGACGTAGCACCACACCTTCTCCGGGTCGCTGTCGCAGCTCGCGCCCGCGGGGACGGCCTTCTGCGGAAGCTGACAGACCGGAAGCTTCGAGAAGTCGGTGCCGCCATCCTTGGTATCGCCGGACTCCACCTTCTGCTGCTCGAGGAACTTCGCGAGGATCGCCGAATCCGGCGGCTTGAGGCCCTGCGCGGCGCACGAGTCGGTGACCTCACCGAGCTGCGCGAGAACGAGGCAAGGCACCTTGCCCTCGTCCGGACCGGGCTGCGCAGGCGGGACCGCCGTCTCGCGCGAGAGCTGCTGCGGGAGGCACTGCGTGGTGAGCGCGTTTTTGAGGCGGTCGACGATGGCCTTGACGGCGGGGTTATAGCCGTAGCTCGGGTTCTGCTTGTCGCCCTTCAGCGTGATCGGGCAGAGCGAGGCGATGACACCCTGGTCGCCGAGCGCGCGGACGGCCATGAACTCGCGAACGGTCGGGTACGCCTTGGCGCGCGTCTGCTGGCCGAGGGTCGGTCCGCAGAGCGGCGGGTTCTTCGCGGGGTCGGCGCAGTCGCACGACGTTTCCGCATTGGTGCAGGCCTTCACGGTCGGAAGCTCGAACGTGCAGGCGTACTGGAGATCGTTTCCGCCGGTGTCCCACTCGCGGCCATGGACCGCGTCGGTGCCGTCGTCGCCGCGCGTGCTGCTCGGCGCCGGGAGGCCCGGGCGTGCGCCCTTCGACTCGATCATGTGCGGGTCGAGGCCCGTGTAGTTGTAGCGACCGGGCTCCTGACCGAGGATCTTGACCCAGTCGTCGTTCGTGATGCGGCTCTTCTCCGTGTCGGCCGCATCGAAGTGGAGGAGGTTGTTCGGGACGCCGCCGACGACGGCGAAGAAGATGAGGTCCGACGAGCGCGTACCGCGCGGCAGATTGCAGATCTCCTCGCCCTGGCCGCGGGGGAGCTTCGACGCGAAGAGCGGGTTCGTGCACTTGCCGGTGCCGAGGTA
>JAYSXP010000126.1:0-6090 GCA_043717125.1 Polyangiaceae bacterium | reverse complement strand
GGCGAGGAGGACCTCTCCTTCATCGACGCGTTCCGCAAGGCGGACGAGGTCCTGTTCCAGGCCGTGAAGGGCATCTCGGACCTCATCACGCAGAACGGCATCGTCAACGTCGACTTCGCCGACGTCAAGACGGTCATGGCATCGATGGGCCGCGCGCTCATGGGCACCGGCATCGCCAAGGGCAACAACCGCGCGCGTCTCGCCGCGGAGATGGCCATCAGCTCGCCGCTCCTCGACGACATCTCCGTCGACGGCGCCACGGGCGTGCTCATCAACATCGTCGGCGGCCCCGACCTCAAGATGCGCGAGATCCAGGAGGCGGCGAGCCTCGTTCAGGAGATGGCGCACGAGGATGCGAACATCATCTTCGGCGCGAGCATCGACGAGGCCCTCGGCGAGAACGTCAAGGTGACGGTCATCGCGACGGGCTTCGAGGCGGTCGAGCGCATGGCGAGCATGAACGAGGGCGCGCGCCTCTCGATGCAGCCGCCGCAGACGGTCGCGTCGATGCAGTACGCGCCCCAGGCGAGCCAGCACATGTCTCACCCGGCGCACCCCTCGCGCTCGCACGCCCCCGTCTTCCAGCAGCAGCCGTCGTTCCAGCAGGCGCCCCAGGCGGCGTCCCGCGTGAGCGAGACGGCCCCGGCGTTCTCGAGCCGCCGTATCCCGGCGCCCTCCGAGTCGCGCACGGTCCCCGCGAGCACCCGCGTTCCGTCGCGCGAGCGCGCGTCGTCGAACTTCCCCGCGTTCGACACCGACTGGGACGTCCCCGCCTTCCAGCGCAAGGGACAGTGATTCGACCGCTCGGCTGAGGCCTCGCGCCTGCAGTGCGACGGCCTCAGCCGAGGCTTGAATCCCGTGTGGCCCCGCGCGGCCGGCAGATTCGCTTCTGCTAGGCTGCCCGCCATGGGGGCTGTGTTCTTGCGTGATCTCACGTGGCTCGAGGCCGAGAAGGTCCTGGGCCCTGACGCGATCGTCGTGCTGCCGGTCGGCGCCGCCGCGAAGGAGCACGGGCCGCACCTGCGGCTCGACAACGACGAGCGACTCGCCGATGGTTACGCGCGTCTCCTCGCGGAGTCCGATCGCGTGGGCGTCGTGATCGCGCCGACGCTCACGTACCACTTCTATCCAGCCTTCGCGGAGTACCCAGGCTCGACGACGCTGCGCCTGGAGACGGCGCGCGACCTCACGGTCGACGTCGTCCGCTCGATCGCGAAGCACGGCCCGCGTCGGTTCTACGCGCTGAATACCGGGGTCTCGACCGTGCGTGCGCTCGAGCCCGCGGCGCTCGAGCTCGCAGAGGAAGGCATCCTCCTCCGCTACACGGACGTCCTGCAGGCGCTTGCCTCTGTCGAGCGCGAGGTCGCCGAGCAGCAAGGCGGAACGCACGCCGACGAGATCGAGACGTCGATCATGCTGGTCCTCGCGCCCGATCGCGTCGACATGACCAAGGCCGTGAAGGACTACGTGCCTCAGGGCACCGGCGGGCTCACGCGCAATCCGGCGGGGCCGGGCACGTACTCCCCGACCGGCACATGGGGCGACCCGACGCTCGCGACCCGCGAAAAAGGGCGGAAGATCGTCGAGGCTTTCGTGTGCGCCGTGATGTCGGAGATCGAGGCGCTGAGCCTCCTCCGACCGCCGCGCGCGCGCCCGAGCTCGCTCAGAGCACCGTGATCTTCACACCGAGCTGCTCGGCCTCGCGCATCACCGTGGACATGCCCTCGGCGATCGACGCGTGGACGAGCTCGTCGGCGGCGCCGATCCACGCGAGTGTCTCGCGGCGGGGCGTGTTGCCGAGAAAGCGCACGTCGATCGCCCAGTTTCGCGCGAGCAGCTCGAGTCGTTCGCGCTCGGGGCCGTCGCCGATCACGATGAGCAGCGGCTTGCCGGCGCGACGGCTCGCCACGTAGTCGATCACGCGGTCGACGCGCTTGCTCCGCACGAGCCGGCCGGCGCAGACGTAGAGCGGCCGAGAGCCAAGCGCGCTCCGGCGTGCGCGCACCTCATCACCGACGTCGAGCATCGTGAGCGGGCTCGGCGCGATGACGGAGATCGCGCGGAGCGCCGCCGCCCGCTTCTCGTCGAGAACGAGCGCGAGCTTCTCGAGAAGCGACGAGGACACGAACCTCCAGGTCGTCGCGCGGCTCACGAGCCGATCCATGATCTTCCGCCGGATGGCGGCGGGGCTCGCGGCGAGGAGCCTGACGTCGCCGCCGTGCGACACGATCTCGAGCGGTACGCCGTCGAGGCCCGCAGAGGTCACCACCGGGAACGCCGAGGGTACGCTCCAGTGCGCGATGACCCGGTCGGGCTGCGCGGCACGAAGCTGCGAGGCGGCACGTCGCATCCACCCCGCCATCTCGAACGCGCGCCACGGCTTCTCGCGAAGTCGAAACGCGGCACCCGGCCACCCGAAGGCGCCGCCGGCTTCGGGCGTGATCACGGTGACGCGGTGCCCGTCGTGCTCGAGGTCCTCCACCTCGGTCTTGACGAAGTGCCCGGCCGGGTCCCCGTCGTCGGACGGATAGCTCGTGGTCACGACGGCGACGGACGTGGGACGGGGCAGCGGCACTGGCCCGGCGATTTAGCGCGAAAACCGCCGCGCGCGCCATCGGAACGAGCGCTCAGCCGTGCTAAAGATCGCGTCGAACATGGACCCGAAGACCGAGTCACGCCGCATCGAGGGACGCATCCTGTACATCACGGAGGACGCCGCCCTTCTCGAAAAGCAGCTCGGGCCCTCGCGAGGCAACCTCACGTTCGATGCGGAGCGCCCGCTCGTCTCGAACATCTCGACCGACGAGATCACCCCCGGTTGGGTTTGCTACTACTACGACGAGACCCTCGCTCGGTACTGCCTGGTCGGGCTCCGCGGCGGCAAGATCGGCAAGGACGCGATCAAGGCCGGCGGCTTCGGCGTCATCGTGAGTGGCATCTCGAAGGGTTGCGGCTCGAGCCGTGAGACGGCGCCCTACAGCGAGCTCAAAGCGGGCGTGCAGCTCGTCATCGCCAAGAGCATCGAGAAGATCTACCGCCAGAACGCGCAGAACATCGGCCTCCTCACCTCGACGGACTTCGGCCTCATCGAGCGCATCGAGAAGGGGGAGGCCATCCCGGTCTCGGAGTTCACGAAGGGGCTCGACCCGATCAGCGCGGGCATCGTCGAGCACGGTGGCCTGTTCGCGTACAACCGCGCGCGACTCAAAGGTCAGACGACGCCCCCGACGATCACGACCGCGGCGCGCCCGATGACCGTCTGCGAGAAGATCCTCGCCGCGCACGTCATCACGGACGCCCGCACCGGCGTGACCGGCGTTCCCGCCGTGAAGCCGGGCGACGCTTTTTTCGCGCGCACCGACGTTCGCTTCTCGCACGAGTACGTCACGCCGATGGCCGAGTCGCTCTTCGTCGCCGAGATGGGCAAGGACGCGACGGTCACCGATCCGGCCTCCGTATGGGCGTTTCGCGATCACCTCACGTTCCTCGACCTCGTCATGCCCAAGGCTCATCGCGACATGGGCCTCAAGGAGCAGGCCGAGAAGCTCGCGACCGTGCAGGAGGACTTCACGAAGCGCCAGGGCGTGAAGCTCTACGGCGAGGTCCACCGCGACGGAAAGCTCGTCGGCTCCGAGGCCATCTGTCACAACAAGGTGATCGAGGAGATCGCTCTCCCCGGTCAGCTCGTGGCGGGCACTGATTCGCACACGTGCATGGCGGGCGCGCTCGGCTGCTTCGCGTTCGGCGTCGGCTCCACCGACATGGCGAACGCCTGGTACACGAAGGACGTTCGCGTGACCGTGCCGGAGACGGCGCGCTTCGTCCTGAAGGGCAAATCGAAGCCGGGCGTCTGCGCGAAGGACGTCATGCTCCACGTCCTCAGCTCCGAGTTCTTCAAGACGGGGAAGGGGATCGGCAAGGTCCTCGAGTTCGCGGGTGACGGCATCACGAGCATGTCGCTCGACGAGCGCTCGACGCTCACGAACATGGCGGTCGAGGCCGGAGGCTTCACCGGGATCATCGAGGCCGACGACGTCGTCGTCGACTACCTCGTCGCGCAGCGCGGGCTCGCGGCTGCGGACGTTCGCGCCCGCATCGTCAAGGCCGACCCGGGCGCCGAGTACCTGGCGACGTTCGAGATCGATCTCGCCGCGATCACCCCCATGGTCGCCACCCCCGGTGACCCCCGCAACGGGATCCCGCTGACGGATCTGGCGGCCGCGTCGGGCGGGCACGACGTGAAGATCGACATCGCCTACGGCGGCTCGTGCACGGGAGGCAAGAAGGCCGACATGGACATGTACGCATCCGTCCTCTCCCTTGCGGTGAAGAAGGGCAAGCGGGTGAAGGAGGGCGTTCACCTCTACATCCAGTTCGGCTCGCAGGACATCCGTCGGTACGCCGAGCAGAAGGGCTACCTGGCCGTCTTCGAGGCCGCCGGCGCCGAGCTCGTCGACCCGTCGTGCGGCGCGTGCATCAAGGCGGGGCCCGGCGTCAGTGACTCGCCCGAGCAGGTCACCGTGAGCGCGATCAACCGCAATTTTCCGGGTCGCAGTGGTCCTGGCAAGGTCTACCTCGCGAGCCCGCTCGTGATCGCCGCGAGCGCCATCGTCGGGCACATCGCCGGACCCGACGCGATCTAGTTGTAGTAGAGGAGCCGCCATGAAGACGATCCAGCCGAACGCCCGCGTCGTGCTCGAGTACACGCTCAAGGACGAGAAGGGCACGGTCCTCGATTCGAGCGACGCCGAGGACGGCGAGCCCATCGTTTACGTGCACGGCTACGGCATGCTCGTTCCGGGGCTCGAAGCTGCCCTGATGGGCCTCGAGGTCGGCTCCGTGAAGGACGTCACCGTGAGCCCGGACGAGGGCTTCGGAGACCGCGACGACGAGCTCGTCCTCGAGATCGACCGCGGCGATTTCCCCGATCCGAAGAAGGTCGCGATCGGCGACGAGGTCGTGGCCGAATCCCCGGATGGTGACGAGGTCCCGATGCGCGTGGTCGAGATCAAGACCGACACCATCGTGGTCGACGCCAACCATCCGCTCGCCGGGGTGACCCTGCGCTACGCGGTCGTGGTCAAGGAGGTCGCCCAGGCGACCGACGAGGAGATCGCGGAGGCAGCGGCCGGCTTCGACGAGGCCGGGTACGACGAGGAGGGCTGCGACGACCCCACCCACGACCACTCCCATGACGGGCACAGCCACTCGCCCGGCCCGAAAACCGGCGATCTCGTGCAGTTGTCCTCGAAAAAACCGTCCTGAGACGCCTTGCGGCCCGCCCTTGCCGAGGCTAAACGGGAGCCCATGACGCAGAAGACGAATCCGTGGACGTTCGACGTCCGCGTGCGCGAGCGCAACCTCAAGGCTGGCACCGTTACCGAGAAGGACGTCGACAAGTACATCGCCGGCCTCCCCGATCTCGCCGAGCACTCAGAGGCGTTCGGCACCTCGCAGCCTGCCCTCGCGCCGCCGCCGGCTGCCGTCGTCGAGCACGACGCCGCCCTTGACGACGAGGACGACGAGGACGAAGTCGACGGCGACCACGAGCCCTCGAACGCACCCGCGTGAGCGCTGGGGAAGTCATGAGCGATCACGAGACGCTCCCTCAGATCGACTTCGCCACGTTCGTGCTCTCGCTCAGTCATTCAGCGCTGATGCACCTCGGTGAGGCACCGGATCCGGACACGAACGAGACGGCGCACGTCGACCTCGGTCTCGCGAAGCAAAACATCGACATCCTCGGGATGCTCGAGGAGAAGACGAAGAGCAACCTGACGGGTGACGAGGAACGTCTGCTCGCCCAGGTGCTCTTCGATCTGCGGATGAGGTTCGTCGAGAAGTCGAAGCAGGCCGCGAAGACCTGAGCCAGCCGTACGCTGTGCTGCAATAAGTAAGGGTTGTTCGGACGTCGATCGAGCCGAGGAGCCCTCAGCCAGAGGTAGCCATGCCGTTGCGACGTTCGACTCTTTCCCTCGTTCTTTCGCTGCCTCTACTGATCGGGTCCGTGGGCAGCGTGGGTTGCAAGCCAAAGTCGGTGCCCGGCGACTCGCCCACCCCGGCGCCTGACGGCAGCCCCGCGTCTCACAC
>JAYSXP010000125.1:0-6108 GCA_043717125.1 Polyangiaceae bacterium | reverse complement strand
GCCCGTGCGGCAGCGGCGAGAAATTCAAGAAGTGCCACGGAGCCGCCCTCGAGGAAGAGGGCAGCGACGACGCGCAGGCCTGAGGGCTCGCGACGGGGCGTGGCGACGCCTGAGCCCGACTCCGGGCTCCTGTCTGGTGAGACTCTCGTGATCCACGAGACGTTGGAACGGGCAGAAAAGTGGGGCGATCCAGCGAAAGATTACATTTGCTTACCTGGCCTCATCCTTGCGTAGCGAGGGCCCATGCGCCGTCTCTTCGCGAGCTTCGTCCTGCTGACGGTCGGTTGCTCGGCCTCTTCCGGGGACGAGACCGGGCAGGTCGAAGCGAACGTCGACGCGGTGAAACCGTGCTTGCCGACGCTCGAGTGCGCGGCGCCGCCAGGTCCGCGGACCGAGCTTCGTTCATGGCGCCACTGGATCGAGACGCCCGCGCTCGTCAGCACCGATCCCGTCTCGGGTCTGCCGAGCCCGTCGAATCATCACGGTCGTGATCTCTTCGTGAGCCCCGGCGCACGGCAGACGGTCCTCGCGCACTTCGCGTACGGGATCACCGACACGTTCCTCGAGGACGAGGATGTCGACATCTTCGTACAGCGCGACTGCGCGAGCGAGTGGGAAGCGCTCGGCACCGCCACGACGACGAAGGGGAGCGACCCGCGTGGCGCCGTCGAAGGTGTCACCGACAACGGCGGTCGCGTGATGTTCGACATCCCCGAAGCGCGGCGTCTCGGTCCCGGCCGGCACCGCGTGCGCCTCGTGGTGCAGGGCGACGGGTCGTCGACCGAGCTCTTCATCGACGTCGTCCCGCCGAAGACTCCGATCTTCGTCTCCGACGTCGACGGCACGCTGAGCTCGTCGGAGAACGTCGAGTACGCCGCGCTCCTCGTCGGCGTGACCGCCGGGACTCATCCCGGAGCGCCCGAGGCACTGCGTGCACTTGCGGCGAAGGGCTATCGCCCGATGTATCTGACCGCGCGACCGGAGTGGCTGGTGGGGCGAACGCGTGAGTTCCTCGACGCCCACGGTTTCCCGCCCGGCATCATCCACACGACGACGTGGGAGCTCGGGCCCGTCGGGAACGGCGGCGCCGCGGAGTTCAAGAAAGAGGAGATCAGGATGCTCGCCGCGAAGGGCCTCGTCCCGACGTTCGGCTTCGGCAACATGCCGACCGACTCGGAGGCGTATGCCGCGATCCCGACCGTGAGCAATCGCTTCTTTTACCAGATCGACGGTGAGTTCACGGGCCGCCGCATCGAGAGCTACGAGGAGCTTGTTCCGCAATTCGGCCGCGCCGCCGCCGTCTGTAAGAAGTGAGCTGGCCGCGGACACTCGCGCCTCTGTCCCGGACATAGGGTCATGAGGAGCAAGCGCGCGAGATTGTTTGCGCCGGCATGCGGCACGCGTCCTGCTTGAGGCGCCGCATGGCGACGCTTCCGGCACCCGCTATACTCGGAGCCATGATCGAACGACGCCGCGCGACCTACGAGGATGTCCTCGCGGCCCCGCCGGAGAAGGTCGCCGAGGTCATCGATGGCGAGCTGACCCTATTTCCGCGGCCCGCGAAGCCGCACACCGCAGCGGCAAGCGCGCTCGGTGAGGAGCTCGGCCCAGCATTCAAACGTGGGCGCGGCGGTCCCGGCGGCTGGATCCTGCTCGACGAGCCTGAGCTCCATGTCGTGGAGGACATCCTCGTGCCGGACATGGCCGGGTGGCGGCGTGAGCGAATGCCCGTGATGACGAACGAGCTGCCCTACTTCGATCTCGTGCCCGACTGGGCCTGCGAGGTGCTCTCTGATTCGACGAGGAAGCTCGATCGCGCGAAGAAGGTGCCGATCTACGCGCGCTCCGGGGTCAAGCACGTCTGGCTGGTCGATCCCATCGCGCGCACCGTCGAGGTGCTCCGGCTCGAGCGCGAGAAGTACGTGATCATGGCGACGTGGGCGGACGATGCGCGGGTTCGCGCCGAGCCGTTCGACGCCGTCGAGCTCGATCTCGCGGTGCTCTGGGCCGACGTGCAGCTCTGAACTGCGGCGCGGAGATCGCGACCTACGAGTGCTTGGCCCTCATCGAAGCCAGGCGCTAGGGTCCACGGATGTCTCGATGGTTTGCTTGGGGGGTGCTCGGTTTCGGCGTCGTGGCGGCCTGCTCGGATCCGCCGCAGAAGCCAGGGACCGCCGTGGTGTCGGGGACACCTCCGCTAGTCTCGGGCGGCGGCGCAGGAGGGGGAGATGGCGGAACGTCCACCGTGGAGGGCGGCGCCGACGGTGGCGTCTGCGCCGACCTCGCGAACACGGGTCAGCTCGTCGATCGCACCGGCGTGCAGGGCGACCCGCCGACCGCGATCGGCGGTACCGTCGTCGAAGGTACCTACGATCTGACCGCCTACGCCGTCTTCGTCGGGGCGGCGGGGGTGGCCGGGCCGACTGGCATCACGGCGAAGGCCTCGATGCGGATTGGCGCGGGGAAGGTCGACGAGGTCATCGACCTGGGCGGCACCGGCAAGACCACCACCACCACGGTCACGCGGAGCGCGTTTTCGGCGAGCGGATCCACCTTCGCCGAGACCCAGCTTTGCCCTGCGACCGGGGCCGGGGCGCAGCTCCAGTTCACGGCTCAGGACACGATCCTGACCCTCACGGACCTCTCCACCAAAGAGGCTTTCACGTTCACGAAGCGCTGACGTACACTTCGCACCGCCATGAGCCTTCTCAACTTCGTTCTGTCGTCCGCCCGCGCCGCTGCGCTCCTCACGATCGTCGGGACCGTCTCCGTCGTCTCTGCAGGATGCGGCGACGGCCAGGAGGTCAAGCACGCCAAGGTCGCATCGGGGCCGATGCCCGAAGGCGAGTCGTGGACCGGCGTCTACTTCCACCCGGTGTACGGGTACCTCCACATCGTCGAGGAAGGCTCGAACGTCGTCGGTCGCTGGAAGCGTGCCGACCAGAGCAAGTGGGGCGAGCTCAGCGGCACCAAGAGCGGCAACGTCCTGCACTATACGTGGAAGGAGCACACGGTCGGCATGGTCGGCGTCAGCGCCACCACCAAGGGCAAGGGCTACTTCCAGTACAAGATGGACAAGGAAGATCGCCCGATGCTCGACGGCCAGTTCGGCCTCGACGAGGACGAGACCGGCAGCGACTGGCACAACGTGAAGCAGGCCCGCATGAAGCCCGACTTCAAGTCGATCGGCGGCGACTCGGAAGGCATCAAGCCCGGCGGGTTCTAGTAGGGCTCCGCCCCTCGGCTTCGCCGAGCCTCCCCGTGATGCGACCTGCCCGGCGTGATCGCCGTCGGCGAACGGCGCCGCGCGCCGCAGACACGCCTGGGTGCGCGGCGGCTGTGAGCTTTCACTCGTAAGGGTTGCTTCCCCTCGCGAGGGTTGTCGACGATGCGACGGGCCGGCGTTCGCTCGATTCTCGTCTCCACGTGCCCGTGCCCGTGCCCGAATCTCCTCTTGCGCACGGCCGTCGAGCTCAGCAGCCGGCGGAGCATCCTTCTCTCCTGCCGCGGTTGGCGCTAGAGATACGGACAATGTCGTTGCCGTCGAATCCTCTCGCGCACCCCGACGTTTTCGTTCGCCGCCACATCGGCCCGAGCCCCGACGAGCAGTCGCGCATGCTGAAGGCCATGGGCCTCGCATCGCTCGATACGCTCGTGTCGGAGACGGTGCCGGCGTCGATCCGCATGACGAACCGCCTGAAGCTCCCGGCCGGCCTCACCGAGGCTGCACTGCTCGAGCGCGCGCGTGAGCTCGGCGCCAAGAACGAGGTCTGGCGCTCGTACCTCGGCATGGGCTACTCGGGCACGGTCACCCCGCCGGTCATCCTGCGCAACATCGTCCAGAACCCCGGCTGGTACACGCAGTACACGCCCTACCAGGCGGAGATCGCGCAAGGGCGCCTCGAGGCGCTCCTCAACTTCCAGACGATGGTGATCGACCTCACCGGTCTGCCCATCGCCAACGCATCACTCCTCGACGAGGCGACCGCCGCTGCCGAGGCCATGCACCTCGCGTACGAGTTCAAGGGGGGCCAAGAGGGGGCAGGTAGCGTGGAGAAGAAGACCTTCTTCGTCTCCGACCGGTGCCACCCGCAGACGCTCGACGTCCTGCGCACGCGCGCCGGTGCGGTCGGCATCGTCGTCGAAGTAGGCGACCACGCGTCGGTCGACCTCGCGAAGCTCGGCGCGTTCGGCGCGCTCGTGCAGTACCCCGCCACGGACGGCGAGATCATCGACTACACCTCCTTCGGTGAGGCCGCTCACAAGGCCGACGCGCTCTTCATCGTCGCCGCCGACATCCTCGGCCTCGCGCTCCTCGTTCCGCCCGGCGAATTCGGTGCAGACGTCGCGGTCGGCAGCACCCAGCGCTTCGGCGTTCCTCTCGGCTACGGTGGCCCGCACGCCGCGTACATGGCGCTCAAGGCCGACTTCGTCCGCAAGATGCCCGGCCGCATCATCGGCGTCAGCGAGGACGCCCACAAGAAGCCCGCGCTCCGCATGGCGCTCCAGACACGCGAGCAGCACATTCGCCGCGAGCGCGCGACGAGCAACATCTGCACCGCGCAGGCTCTGCTCGCAGTGGTCGCGAGCATGTACGCCGTCTACCACGGCCCGAAGGGCATCCACGCAATTGCAGAGAAAGTACACGCATCTGCCTGCGCCGTTCGCGACGGCGTCACGCGCCTCAACGTGAAGGTCGTCCACGAGGCGTTCTTCGACACGATCCGCGTCGAGGGCACCGAAAGCGAAGTGCAGCGCTGGTTCGCGAGCGCCGCGAAGCGCCGCATCAATCTCCGCCGCCTCGGCCCCACGAGCCTCTCCATCGCCATCGACGAGACGACCACGCCCCACGACCTTGGCGACATCGTCGACCTCTTCGCCGACGGCAAGAAGATCGAGGACCTCGAGACGGTCGCCGAGGTCTCGCGCCGGGCGATCCCCGCCGCCCTCGTCCGCAAGAGCGAATACCTCACGCACGAGGTCTTCAACATCCACCACTCCGAGACCTCGATGCTGCGCTACATGCGCAAGCTCGAGAGCCGTGACCTGTCGCTCGCTCACTCGATGATCCCGCTCGGGTCGTGCACGATGAAGCTGAACGCGACCGCGGAGATGATGCCCATCACCGACCCGTCGTGGAACGCGATCCATCCGTTCGTGCCGCTCGCGCAGACCAAGGGCTACGCGCAGCTGTTCAGCGAGCTCGAGCACGAGCTGTCGGAGTGCACTGGCTTTCCGGCCATCTCGCTCCAGCCGAACGCGGGCGCGCAGGGCGAGTACGCGGGCCTGCTCGTCATCAAGAAGCACCACGAGACGCGCGGGGAAGGCCACCGCAACGTCGTTCTCATTCCTGCGTCGGCGCACGGCACGAACCCCGCGACCGCCGTGATGTGCGGAATGAGCGTCATCGTCGTCCGCACGGACGAGAGCGGAAACATCGACGTCGCCGACCTCGAGGAGAAGGCCAAGGCGAACGCGTCCAAGCTCGCGGCGCTCATGGTCACGTATCCCTCGACCCACGGCGTTTTCGAGGAGGAGATCAAGAAGGTCTGCCAGATCGTCCACGAGCACGGCGGCCAGGTGTACATGGACGGCGCGAACATGAACGCCCAGGTCGGCCTGTGCCGCCCCGGCGACATCGGCGCCGACGTCTGTCACCTGAACCTGCACAAGACGTTCTGCATCCCGCACGGCGGTGGCGGTCCCGGCATGGGACCGATCGGCGTCGCCGCGCATCTCGCGAAGTTCCTCCCCGCGAAGCCCGTGGTCGAGGCCCGCGGTAAAGATGCCGTCGGCGCAGTCTCGGCGGCGCCCTGGGGTTCGGCGAGCATCCTCCTCATCTCCTGGGCATATATCCAGATGATGGGCGGCGAGGGCCTCACGGAGGCTACGAAGGTCGCCATCCTCAACGCGAACTACATCGCGCATCGGCTCGGCAAGCACTTCCCGGTCGTCTACCGGGGCAAGAAGGGCCACGTCGCGCACGAGTGCATTCTCGACGTTCGCCCTTTCAAGAAGAGCGCGGGCATCGAGGTCGACGACGTCGCGAAGCGCCTCATGGACTACGGCTTCCACGCGCCGACGATGTCGTTCCCGATCGCCGGCACG
>JAYSXP010000124.1:0-6136 GCA_043717125.1 Polyangiaceae bacterium | reverse complement strand
TCGCCGAGCTCGTCGAACGGACACCCATCGTACGGCTCGAGCGTCCGCATCGGCTCGACCTGTTGCAGACTACAGCAAACCTCGTCGCAGAGGCGGCGAGCAGAGGAAAGCCATGAGTGATTCGCTCGACCCGCGTTTGCGCGTGACCATCGGACCGAGCGTGTATGCGCGCGCGTTCGGCGACGAGATCGTCCTGCTCGAGTTCGGCAAGGGTGAATACTTTGGGCTCGACGCCGTCGGTGCGGAAATTTGGCGTCGTCTGGAGGCCGGCGACGATTTCGGAGCGGTCGCGCATCATATCGCCGCGCAATACGAAGTGAGCGAGGAGGAGGCTCTGCGCGACATCGTCCAACTCGTCGCACAGCTGCGCCAACACGAGTTGATCGCTACCCCCTGAATTGACTGGATGCGCCGGTCGTCATGCTATTCTCAAGGGTGAACGAGGGAGCAATATGAGAAATCAACTTCGGCTTTTCGTGCTTATCGGTAGTGCATCATTGGCCGCGGCCGCGGGTCTGCTCGTCGCATGCAGTGACGACACCTCCGTGAATGCTTCGACCGATGGCGGGCCGACCTTCGAGACCGGAACCTCGGACTCGCCGGTGATCGACGGCGGTAGCCCGGACACCAGTACGGACGCCCCGTTCGACCACGGCTTCGTCCTCGACACCTTCGACGACGTCCTCGCGACCGAGCTCTGCAACGCGCTCTCCCGCTGCTGCTACGGCACGCCCACGCCGGCCGAAGGCGGAGCCGACGGCGGCACGTTCGACCTGGCGGCGTGCCGCGCGCAGTACGGCCGTCTCGGCTTCGAGGGCTCCAACGTCCTCTCCGAAATCAAGGACGGCGGAAACGTCGCTCTCGACCAGTCGGCGGCCGACAACTGCATCATGAAGGTGAAGGCCATGAGCTGTAACCTCGGTGGCGCCGAGTTCAAGGCCATTCGCTCCGCCTGCTTCGGTGCGTACTCCGGAAAGCTCTCGGGCAGCGCCACGTGCAAGGACAGCATCGAGTGCCAGCCGGGGTCCTTCTGCAAGATCCCCGGGGATGCCGGCACCGGCACCTGCACCACGCTCCGCGCGGTAGCCGGCCCGTGCGGCGACTACACCGACGACCCGGCGCGTGGTGACGAGGCTTGCTCGTATCGCCGCGGTGGGCCTCCGACCAACTACTGCAGCTTCTACGACTTCGACGCCGGCGCATTCTTGCCGCCCGCGCAGTGGAAGTGCGCCACGCCAGGCCCCAACGGAAACGCGTGCGCGACGAGCCTCTGGTGTGGCCAGGGCATCTGCGCGGACCCCGGCACGTGCCAGAGCCCCGACAAGTACTTCGACCCCACGTGCCAGAGCTTCTTGGTTCCCTGAGACCGTGCGGTTTCCGGCGGTGGTCGACCAGCCAGTAGCCGACTCGCTGCGCGCTCTACCGGGCGTTGCAGCGGCGGCTATCGGCCGGCCGCGCGAGATGTTCGCGCGCGCAGAGGCGCACGGGATCGCCGGCGTCATCTGGGACGCGTGGACCGCGGGCTCGGTCCGCGTCGACCGCGACCTCGCGGCGAGGCTGCAGGCGCGCACCGTCGCGGCGGACATGGACCACGAGGCTCATCTCGCCATGCTCCGCCGGATTGACGGTGTCTTGACCGTACCTGCCGTTGCCTTGAAAGGGCCGCTGTTCGCGGCCCGCTACTACCCGCGTCCCTCCGCGCGAGGGACCACGGACATCGATCTGCTCGTCGGCGAGCAGGACCTTCGAGAGGCCGCGGCGGCGCTCGCGACCGTCGACTATCGCGTTACCGAATCGGACGCGCAGGTGGCGTGGGCCCGCCGCGCGCACCACCACCTGCAGCTCGCTCGGCCGGGGGCGCCGGACGTCGAGCTGCACTTTCACGCGTACCGCGGCTTCGGAATCACGTTGCGTGCCCCCGCGCTCGCCGATCGAAGCGTCGCGGTGCCTGACCTGCGCTGGATCCGCGTACCGAGCGCCGAGGACGAGCTCGTCTACCTCGCGGTGCACGCTGCGGCGCACCGCTTCGGACGGCTCGCGTGGCTCTATGACCTGCGGCTCGTCGTCGAGCGCATGTCTCCGGAAGCGCTGGAGGTCGCGGCGGGTCGCGCTCGTGCCTGGGGTGTTTCGCGCGCTCTCTCGCTTGCGGCCGAGCTCCTCGTCGACGTCCTCGGCGTGGCGCCGGACGTGGTGGCTCCGCTCGGGACGCTCTCGCGGCAGCGCGGCGCGCTCGTTCATGCCGTCGTCAAGGAGCCGCGCACGCGGCTCATGCGCGCCGTCACGCGATTCGCCTACGCCACGATGCTAGCCGACTCGGTCGACGCTTCGTTGCGGTATGCACGCACTTACTCGGTCGAACGTGCGCGCTCTCTGCTCGGCCTCGACTGATGCCGCTCGTCACGGTCGGCTTGCCGTTCTTCGACGAGCATCGTCACCTGGGCAACGCGATTCGATCGGTCCTTGCGCAGACGTTCACGGACTTCGAGCTCCTCCTCGTCGACGACGGCTCGCGCGACGGCTCCCTCGAGCTCGCGCGCTCGTTTCGAGATCCGCGCATCACGGTGATCGCCGACGGGGGGCGCCGCCACCTACCCGGCCGACTCAACGAGATCGTCAGGCGCGCGCGCGGGTCGTACGTCGCGCGCATGGACGCGGACGACATGATGCACCCGACACGGCTCTCCCGGCAGCTCGCGGTGTTCGAGGCGCAGCCCGCGAGCGACGTCGTCGGAACGTGGATTGCGCTCATTGACGGCGACAGCCGGCCGTTCGCGGCTGTCGAAGCGCTTCCGCCGACGGCGCACAGTGCCGTGCGTTACAGCTCGGTGCCGCACCCGACCATCATGGCGCGCCGCTCGTGGTTCACCGAGAACCCCTATGACGAGACGCTCACGCGCGCGGAGGACCGCGACCTCTGGTGTCGCACGGCGTCCACGTCGCGCATCGTCGTCATTCCCGAGTGCCTCTACGCGTTTCGCGTCGACAGCGCCAAGCGCAGTTTTCTCGCGACCTACCACGAAGGGCAGCGGCAGAATCGCCTGATCTACCGCAAATATGGCCCGCAGACGGTGGGTCGAGCCGAGACCAGTCGCCTCCTCGTCGCCGCTCACGCCAAGTCCTTCGCGATGCGACTCCTCGACCGCGCGGGTCTCATGGAGACGCTCGTGCGGCGTCGAGGGCGGCCGCTCACCAGCCGCGAGCGCTCGTTCGCGGTGGAGGCGGTCGCCGCCGGCTCTCAGCGCGAGTAGCGCCGCGCGCAGCTCCGCACGTCGTCGATGATTGCCTCGCGTCGCGCCTGCGGCTCCGATGCGGCAATGGCCTCCACGATGGCGTCGAGCTTCGTCGCTCCATCCATCATCGTCAGGATGCGACTGGCGCGCTCGCCTTCGTGCGATCGCGAGGGCGTAGCCTCCATCGACTCGCGAAGCAGCGCCTCGGGCGATGTCGGACGACCGAGGAACGTCGCCTGGCGGAACCGCGCCCGGTCTCCGAACGCGGTGTCCCATGCCCACTGGCTGCCTGTGACGTCGGCGCGCAGCGTCACGCGCGCGGACTCGCCCGCCTCCACGCGGACGGGCTCGGCCAGCGGCAGGATGGTCCGCCGATAGACGAGCTGCTTTCCCGGCGCGTTGTCGAACCCGACATCGTCGAAGAGGGACGCCTGAAACCAGAGCGCGAGGGCGTGGGCCGTGCCGCCGCGCGTCATGCAGAGATCGACGGTGGCGTCGAACGACCGAACGATGGGCTCGCCATATCGAATCTCGGCCCAGGGCTTGGAATCGGAGAGGACCTGATCCGCGAGCACCATCACGTCGCTGTCGGAGTAAATGCTGTTGAGCGTCGCGACGCGTGCTGCCTTCCCGGAGAATCCGCGTCGCTCGAGGCTCGTCCACCCGACCTCGATGTGGCGTCGAAAGCGCTCCGACTCGATGAGCGTCACAAAGAGGCGGTCGCGCGCGGGCACCATCCTTCCGCCGGGGGCGAGGAACCGCGTTCGCGCGTCGGCGAGGGAAGCCACGTTCTGCTCGAAGAGCGTGAAGCTCCCGCGCAGATCCGCGATGACGACGTCTGCCTTCTCGCCGATGTCGACGTCGACGGAGCTTTTCTGATGGACGACGAGCTTGTCTCCAAAGCCGTTCTCGGTGAGCAGATCTCGGGCCAGCCACACCGTCGAGTCCGTGTCGATGGCGTGCACGCGGGCGGCCCCGGCACGCAGCGCGAGGAGCGAGAAGATGCCCGGACCGCACCCGATGTCGACGACCACGTCTCCGGGCTTTACCGCCTTCGCGATCGCGCGCTCGTATGCGTCCATGCGCACGCCATCGGTGGCCATGATCCCGTACGCAACGACGGAGTACATGGCGAAGACCTAGCAGATCTCCGGAGGCTGGTGGTAAGACCTGGACGGTGCAGCCGCGACGTCCGGGTCCGCTCACGTCGCTCCGCTCGCTCTACGCCGTCACCGCCTTCCGCACGAAGTCCATCGTAGTCGCGAAGACCGCGATCTCGGCTGGGAGCAAGGTCCTCGCGGTCCTGCTCGCCGAGCGAGTCCTCGGTGGGGACGTGCAGAGCATCGCGGTGGTGGGCATCGCGGGGGTACTCTTCTTCGGCGCCGCGCGCGTGGTCGGCGGCACCGCCCAGGTGGACGCGCAATGTGATCTGCACCGCGCCTTGACGCGTGCGGTCGTCGAGGGTGACGTCCTCACGTCGCCGACGTCCCATCCGCTGCGCGCGCTCTACGAGCCCACGGTCCAGGCTAGAAATCTGGTCACCGATACCGCGCCGGAGCTCGTTGCGAGCGTGCTCGCGGCGGTCGCCGTGGCGCACACGGTTTCGAGCTCGCTCTCGGCGCGCGCTTTGCTCGTGGGCGCGGTGGCGATCGCCGTGGTGATGGCAGCGCTCCTTGCGATCGGCCGCGTGACCACGGCGATGCAACGGCGCGTCTGGGACGCCTCGCAGGACGTCCTCGACAAGGTGGCGTTCGCCATCGAGGGCCGTCTCGAGCTGGTGGCGCGCGGCGCAGACCAGCGCGCGCTCGGCTCGGTCGACGATGCGCTCGAGACATACCGGACGACGGCCAAGCGTGGCGCGTGGAAGCTTGCCATGCTGGGTCGCGCGCCGCTCGCGGCGGGTCTCGGCGCGGTGGTGCTCGCCGTCCTCCTCGACGCTTCGTATCGCGAGGCTGTGACGACAGCGGTGCTCAAGCAAGCGCTGGTGCTGTCCGCGTGTCTCCCGATTCTTCTCGGTACGGTGATGCGTGCGAATGACCTCGTGCGCGCGAGCCCGACTGTAGCTCCGGTCCTCGAGGTGCTCTCGGCAGTGCCGCGCACGGAGCTCACGCGACCGGGCACTCCGCCGCCACAGCTCCCGGCCACGTACTCGGCGCGCAACGTCGAATTCGCGTACGGCGAAGTTGGTGCGCCGGCGTTGCATGCGGTCTCGTTCGACTGGAACCCCGGCGAGGTGCTGATCGTCGAAGGCCCGAATGGTGCGGGGAAGAGCACGCTTCTTCGCCTCCTGCTCGGACTTCGTCCGCCACGTGCTGGAACGCTGGCCATCGGCGGGAACGATCTCGGGAGCGTCGATCTACCGGAGCTCCGCCGCGGCATCGCCTATCTCACGCAGCGCCCGTACCTCGGCGAGGCCTACGCGACGGTTCGCACGGCGCTACGCGGGCTCGGCGACGAATCGCGGGACGACGCGTTGCGCGCGACGCTCGCCCGCGTCGGCCTCGACCCGTCGCGAGGGAACATCGACATGCTCGACGTCGCGGTCGGTGAGCTCTCCGCCGGCCAGAGACAGAGGATCTCTCTCGCACGCGTGCTCTTGCACGATGCGTCGATCTACTTGCTCGACGAGCCCGACGCGAACCTCGATCGCGCGGGCGTCGCGCTCGTCGCGGAGATCATCCGCGAGCTCGTGCAACGCGGTCGCATGGTCGCGGTGGCGGCGCACACCGGAGACCTCGCCGAGCTGCCGGGCACACGCGTGAAGCTCGGCTAGCGCGCAGCTGACCCCGGCACGCGCAGCCGAGAGTTCACATCTCGCGAACGCGGACCGTCGTGACGCCGCGCTCGTACGCGTAGTCGACCAGCACCGTCGCGCCGCCCTTGACCTCTGGGCAGTCGAAGGACGG
>JAYSXP010000123.1:0-17475 GCA_043717125.1 Polyangiaceae bacterium | reverse complement strand
GGCGCCGACGTGCCCGTGGTCCCCGGCTACCTCGACTACCGCAGGAAGCGCGCGGGGTTGGGCCCGGCCATTCACCTCACCGGCGACGTGAAGGCGGATATGGACAAGCTCCGCACGTTCTACGAGGGGATCCACGCCCGCGGGCGCGTCCCCGAGAACGTTGGGCCGATCCGGCTGAAGGACGAAGACAAGACACTCTGACGCTCGCGCTCGGTTCAGCTCAGATCAGAGCACGAGGCCGCAGATCCGCACGCCCGAGATCTCCGCCTCGAAGCGCACTCCTCCGTCGATGCCGCCCGCCTCCTCTACGGCGCGCTTCGTGATGCGGATGCAGCCGACCTCGCCGAGGTCCTCGGAGATCTTCGAGGAGAGGTTGATCGGGTCACCCGCGATGGTTCCTGCGCGGCCCACGCCCTTCGGGAAGAGCAGGACCGGACCGCAATCGATCCCGATGCTGACGGGCAGCGACGCATCGCGAAAGCGATCCCGAAGCGTGCGGGCGAACGCGACGGCCTCGCGGCCGTTCTCGAACACGACGATGGCGAGGCCGCCCGTCGTCTCCGCGAGCTGCGCCGAGCCGCCGAGGCTCTCCTCGACGATACCGTTCATGCGCTGGTTCAAGAGGAGCTCGTCGAGGACGGACGCGAGATCGGTCTGGGAGCGCGCCGTCCCCTTGCGCGCGACGAACACGACGAACCGCTCGACGAGCGGCGCCCCGCCTTCGACGGCCACGGCCGCGGCCTCGGCGCGTCGCACGGGGTCGCGGAGCATCGCGAAGAACTCGGTCGGGAACGGATGCGGATAGACGGCGTCCGCGGCGCGAAGCGAAGCCATGCGACGCGCCGAGCGGAGCGAGAACGTGCCCGCGGGGTGGACCGCGTCGAGATCCGAGCGACGCGTCAGCGCGTATTCGTTCGGAGCAAGGAGGCGCTGAACGAGCTCGTTCGTCACGAGGATCTCTGCGCCGGCAGCACGGTTCTCGGCGAGCTCCTCGACGAGCTGGGCGTCGCCTCCGAAGAGGCCGCCGCCGATCTCGTAGAAGACCCCCGCGTGCGCGCAGATCCCGACCTTCACCTTCGTGCGCTCGGCGATCCGTGCTTGCGCCTCGAGCATCGCGTCGACGATCGTGTCGACCGAGAGCCCGGACGGATAGAGCATCTCGGTGTTGTCGGCCTCCCAGACCCCGACGGAGTGCCCGCCGATCGCAGTACCCACGGCGTAGAGGATCTGCATCGGCTCGGAGACGAGCCAGAGGACGTCGAGCAGCTCGCGCTCCTGCGTCATCTTCGTGAGCCCGGCGGTGTCGGACGACACCACCGTGCCCTCGCGCCGGTACGGAGTGAGGAGCAGGCGCGCGGCGTCGTGGCTACGGTCGGTCGACGCTGCCCAGTCGTCGAGCAAGCCGACGGGAAGCGGCCCGGAGATGTCCTTCGCGACGTCGGCAAGCGCTGGGATCGTACGCGTGGAAAAACGCATGGCCGGGTCTCCTCACGCAACCGGGACGGTGGCCTTCATCGACGGCCGCTCGCGAAACTCGTCGTACCACGTGAAGAGCTTCGTGCGTCGCTCACGAACCGCCGGGAGCACGTCGCGGAACTCGAGCCAGCCGAGCGTGCACGCGATCGTGATCTGCCCGAGGTCGACTGGCCCCCGGAGGGCTTGCCCCTGGGCCTCGAGCGCATCGAGCGCCTGGCCTGCCTTCTCCGCCTGACCGGCGCTCCACGGTTGCCACTGCAGCTCCTTCGGTCGATGCATGCGCTCGTAGAAAACCTGAATTCCGGCCTCGAGGATGCCGTCGCCGAGCGCCTGCGTGCGGAGCACGCGCCACCGCGCCGCTCCCGCTTCGGGCACGAGCTTCGCTCCGGTGTGCAGCGTGTCGAGGTACTCGCAGATGACGCGCGAGTCGAAGATCGTCACGCCTTCGTCGGTCACGAGCACGGGGATCTTCGAGAGCGGGTTCTCGCGCGAGAGCGTGGCGTCGGCCTGGAGCGGAGAAGGCCTTAGAAATGTGGTCTCGATGTTCCCGGCGAGGCCCAGCTCGTAGGCGGCGACCATGACCTTGCGAACGAAGGGCGAGGTGGACGTGTGAAAGAGCTTCATGGCGTGCGTCCCAGGGTAGCCGAAGCCGCGGCGACCCGCGGTCCGGACCTCGCCGCAGGCACTGGCATGCCGAGGGGCGTCGCGTTACCTTCCCGGCACACTGAAGCGCACCTCTCTCGCATGGCGTCCGGCGGTCGCCGCTCTCGCGTTCGGCGCCGCATCTGGTGTGTGCGCCGTGGTGGGCGCATGCTCGCGCGCTCCGACCGACACACCCGCGGACTCGGGCGGTGCATCGGGACTCGTCGAGGCATCCCTCTCCGACGTCGCGATCGCGGAGGCCGTCGACTCGGGCGACGCGGGCCGCGGCAACCTCACGAAGATGGCGGCCACGGCGCAGACGTCGATCCTCGACGCGCCCTGGTGGCCCGAGAGCGGCAAGGGAGCGAAACGGATCGGTTACCTCCGCCACGGCGCCATCGCGCCGGCGTACGACCACCCGGTCGTCAACGAGGACTGCAAGGAAGGCTGGTACGAGCTCGAGGTCGGCGGCTTCGTGTGCGGCAAGGCCGTCACGGCGGAGCTCACGAGCCCCAAGGTGCGGCTCGCCCCGAAGCAACCCGATCACGACGCCGGCATGCCCTACCGCTACGGGGTCAACCTCTCCGACGGAACGCCGCTCTACCGGCGCGTCCTGCCGACGGAGGAGCGGAAGAAGTACGAGCCCTACCTCACGCCTGCGAAGCCGGTGGCCGACGAGAACGCAGCGGACACGGACAAGGCCGACAGACCCGAGAAGGCCGAGAGCGGCGAAGGCGAAGAGAGCCCGCGCTCGCGTCACGCGGCGGGTCCGGCGGATGCAGGCGTCGAGGCCGGTCGTCCGAAGCTCAAGTCACTGAAGGGTCGCGGCGTCCTCGTCCGGACGATGGCGCGCGGCTTCTACCTCGCGCTCGATCGCTCCTTCACCTCGAACGGCGCACGATGGTGGCGGACCTCGTTCGGGTTTGCGGTCCCGTTCGACCGCATCATGGTGCAGCCCGGCGTGACCAAGCACGTCGGGAGCTGGTTCGAGGCGATCCCCGTCGGGGCGACGGCCGCGACCGACGACGCGGGCGAGAGCGACGCGAGCCCCACCGAGGCGGGACCGACCGACGCCGGTGACGGGGGCACCGACACCACGAGCGCCGGCACGGTGCTCTTCGTGAACGTGGGCTTCGCGCGCAAGCTCGAGGTGAGCGACGACGAGAAGAAGATCACCTGGGGCGCTGAGCTACCGAAGCGCAGCGCCGTGATGCTCAACGGCCGTCGCGCGACGGTGAGCGGCGTTCCCTATCACCAGACCACCGCGGGCTTCTGGGTCCGCATGATGGATCTCACCCCCGCGCACCCTGCTTTTCCGGCCGATCTGCGCCCCCACGAGAAGTGGATCGACGTCGACCTCACGCGGCAGGCGCTCGTCGCGTTCGAGGGCACGAGGCCCGTGTTCGCGACGCTCATCTCGTCCGGCCGGCGGAACCCGCAGGACAAGGAGAAGGATTTTCCGACTCCGCCCGGGAGCTACCGCATCCGCGAGAAGCACGTCACGACGACGATGGACGGTGACGTCGCCTCCGACGGTCCGTACTCGATCGAGGACGTGCCGTGGGTCATGTACTTCCAGGGGAGCTACGCGCTCCACGCGGCATTCTGGCACGACGCGTTCGGACACATGCGGAGCCACGGCTGCGTGAACATGGCCCCCGAGGATGCACGCACTCTCTTCTCCTGGACGGATCCGCCGCTGCCCGCCGGATGGCACGGCGTGTTCAGTCGAGACGACGCCTCGGGGACGCGCATCATCGTGCACGAAGATCCGCCGGTACGACGCGCCCGCTGAACGCGCTCACTCGGTGCGCAGGATCACGTGGAAGCCGAAGTCCGTCTCGACGACGTGACTCACCTGCCCGGCCGACAGCTCGAAGGCCGCGTCCGCGACTTCGCCGGCTCGCTCGGGTTTCGCTCGCGCTTGGCCCCGGCGACCGCGAGGCAGCCACGGGTCCGTGAGCTCGTCGAGAACGCCGCGCACGACGCACGAACCTCGCCCCGCCGGTCGAGAGGCGGCCTCGCTCGTCGGCGCGTTCCGGGCCCCCATGAAAATCGAGAAATCCGCGGTGTCGGTCGTTTTCGCGGTCCGGGGATACACCTCCCGAAGCACGGCCGTACTCGATACACTGGGCGCTTTCACCGCGAGGAGAAGCCACGTGAGCAATCCCTTCAAGGACGCGAGCATCGAGTCGGTCCGCGTCATCGAGACGATTCCGGTCGCCTCCACGTCCGACCTCCCCGCCTCGGTCATCGCTGCCGAGAACATCCCGACGCCTCCGCACCTCGTCATCTCGCGCGAGCTCGCGCGCGGCGGGATGGGGCACGTGCACCCCGCGATGGATTGCAATCTCCTCCGCAACGTCGCGCTCAAGCGTCTCGACAAGGCCTACGCGAGCAAGACCTTTTATCGCGACAGCTTCATCGCCGAAGCGCAGATGAACGGGCAGCTCGAGCACCCGAACATCGTCCCGGTCCACGAGCTCGCGGTCGATCAGAACGGCGTCCCCTACTTCACGATGAAGCTCGTGCAGGGCATTCCGTTCAGCGAGTGGCTCGAGGAGCGCGACCCGGGAACGATCGAGCGGATCGAGGGCGGCATCGAGATCCTCCTCAAGGTCTGCGATGCGCTGGCGTACGCGCACCATCGTGGCGTCGTGCATCGCGATCTGAAGCCCGCCAACATCATGGTCGGCGATTTCGGACAGGTCTACCTGATGGACTGGGGGCTCGCGAAGCTCATTCGCGGCGAGCCGGCCTCCGGCGCGAACGCACTGATGAATGCGAAGGGCCCCGTCGGCACGCCGGACTTCATGGCCCCCGAGCAGGCGCGCGGCAACCCGATGGACGTCGACGAGCGCTCGGACGTGTTCGGGGTCGGCGCGCTCCTCTTCGAGGTCCTCACCGGCCAGGGTCCCTACGGGCAGGAGCAAGACCAGCGGAAGACGCTCGAGCGCGCCGCCGCGGGAAAGGTGATCTCGATCGACGCCGCGTGCGAGCCGTTCGGCGTCGCCAAGCGCATCCGCGCGATCGCCGAGCGCGCAACGCAACCCGCGCCGGACGCGCGCTATTCGTCCATCACCGAGATGCAGGATGGGATGCGCGCCTTCCTGCACGGAGGCATGCACTTGCCGCGTAAAACGTTCGCCCCCGGCGAGATCGTCTTTCGCGAGGGTGACAAGGGCGACGCCGCGTACATGATCGTCGCGGGCCGCTGCCGCGCGTATCGCACTGCGAACGGGGTCGAGGAGACCCTCAACGTGATGGAGCCGGGCGAGGCCTTCGGCGAGATGGCGCTCATCCTCTTCGAGCCGCGCGCGGCGACCGTGGTCGCGGTGGACGCGGTCACGGTCCTCGTCCTCGACCAGGTCGTGATGAACGAGGGGCTTGGTCTCTCGGGGTGGACGGGAGCGCTCGTGCGTGCGCTCGCGCAGCGCTTCAGCGATCTCGAGCAGATGGTCCGCAGCTCGGGCCTGCGCCGGACGTAGCTAGGAGCGCTTTGCGCCGCCGGTACCCGGGCCGAAGGTCAGCTGGAGCTTTCCGCTCTCGACCGCGAGCTTCACGTCGAGCGACGCCGCACGGATCACGGTGTCGTTCGCGACGCTCCCGGCGAGCTGCGCCGTCTCGACGTCGAACTCGCCGGCGATGCGGCCCGCGCTCTTCAGCTCACCCGTGGTGATCGTCCCCGACACCGCGCCAGTCGCGCTCACGGTCAGAGACGGCCCCTCCACGCTCCCCTCGATCGAGCCCTGCACGACGATGGGACAGGTGGATGTGAGGGAGCCTTTGAACGTGGTTCCCTCCTCGACGAGGGTCCGCTTGACCATCGCGAGGCTCGAGCCAGGGGGGGCCTTCGGGTCGTTCATTTTCTCGATTGTCGCACGGGAACGGCCAGACCCAGCGTCACTTTCGGCGTAGCCGCTCGGACGCGACGAGCGCGAGCGCGGCCAGGCCGACCAGCGTGAGGAGGGCCTCGAGGTCGTCCGCCTGAAGCGAAGCTCGTCGTAGAGGGTCGTTTGCGCGGCACACGCCGGCACAGCGCGATCGGCCCGCCCCGGTCAAACCCCTGTCCTCGCCGGCCCCAATGCTACGCTCAGGATCGCGCGCTCATGAAGTTCGAACAGCTCGATCGGCGCATGCGCGTCTACGAGACGGCGCACGACCACTGCGTGCTCCCCGGCATGCACATGGTCGCGCGCATCGACGGGCGCTCGTTCTCCCAGCTGACGCGCGGCCACGCGACCGCGAAGTTCGAGGCCCCTTACGACGTGCGCTTCCGCGACGCGATGGTCGCGACGCTCGAACACCTCGTCACCTCGGCCGGGTTCTCGGTGCTCTTCGGCTACACGCAGAGCGATGAGATGTCGCTGCTGTTCAAGAGGGAGGAGTCGCTGTTCGGCCGCAAGCTCCGCAAGTATCTCTCGGTGCTCGCGGGAGAGGCGAGCGCGAAGTTCTCGCTTACGCTAGGGACGCTCGGCGCGTTCGACGCGCGGATCTCGCAATTTCCGAACGTCGACGACGTCGTCGACTACTTCCGCTGGCGGAGCGAAGACGCACACCGCAACGCGCTCAACGGCCATTCGTACTGGCTCCTGCGCCGCCAAGGTCTCGACGACCACGCCGCCACCGAGAAGCTCAAGGGCGTGTCGGTCGCCGACCGCAACGAGCTTCTCTTTCGCGCCGGCATCAACTTCAACGACGTCCCCGCGTGGCAGCGACGCGGCATCGGGGTGCACTGGGAGACCGAGGAGCACGTCGGCGAGAACCCGAAGACGGGCGCCGCCGTCACCTCGACGCGCCGCAAGGCCGTCGTCGACTACGACCTGCCGATGAAGACCGACTTCGACGAGCTCGTGCGCGGCATCGCTCTGAACCAGTAGCGCGCAGTGACCTCTCGAAGGTCGCTCAGTCGAGCATCGCGAGCAAGGTTGCCGGTGGATGCACGGCGAAGCCGAGATCGCTCGGGTAGTGACGGAGATTGCCGGTGACGATGGCGTCGGCGCGGCCCCCGAGCGCGACCTCGACGAAGATGCGATCGTCGTCGTCCTTCATCGCGCCGTCCCAGACGGCGACCTTACCGACGTCGTGGCCGCGCCCTCCGAGCGTCGCGAGAAAATCGGTGATCCGCCGTCGCTCGATGGCCTTGAACTTGGGACGCATGAGGACGTCGCGGTACTCCGCTTCGATGCGTGCGTCGTAAAGCACGACCGCGCCGGTCGACCAGACGGCCGAGAGTGCACGGTCGGGCACGCTGCCGGGCTTGAGCAGCGCCGAGACCAGAAGGTTTGTGTCGAGCACGAGCCGCATCGATGCTGGCGTCATGGTAACGCGCCCTACCCGCGCTAAGCTCTGCGCCCGATGCAAATTCGCTCTTTCTGTCCTGCCGCGCTCGTCGTGCTCGCGGCGTGCGCCGCGGCGCCGCCACCGGTGAAGGAGCCGAGCGCCATCTTTCGTCCTATCGTTCCCGCGAAGGAAGCACCGAAGCTCATGAATCCCCTGCTGACCAAGTGGACCGGCCCGCACGGCGGCGTGCCGCCTCTCGCGAAGGTGAACGCTTCCCACTTCGAGCCCGCGTTCGAGGCTGCGATGGAGGAGCACCGTCGCGAGCTCGCGGCCATCGCCGCGGATCCGTCGCCGCCCACCTTCGAGAACACGATCGCGGCGCTCGAGGATGCGGGCCGTACGCTCCATGACGTCGACACGATCTACGACATCTGGTCGTCGACCATGAACGACGCCGCGTTCCAGGTCGTCGAACGAAACGTCGCCCCGAAGCTGGCCGCGTTCTCCGACGAGGTCACCCAGAACGAGAAGATCTTCGCGCGCGTCGCGGCCGTCCACGCCGCCGCCGACGGCGCGAAGCTCAGCCCCGAGCAGAAGCGGCTCGCGTGGCGCCGCTTCACGACGCTCGTGCGAGCAGGCGCGAAGCTCGATGCCCCGTCGAAGAAGCGCATCGTGGAGATCAATAAGCGGCTCGCGTCCCTCTACACGACGTTCGGCCAGAACGTCCTCGCCGACGAGGAGAGCCACGTTCTCCTTCTCGACAAGGAATCCGACCTCGACGGCCTCCCCGAGCCCACGCGCGCAGGCGCCGCCGCCGCCGCCGAGGCCCATGGCGCGAAGGGCAAGTGGGCGATCACGAACACGCGCTCCTCGATGGAGCCGTTCCTCACCTACTCCACGCGCGACGACCTCCGCGAGAAGGTCTGGAAGAGCTACGTGAACCGCGGTGACAACGGCGACGCGCACGACAACAAGAAGGTCATCTCCGAGATCCTGAGGCTCCGCGCCGAGCGCGCCAAGCTGCTCGGGTACGCGACGCACGCGCACTGGCGCGTGGAGAACTCGATGGCGAAGACCCCCGAGCGCGCGATGAAGCTCATGGAGGAGGTCTGGCCGCCGGCGGTCGCGCGCGTGCACGAGGAGGTGGCCGACATGCAGGCCCTCGCGAACAAGGCCGGCGCGAAGCGAAAGATCGCACCGTGGGACTATCGCTACTACGCGGAGAAGGTCCGCAAGGCGAAGTACGACCTCGACGAGAACGAGGTGAAGGCCTACCTCCAGCTCGAGAAGCTCCGCGAGGGAATGTTCTGGGTCGCCGGCGAGCTGCTCGGCTTCGCGTTCACGCCCGTCTCCGACGTCGAGGTGCCACACCCGGACGTTCGCGTCTGGGAGGTCACCGACAAGGCGTCCGGGGCGCACCGCGGGCTCTGGTACTTCGACCCGTACGCGCGTCCCGGCAAGCGCTCGGGCGCATGGATGCAGACGTACCGCCGTCAGGAGCGCTTCCGCGGCGCGCGCACGACCCTCACGAGCAACAACTCGAACTTCGTGAAGGGCGCGGCAGGCGCCCCCGTGCTCATCAGCTGGAGCGACGCGCGCACGCTCTTCCACGAGTTCGGCCACGCCCTCCACTCCCTGAGCTCCGACGTGAGCTACCCGACGCTCGCGTGCACGCAGGTCGCGCGCGACTACGTCGAGTTCCCGTCGCAGCTCCTCGAGCACTGGGTGCACACCCCCGAGGTCCTGCGCCGCTTCGCCCTCCACTACCAGACGGGCACCGCGATGCCGCCCGAGCTGCTCGCGAAGATCGAGAAGGCCTCGAACTTCAACCAGGGCTTCGGCACCGTGGAGTACCTGAGCGCGGCGATCGTCGACATGAAGCTCCATCTAGCGGGCGATCGGGACATCGATCCGGATGCCTTCGAGAAGGAGACGTTGAAGGCGCTCGGGATGCCCGCCGAGATCGTGATGCGTCACCGCACTCCGCAGTTCAGTCACATCTTCGGCGGCGACAGCTACTCGGCCGGGTACTACAGCTACCTCTGGGCCGACACGCTGACGGAGGACGCCTTCAACGCGTTCACCGAGGCCAAGGGCCCTTACGACGCACAGGTCGCCGAGCGCCTGCGCAAGTTCGTCTTCTCCGTGGGGGACACGGTCGACCCCGCCGAGGGCTATCGCTCCTTCCGCGGACGCGATCCGGACACGGGCGCGCTGATGCGCAGGCGCGGCTTCGCGCCGCTCGCGGCGGCGGGCCACAAGTGAGTGGGCGCTATCGCTGGCTGCTGGTCGCGAGCGCCGCGCTCGGGTGCGGCGCGTCCGAGCGGCAGGCAGGACCGCCGATGCGCTCGGAGCTCCGGCCCAATCCTCCGCCGAGCGCGCTCGCCCTCGTCGGTTCTGCGCAGCTCACCACGCTACCGACCGTGAAGAACGAGGACTTCCTCTACCTCGAGGAGGTCTCCGGAGAGAGAGCGCTCGGGTTCGCGCGCGCGCACAACGCTGTCTCGGAGAAGGCGCTCTCGTCGGAGCCGGGCTTCAATGCGCTCGAGCAGCGCCTGTTCTCGATCTACAGCTCGAAGGAGCGCATCCCTGGTCCGCGCATGCACGGCGAACACCTGCGCAACTTCTGGACGGACTCGGAGCACCCGCGCGGGCTCTGGAGGCAGACGACGCTCGCGGACTTCAAGAAGGCGAAGCCCACGTGGACGACGCTGCTCGACGTCGACGCGCTCGGCAAGGCCGAGCACGAGAGCTTCGTCTACCACGGCGCCTCTTGCCTCTATCCGCTCCGCAAGAAATGCCTCGTGAACCTGTCGAAGGGCGGCGGCGACGCGGTCGTCGTCCGCGAGTTCGACGTCGACACGAGGTCCTTCGTACCGGGCGGCTTCATGCTCCCCGAGGCGAAGAGCCGGATGTCCTGGAAGGACGAGAACACCGTCTACGTGGCGACGGACTTCGGGCCCGGCACGCTCACGAAGGCGGGCTACCCGCGCATCGTGAAGGAGTGGAAGCGCCGCACGCCACTGGCGTCGGCCACGCAGCTCCTCGAGGCGAAGGACACGGACATCTCCGTGGGCTGCCAGCGCGATCACGATCACGAGCGCATTCGCGACTTCTGCGTGCGCTCGATCGACTTCGAGCGCTCGGAGCTCTTCTGGCGCGACGGTGGCAAGCTGGTGCACGTCGACAAGCCGGAGGACGCCGACGCCGACACGTGGGACGACGAGATCGTCCTCCGTTTGCGGAGCGAGTGGACGGTGGGATCGCCTGCCGTGACCTACAAGAAAGGCACCCTGCTCATCGCCGGCTTCGACGCGTACCTGCGCGGCGAGCGCGCATTCCAGGTTCTCTTCGAGCCGACGGCAAAGTCCTCTCTCGAGTCGTGGACCGGAACGAAGACGCGCCTCTTCATCAATGTGCTCTCCGACGTGAAGAACCAGGTGACGGGCTTCACGCGCCGCCCCGGCGACAAGAGCAATGCTCGCTGGGTCGGTGCTCCGCTGAAGGAGTCCGCGGCGTCGATCGGACTCGACCCGTTCGACATGAATCGCTCCGACGACCTGTGGCTCTGGCTGAACGACTTCACGCTCCCGCCGTCGCTCGCACTCTGGAGCCCCTCGAACGGCAAGCGCGAGCTGCTCAAGCAGAACCCCGCGTTCTACGACGCGTCCAACGTCGAGACGCACCAGTACTTCGCGACGTCGAAGGACGGAACGAAGATCCCGTACTACGAGGTCGCGCGCACGGATCGGGCCGGCGCGGTGCCGACCCTCGTCGAGGCTTACGGCGGCTTCGAGATCTCGCTGAACGCCTCGTACTCGGCGACGGCCGGCGCCGCGTGGATCGAGCGAGGCGGCGTCTACGTGCAGGCGAACCTGCGCGGCGGCGGCGAATACGGTCCCGCGTGGCACGAAGGCGCGATGAAGCACCGACGCCAGAATGCGTACGACGACCTCGCCGCGGTCGCCGAGGATCTCGTGCGTCGCGGCGTGACGACCTCGAAGGCGCTCGGCATCATCGGCGCAAGCAACGGCGGTCTCCTCACGAGCGTCATGCTCACGCAGCGGCCCGAGCTGTTCGGCGCGGTCGTCAGCAAGGTGCCGCTCACCGACATGGAGCGGTTCCACAAGCTGCTCGCCGGCGCATCCTGGATGAGCGAGTACGGCAACCCCGAGGACGCGGAGGACTGGGCGGCGCTCTCGAAGTTCTCGCCCTTCCACAACGTCAAGCGCGGGGCCGCTTACCCGCCGATGTTCTTCACCACCTCGACCAAGGACGACCGCGTCCACCCCGCGCACGCGCGCAAAATGGTGGCGAAGCTCGAGGCCCTCGGGCATCAGCCGCTCTACTACGAGAACATCGAGGGCGGTCACGGCGGCGCAGCGGACATCAAGCAGCGAGCCTACGTCGACTCGCTCGTGTACACGTTTCTCGCCTCACGACTCGGCCTGCTCTCCGCGACGAAGTGAGCCATCCGGGTCATGAGGACGACGAGCGGCAGCCGCGGCGCCGTCGGAGGAACGCGGCCGAAAGGAGAGATCACCCGAGACCGTACCAGGTGGTGGGCGCGAGCTCGGCGGTCTCGATGGAGCACCGACCCTAGGACGCCATCTTCTCCAGGGTCTCGTAGAGCTCGAACGCGAGCGTGAAGCGCCGCACGTCCGCACCCTCGGCCACGACGCGACGGTCGTCGTCGAGCTGAACGACGTATCGGGTGGCGCCCGGCTTTGCGTCACGGCCGATGACGCGACCACCGAGCCATGACGCGGATGCGCCCCCGTCCCCCGGGCGGTAGCTGAGACGGCAACGTACACTCACGCGATCCCCGATGAAGTGGTCGGTCAATTTCATGAACCGCAGCATGCAGCACGCTGCGCGCCCATTCAGTCGAGACAATGGAGACGGGTAGGATGACGGGCATGGCTCGAGCGCCCACGATCACTCGCGCGGTCGAGTTCATGCTCGTCGGCGGCGCGACGCTCGTGCTCTTTCCCCTCGCGTGGCTGCTGCGCAAGGCCGTCGGGCTCGACTCTTCGGAGCTCGCCGTCGGGTTTCTCACCTTCTACGGCGCCTACATCATCAACGATCCGCACTTCGCGGTGACCTACCTCCTCTTCTACAAGGACATCCGTAACCGGGCGCTCTCCTCTGCGTTCACGCGAGCTCAGCGAGCGCGCTACGTGGTCGCCGGGCTCGTGGTCCCCGTCGCCCTCGCGGCATGGGCGATCGCCGCTCTGAAGCTCCACTCCGCGCAGACACTCGGCTGGATGATCCAGCTGATGTTTCTCCTCGTCGGCTGGCACTACGCGAAGCAGGGCTTCGGCGTCCTCACCGTTCTCTCGGCCCGACGCGGCGCACGCGTGAGCCCGGCGGAGCGCGCGGTCCTCCTGTTCCACTGCTACGCGGGCTGGGCGTTCGCGTGGGCCAACCCGACGGCAGCTGCGGGCGAGTTCGAGGAGAAGGGCGTCGTCTTCGCGGCTTCCGCGCACCCGCGCTGGCTCGAGCTGACCACGGGCACCGTGCTCGCAGTGAGCACCATCGCCCTCGTGGCCGTGCTCGTCGCGAAGTGGCGAAGGGAGCGGCAGATGCTGCCCCTCGCGCCGCTCGCCGGTCTCCTCGTCACGGTGTGGTCGTGGACGATCTTCTCGAGCATCGATCCGCTCCTTCGATACATGATCCCGGCGCTCCACTCGGTGCAGTACTTCTTCTTCGTGTGGCTCATGAAGCGCAACGAAGCGCGCGCGCACGAGGGACCGCCTTCCTTCGGACGGCCCGTCGCAGTCAGGCTCGGTCTCCTCGCCGTGTCCGCGCTCGGCCTTGGGCTCTTCCTCTTCCGAGGTCTCCCGGAATTCCTCGACAGCGCGTTCGTTCCGCGACCAGCGCGTGGCGCGGCGCCTGACGCCCTTGGCGAGACCCCCTTTTTCGCGGCCATCTTCGTGGGGATCAACATCCACCACTACTTCATGGATCACGTCATCTGGCGTCGCGACAACCCGGACACCCGCTACCTCCGCGACCCCGATCCCGACCCCGTCCCCGTCACTGCACCTTGAAGGAGTCCATGAACTTCTTGACCACGTCCTCGCCGATCCCGCCGACGTCGAGCGTCGAGACGATGAGCGAGTACAGCCTCACCCCGACGAGGTAGAGCCGCGAGTACACGCGAAGCGGCGTGCCGGAGATGTTGCGGCGGAGGATGACCACCCGGCCGGGCTGTCCGCTCGAGAGCGCGATCGAGCGCTTGGTGAGCACCTCGGTGGTGCCGCGACGAGGCGTCGTCACGTGCTCGTCGAGGAAGGTGTCCGGCTTCGCGACGTCCTCCTTCGAGTGCTCACTGAAGCCGGCCGCGAACGAGACCTGGCCGCCCGGGACCTCGACGCGCGCTTCCGTGTAACCGACCTTGTCGTCCTCCGCGGGCAGCGCGGTGACCTTGGGCTCACCCGGGAAAAGGACGGTAAATTGGTCGCCGCGGTACGGCTTCCACGCCCAGCTCGCGAGCGGCACGGACGCCAACGGCGCAGGCGTCCGCGCGGGAGGGTCGAGGTAGGCGAGCTCCGGCGCCGGCACGGACGCGCTGACCGACACGGACGCGGACGGCGCGGAGGCATCAGGCGCCGGCGGCACGGCATGCTCCCGCGAAGTGCATCCAGCACACGCCGCGACGAGGAGCACGGTGAACGAGAACCACTGCATGCGCGCCCGCTCGGGTCGTCAGTCCTTCGGCAACCAGACGCGCGAGGAGACCGGGTCGAACACCACCGCTTGCGCATCGACGAGGAACGAGGCCCCCATCTGCGCGGCCGGCACCGTCCAGGTCTCGATGCCGCCGCAGCGCACCGCAGCGGCGAGCTGCTCCTTCACGAAGAGCACGGTGCCGGTGTCGTGGCGCGCGACTCCGCCGCCCGCGCCGACGAAGTTCACCTCGGCGCCCGCAGTGAGGGCCCAGGCCGCGCCGAGCTGGCTCAGGCCCGGGACGCAGGTCGTGAGGTAGAGGTCCTTGCTCGGCTTCCGCGTGATCATCACCGGGGTCTGCGCGAGGAGCTGATCGAGGAGCGCCTGGTTGACGTTGATCGAGTGACGGATGATGCGATCATCGTAGCCGGTGTCGAGCTGGGCGAGCGCCGACGCACCAGCGACCGTGATCGGGATGGTCGGTACGTTCGGAACGACGTACCCCTGCGTGGCGGACGCGTCGGGGCTGGTCAGCACGTCCGAGAGCGGCCTCAGCGACGAAAATTTGTTCGTATAGAACCCGCCCGACGGGATGGGCGTGAACCCCGCGCCGAGCAGCTGGGCGTCCGTGCAGAATGTCGGGCTCGCGGAGCGCCACACCTTGGCGTGGGCGTAGTCGATCGTGAACGGATAGACGGAGAGAAAGTCCGTTCTGATGATGCCGGCCTGCTTCACGGAGTGGAAGAGGAACGGGCAGCACCGCAAAGGCAAGCCACCACGCGCGGAAAGCTCGGGCCATCGGCGGGATTCTTACCTGCGGCCGAAAGCCCGCGCAAGCACGGTCGGGATCAGGCCGTCTTGCAACCGCCGGGCGCCGCGGGCGCTCCAGACATGGAGGGCATCGAGCTCGCTCCAGGTCCGGACGGAGCGGCCGCAGCGGGCGTCGCCTCGCCGCAACCCACCGCACCCACGAGAGCGCTTCACCTACGTCGGCGAACGCTACGCGCGAGCGTCGCATGCGGTTTCACGACGGACGGGAGACTGGTCCTCTCCGAGGGTCGAAGATAGGTCGGGGGTCAGCGCACGCGCGTCGCCGTCACCGTCAGCTGATAGCGCTTGTGGTCCTCCTCGAGGCTCGTCACGAGCACGGGTTTGCCGGCCACCGCGAGCACGTCGCTCTTCGCGACGACCTTCCGGATGGTCGACGGAGGATCGAAGCTGCTCATCTCGAGGCTCACGTCGAGGAGCGGGTCGTCCCCCACCGCTCGAAAATGCGCGGCGACCTTGAGCCCGACATCCTGGCGAGGTCCGCTCGCCGTCGACGGCGCGACGGGGCCTGCCACCGACGGCGCGGAGAGCGCGACGTTCTTGCCGACGTGCACCTCCCCCTTGTCGCCCTCCTGCATGCTCAACGTGAACGACGACGTCGTCGGCGCCGCGCCGGTTCCGTCACTCGTGCTGAGACCGAAGTCGAACCGATAGACGGCCCGGTCGTGAGCGTGCGGCTGTGGAGCGGCGGCGGTGGTGATCGCCGGGCAAGCCTGCTGCGGCGCACACCCCGTCGCGGCGGACGAGAGTGCGAAAGAAACGACGATCCATGCAGCGCGTGATGACGATGACGAAGACGAGAATGACATTCGTGGCGGACTCCTTGGAGTCGCGACATAGGCAAGGCACGTGCCCTCCTGGGAACCCGTGTTTTGCAGGCGATCATGAGCCCTTGGTCGCGCGCTGCGCGACGACTTGGCGACGCGCGGCACCGAACGCGACATTCCGACAACCTGGATCGCCGCGCGGAGGATCCATCGGGATCCACCTGGTCGAAAATTCCGAGACGTCAAACGTGAGGGGCGCGAGTCGAGATCGCGTGCCATACACCAAGAATGAAGCGCTCCTCGGGTCTCCTCGCTCTGCTCGCTTCACTCGCGATCGTCACATGTAGCGCCTGCGGAGGCTCGAGGACGCCCGCCGCCGCGCCCGAGTCGGATCTCTGGGCCGGTTACAAGGGCACGTACGCTCCGGGTGGTCCGGGACCGAATGCGACCGCGGAGACGAAGCCCGACGCGAAACCTGCCGCCGATGCGAAGCCCTCACGCGCAGAGTCGAAGACCGCGAGCGTCGCAGAGACGAAGCCGAAGCCGAGCCCGAAGTCGGCGCCGAACGACGCGAAGGCGATGTACGGGATCGAGGGCGACGCGAAGACCGACGACCTCACGACCGATCCCGCACCCGTCGCGAAGAAGTCGATGAAGAAGCGCGCCGGCGCGATCGCCGGAAAGAAGACCGTCGCCAAGAAGGCCGCGAAGCGCTGAGCTGAGCTACTTCGTGCCGGCGTCGACGTCGTCGGTCATCTCGACCGGCGAGATCGTGATCACGCGCGCCGCCGCGGGCTTGGCGCCTGCGGCGCTTGCGGAAGGCGCAGGAGCGTGTACGTCGCTGCGCGTCGAGCGCGCGATGGCGGCGCCTGCCGCGACGAACACCACCAGGCACGCCACGAGGACGACGACGTAGAAGCGCGTCGACCGTGACGCCTCCGCGACGTGCGGCTGAGGAGCGGAGGTCTGGCCGTGCAGCGCCGCGTGGTGCGAAGGCGGAGGCACGCTCTGCGACGCACGCGCGATCTCCTCGGGTGGCAGCGGAGGCGGGACGGGCTTGCGCTCATCCTGCAGTAGCGCTCCCGACAGATCGATGTCGGCGAGGTCGATGACCTGCGTCGTTCCGACGCCCTGGTCGGCAAGGCTCGGCGGAGGGCTGGGAGTGGAGCCGCGGTCGGTCATCGCTGCGGCAGCACACTAGCGCGGATATCGAGGAGATGAGAGCCCGCGAAACGCCCGTTGGATTACCATGTGGTGAGGTCAGGACGCCCTTCATGATCGGCAAATCACTGAGTGAGCGGCACACGCTCGGCCCTCTACCCCCCGAGCGGGCACGCGCGCTGTTGACCGAGGCCCTGGGGACGCACGCGGCACTCCTCGTGGCGGTGCGCGCGCAAGACGCACGCATGGTCGCCTGCCTCGTCGTACGCGCGGACGCCCCCGGCGTCCGCCTCTGCCGTGAGCTCGGCTTCGAGGTGAAGCGCGGAGGCAGCGGCGTCTTCGGCCTGCTCGGTGACGACGCCGCCAAGCTGCTCACGCCGCTGACCGACGCCGAGCGCGAATGGCTGACGACGCCGTGCGGCCCGCGTGAGACCAAGGTGTTCCTCGTCGCCGGGGGGATCGCCCTCCTCTCTCTCGAGACCGAGGGCGGCAAGGTCGTCGTCACGGCCAGGAGCCGCTGAGGGCCATTTGATGGTCTCCGGGAACATTCATGGCCGGCGCATGTCCGCGCGCGCTAGATGGTGTTGCAAGAGCTCGTGAGCCTCCGCCCCTCCCCCGCGGCTGTCCCTCTCCCCGGCAAGGGCCC
>JAYSXP010000122.1:0-17481 GCA_043717125.1 Polyangiaceae bacterium | reverse complement strand
CTCGCCTCGCGGTGCGGGCCGGGGAGCTGGGCGCGGAGGTCGAGGAGTTTCAATCGAATCACGAAGGAGCACTCCTCGACCGATTGGGAGGGGCCCTCGGCCGATTCGACGGTCTCCTCCTCAATGGGGGAGCCCTGACCCACACCTCGCTCGCCCTCTTCGACGGGATCAAGGCCGTCGGTCTGCCATGCGTGGAGGTTCACCTGTCGAACCCCGAGGCTCGCGAGGCCTACCGTCACGAATCGAAGCTCGCGCCGGCCTGCCTCGGGAAGGTCAGCGGCTTCGGCGGCGACAGCTATCTCCTCGCGCTCGAGGGGCTCGTACGCTGGCTCCGTCGTCCGGCGTCCTGATGAGCCCCGCGTAGCGGCGTTCGCGGCGGAAGAGGCTTTGCCCTGTAGCGCGACCCCGACTACCTTCGCCGCCGCCATGAGGTCCTGGAAATGACCGTCGAAATCGACAAGCTGAGGGCGCTGCTGGAGCTCCTTACAGAGCAGAACGTCGCCGAGTTCGAGCACGAGAGCGAGGGCGTTCGCGTCCACGTGGTGCGGTCGCACGCGGCGCCCGCGGGGACGCTCTCGTACGCGCCGCCCGGCATGCAGTTCGGCGGAAGCGCTCCGCACGCAAGTGGTGGAGGCAGCGCTGCGCCGGCGCCCGAGCCGGAGCCCACCGACGTTCTCGACGTCACATGCCCCTTCGTGGGGACGTTCTACCGTTCGCCAAGCCCCGAGGCGCCGTCGTTCGTCGAGGTCGGGTCGGTCGTCCGGACCGGACAGACGCTCTGCATCGTCGAGGCGATGAAGCTGATGAACGAGATCGAGGCGGAGGTATCCGGCACCGTCATCGAGGTCTTCGCGCAGAACGGCAAGTCCGTCGAGTTCGGCCAGAAGCTCTTCCGCATCAAGAAGGCATGAGCAACGTGTCTTCCAGCGGTGGGCCGATCAGCGTGGGGCCGAAGTCGCTCGCACGTCCGAGCGTTCCTCCGTTCAAGAAGATCCTCATCGCGAACCGCGGCGAGATCGCGCTGCGCATCATCCGCGCGTGCCGCGAGCTCGGCATTGCGACCGTCGCGGTGCACTCCGACGTCGACACGCGCGCGCTGCACGTGCGCTTCGCCGACGAGGCCGTGTGCATCGGGCCCGCGCAGGCCTCGCGCAGCTACCTTCACATCCCGGCGATCATCAGCGCCGCCGAGATCACGGGCGCCGATGCGATTCACCCCGGCTACGGCTTCCTTTCGGAGAATCCCGAGTTCGCACGCCTGTGCGCGAAGTGCGGCGTGACGTTCATCGGGCCTACGCCCGAGGCGATGCGCGCCTGGGGTGACAAGGTCACCGCACGCACGAACGCGAAGCGCTTTGGCCTCCCGCTCCTTCCTGGCAGCGAGGTGCTGCGCGACGCCGATCACGCCGTCGAAGAGGCGCGTCGGATTGGCCTCCCCGTGATCATGAAGGCCTCCGGCGGCGGCGGCGGGCGCGGAATGCGCATCGTTCGCGCCGAAGCCGAGGTGGCCAGCGCGTTCCGTCAGGCGACGAACGAGGCCGAGGCCGGGTTCAAGAATCCTGACGTCTACATGGAGAAGTTCGTCGAGCGCCCGAAGCACATCGAGTTCCAGGTGCTCGCCGACAACCACGGCGGCGTGTGGACGCTCGGCGAGCGCGAGTGCTCGCTCCAGCGCCGTCACCAGAAGGTGATGGAGGAGGCCCCGAGCCCCGTGATGACCCCCGAGCTCCGTGCCGAAATGGGCGAGATGATCCGCAAGGCGATCCTCGAGACCAACTACACGTCGCTCGGCACCCTCGAATTCATCATGGACGAGGATCGGAAGCTCTTTTTCCTCGAGATGAACACGCGCGTGCAGGTCGAGCACCCCGTGACCGAGATGGTCACCGGCCTCGACCTCGTGTCGCTCCAGATCCGCGTCGCCTCCGGCGAGAAGATCGAGCTGCCCGACACGCGCCAGTGGAGCTTCCGCGGCCACAGCATCGAGTGCCGCATCAACGCCGAGGACCCGCGCACCTTCGCGCCCTGGCCCGGCAAGATCACCGAGTACTTCCCGCCCGGCGGCACCGGGGTCCGCGTCGATTCCGGCGTGTATGGCGGCTGGACCGTCCCGCAGCATTACGACTCGCTCCTTGCGAAGCTCATCGTCCACGCGAGCTCCCGCGAGGAGGCGATCATCCGCATGCGGCGCGCCCTCGACGAGTTCATCGTCGGCGGGATCCGCACGAACATCGAGCTGCACAAGCGTCTCCTCGAGGACGACGAAGTGAAGTCCGGCCAGATGACCACGCGGACGATCGAGCGCCTCATCGCTCAACCCGTGGCCTGACCCCGCGACTCTAGCCAGGCACGCCTTCGCCTCGTAGCCTCCGGCTATGCAGAGCCGCCTGCTCGGTCGGATGATGGATTTCCCGCTCACGCTCACGCACTTCGTGGAGCGCGCGCGAACGTTCTTTCCGAAAGGCGAGCTCGTCACGTCACTGCCCGACAAGACGCAGTGCCGGATGACGTACGCCGAGTACAGCGCGCGCACGGCGAAGCTGGCCAACGCGCTGACCGGCAAGCTTGGAGTGAAGGCGGGCGATCGGGTGGCGACGCTCGCGTTCAACCACCAGCCGCATCTCGAGGCCTACCTGGCCATCCCGTGTGTCGGCGCCGTCCTGCACACGCTGAACCTCCGGCTGCATCCCACAGAGCTCGGGTACATCGCCAAGCACGGCGAGGACACGATCGTCTTCTGCGACGACGCGCTCCTTCCGCTCCTCGAGAAGTTCCGCGCCGACGTGCCTTCGCTCCGCAAGGTGGTCGTTTTCCGAAACGACCCGAAGGCCGCGCGTTCGACTCCCCTCCCCGACGGCTTCCTCGACTACGAGGATCTCGTCGCCGATCAGCCTTCGACGTTCGCTTGGCCGAACCTCGACGAAAACGCGGCAGCGATGCTCTGCTACACCTCGGGGACCACCGGAAACCCCAAAGGTGTACTCTACAGCCATCGTTCGATCGTGCTTCACTCATTGGTGATCATGGGCCGCGAGAACATGGGGATCGGCGGCGCCGACGTGGTCCTGCCGGTCGTTCCGATGTTCCACGCCGCGGCGTGGGGAATCCCGTTCGCCGCGGTCGCCTCGGGTGCCAAGTTCGTCTTCGGAGGCGGCCACTTCGATCCCGTGACGCTCCTCGACCTCATGGCCACCGAGCGCGTCACGTTCGCAGCCGGCGTCCCCACGATCTGGATCGGGATCCTCGCCGCGCTCGACGCCGAGCCAAAGCGCTGGGACCTGTCGGCGATGCGAACGATGGTCATCGGAGGCTCGGCCGCTCCGCCGGCGCTCATCGACGGCTTCGCGAAACGCCACGGACTCGAGGTCACGCACGCCTGGGGCATGACCGAGACGAGCCCCCTCGGTACGCTCGCGCGGGTGAAGCCTCATCTGGCGGGCGGGTCGCCAGAGCAGCTGCTTGCCCTCCGCGGATCGCAAGGCTTCGCGGTCACGTTCGTCGAGCAGCGCCACACCGACGAGACCGGGAAGGTCCTCGCCTGGGATGGCGAGACGATGGGAGAGCTCGAGGTGCGCGGACCGTGGGTCGCGAGCTCGTACTTCGGCGACGAGGGCAAGGATCGTTTCACGAAGGACGGGTGGTTCAAGACCGGTGACGTCGTGACGATCGACGACGAGGGCTACGTCCGCATCACCGATCGCTCGAAGGACGTCGTGAAGTCAGGCGGCGAGTGGATCAGCAGCGTCCAGCTCGAGAACGCGCTCATGAGCCATCCCGCCGTGCTCGAGGCCGCCGTCTTCGCGGCGCGCCATCCGAAATGGGACGAACGTCCAGTTGCGGCGGTCGTGCTGAGGCCAGGCGCGACGGCGACGGAGCAGGAGCTCGCGGCCTGCCTCGAAGGGCGCTTCGCGAAGTACTGGATGCCCGACAGGTTCCTCTTCGTCGAGCAGATCCCCCGCACGAGCACCGGCAAGTTCCTCAAGTCGCGGCTGCGCGAGCTCTACGGCGAAGTGCTGATGAAGTGACTCCTCGGGTGAGTCTCAGGCGCGGGCGCGCGGGGCTTCGCGCTTCGACGACGTGCCCGGGAGTCGCTCGACGCGACCGTCCGTGAAGCCGAACACCGCCTCGTCTCCCCACGCTACGCGCGTACAGCCCGTGAGCGGGATGTCCTCGATCGTCGCGCCTTTCGGACCGAGCTTCACGAGGCCCGCGGTACCGTCCGCGAAGACACACGCGATGCGCCGGCCCTCGCGGTCGAACGCGAGCGACGTCGGCGTCTCGCGCACGCGAAGACGCGCGAGGATCTTCCCCTTTACCGGATCGATGAGCGCGATGCTGCCGTCGTCGGCGCCAGAAGCGACGATACGACCGCGCGGATCCGCCGCGAGGCAGGTCACGCCAAACGCCTCGTCGTGGGGCTCGAGGCGATGCAGCACCTTTGCCTCGGTCACGTCGACGATGAACACCCGACCGTCGAGGGCGCCCGTGCCGACGACGAGGAGCCGTCCAGGAAGTCGCGCGAGCGCGGTCACGTCGCCATCGGAGAGCGCGTAGCTCGTCACGTGCGTCGCTTCGGCGAGGTCGTAGACGTCGACCGAGCCGGAATCGGTGCCGGCGAACGCATAGTCTTCGTCGGCATCGAAGGCCGTCGACTGAGCGCGAAGTGCGAGCGGCCGCAGCTCGTCCCAGGGGCGCGCGCTGCGCATGACGATCCGCGATGTCGATGCGACGACCAGCTCATCGCGTGCGAGCACGAGGCACGCGAGCGCGTCACCGAGCGGCCGCGACGCGATCTCGACTGCCGCGCGGAGCACGCGCACGTTGCCGGAGCCGTCGCCCACGGCCACGAGATCGCCGAGCGACGCGAGCGCCGTCACCGGCGAAGATGCGCGCTTCGCGATGTCGAGGTTCGCGCGGTGCCAGGTCCGCACGACCGGCTTGGCGCCGCCGCTGAAGAGCGTGCGCTTGCTCAGTGCGAGCGCAGTGACGCCGCCTGCCTGGGCCTCGAACGAGCCACCCGGCTCGCCCGAATCGGAGGCGAACGCTTGGACCCAGCCGCTGTCGGTTCCGGCGACGACCCATTCGGTATCGGCGACGAGGGCGGTGACCTTGTCGCGCGCGCGAACGCGTCGAATCGTCTTCTTGGTGGCGACGTCGATCCAGACGAGCCAATCACCAAGCGCGAGGACGACGCGCCCCGCGTCGATCGAGGCGAGACGCCATTCCGTGACGGGTTCGGTGGATGCGAGCCGAAGCGTTCCAACGTTCGAACCGTCACGCTTCGCCCAAAAGGCGAGCGCGCCGTCGTCGGAGAGCGCGATGACGTGGCCAGTGACGATCGCGACGAGCACCCAGGCGCCGGGGACCGTCCAGCGCTGCTTGCCCGCGTGGGTCCACAGCTCGAGCGACTCGGTGCGCGCGACCGCGACGCCGTCGACGGCAACCGCGAACGCCGTCACGTCACTGCCGCCATCGGCGAACATGGCGGGCTTGCCCTTGACCGGCTTGGCGTTGCTCGGTGCTAGATGCGTCGCCCCGGGGACGCGGCAGAGCCAGCCCTCCGCGAACGGGAAGGCCTGCACTGTGCCACTCGGAAGCGCGACCTCGCCCGTGCGCTTCGCCTCAGCGTGCGGCTCGGCGGCCTCGTAGATGCCGAGCGTGTGACCCGCCTCGACGGCCCCGGCGCCTTCGCCACGAGCGACGAGCGCGAGCGCGAGCGCAGGACCGTGCGCGACCTTGAGCGCGGTCAATTGCCCTCCCAGCGGAGGCTCTCGCCGGTGACGCTCGCGATCTTCTGCTGGTTCTGGCCCTGCGTGTTCGCGAGGTAGAGGCCGCCGCGCGTCGAGAAGAACGCGACGCTACGGCCGTCGGGCGAGCATGCGGGATACGTGTTCGAGCCCTGATCCTGGGTGAGGCGCTTCACGTTTCCGCCGCCGGGGTCGATGCTGAAGATGTCCCAGGTCCCGCCGTCGCGACCCATGAAGAGGATCTTCGCGCCCTCCGGATCGTTGCACCACACGGGGGCCATGTTGTACGCGCCGCGGAAGCTGACGCGCTTTCCGTCGACGTAGATCTGCGGGTTGCCGCCGGCGTTCGACACGTACGCGAGCTGGCCCGCGGGCCCGAACGCGGGATGGGTGTTGAGGCCGCCTTGCGTGGTCTTCGTGAGGCTCGCGCCGTCAGGCGAGCCCGTCCAGATGTCGCTCTGGCCGTTCTGCGAGACCACGACGGCCATCTTCGAGCCGCCGAACGCCACGCCGAAGACGAGGCCGGTCTGCCTCATCACCTGCGTATTACCGGGGTATTTGAAGAGCTGGTAGCTCCCATCCGGCAGTCCGCCCGCGTAGTAGACGCCGCCGCCCGGGCCGACCGCCGGCGCGAGCGCGACATTCGAGACGGCCTGCATGCGACCGAGCCCCTGTCCGTCGCTGTCGACGCCGAAGATGCCCTTCTGACCGCGCCCGGTGGTCGCGCTGAAGACGAGCCGCGTGCCGAACGAAGCGGGCGTCCCGGTAAAGTACTTCACGACCTCGTTGTCGAACTGGTGGACCGCGCCGCGGACCGCGCCCGGTGCGACGTCGTATTCCTTCTTCAGCACGGCCTCCGAGCCGCGCGAGACGACATAGAGGCGGAGCTCGAGGTGCACGTTCGCGCCGCGCATCGCGCTGTTGCCCTTCACGACGCCCTCGGCGCCGACGGTCCGCCACGACGCGGGATCGATCGCGAGGCCTTCGCGCTCGAGGTTCGCGGTGAAGCTCTTGCCGTCGAGCACCTGGAACATGCTCGAGAGCGTGAGGTCTCGGCTGGCCGTCTCGACGACGTTTCCTGCCACCGCGGCGTCGCCGGGGAGCGGAGCGATGGCGATCTTGAACAGCGCGCGCGCGCCGCCGGAGACGACGACGCTCGTGACGGCACCGTTGTTCGCGGCCGCGGGAAGCGCGCTCGCAGCAGGCGCCGCGCCGCTACCGGCAGGGGCCGGAGCGGCGGGCTGCGCGAGGGCGGAGGTCGCCAGCACGAGACACGCCGCAGGAAGGACCAGGTACGCGAAGCGACTCACTTGCATCGGGAAGGGTCTCCGTTGGGGTCGCCGAGGATCGAGAGCTGCACCTTGCGCGAACGGTACTGCTCGTCGACTTCCTTCGGGGGTGTCGGAAGCGGAGTCTTGTCTTCGAGGAGCTTGAGGAGCATCGCGCGGGCCGAGTCGTCGAACATCGCGTTGCCGCTCGACTTCACGGGCTCCTGGCGCACATGCCAGACGACCATGTTGCGACCGACCTGCATCTCGAACACCACGCACAGGCGCCGCGCCTCGCCGACCGAGATGATGGTCGGCACGTGATTGCGCTCCGTGAAGAACTGCCCGAGCAGCGCGGCGTACATGTCACCGGCTTTGACTTTGTTCGGGTCCGTCTCCTGGCCGCCGTCGATGCCGGACTCGTGACCCACCTCGGGGCGCGCCTTGCCGGCGTCCTCGGCGAACGGATCGGTCTTCGCGATGAGGTTCGGGATGTCGGAGTCCTGGGTGTTTGGCGGCGGAGGCACGCCGGCGTCGGGCTTCTTCGGGCCGGGCTCCTCGCGCGAGGCGACGACCTGCTTCTTCGGCGCGGTCCGCGCCTGGGGAACGAAGCGATCGGGAAGGGTCTTTGGGTCGAGCGGCTTGCCGAGCTTGAGCAGCGAGGCCTGGATGACCGGCCGCGCGATGAGAGGCTTCTCCTCCTCGGTGGCGAAGGCATTCGGCCAGACCGCCGTCACGATGAAGGGTCCCACCGCGAGCACGTGAAGCGCGGCGGCCACCACGACGCCGAGGACGACTTCGTCCGCAGTGTAGCGAGGTGTGTAGGGGACGCCGGGAAGCTTCATACGGAGGGGTCCGCGCCGGAGGCGTGGGTGAAGAGAGAGTGGAGGCGGGACTGTACCGCAGCCTGTACGACGGACCTAAGCCCCCGTCGATCTAGCGCTTTGTCTACTTGACCACCATCGGGTCCGTGAGCATCCCAAGCTTCTCGACGCCCGCGCCCCGGGCGGCGGCCATGACACGCAGGACGGCGCCGTACTTCACGTTTTCGTCGGCCTGGACGTACAGCTCCTTCTCCTCCTGGAGACGGGTGTTCGTCTTCAGCTTGTCCTCGACGGCCTGCGTGATCTCGTCCTTGCCGAGGTAAACGTGCTCGTCGGCGGTGATGATGACGAGCATCTTCGCCTCATCCATCTGCATCGGCGCGCTCTTCACCTTCGGCAGATCGACCTGCACGCCCGTGGTGAGGAGGGGAGCGGTGACCATGAAGATGACCAGCAGGACGAGCATGACGTCGATGAGCGGCGTCACGTTGATCTCGTTCATCCCTCCCATGCGACGACGGCCATGACCGCCCGACCTGCCCCCTCCCCCGCCCATTCCCATGTCAGACGCCCCCGAGCTTGGCGCGCGACGCGACGTCGGCCGCGAAGCTCTCCATCACGTCCGAGAGCTCGCCGACGCGGCGGGCAAAGAAGTTGTAGGCCATGACGCTCGGGATGGCCGCGACGAGGCCAATCGCCGTGGCGATCAGGGCTTCGGCGATCTTCGGGGCGACGACCGGGAGGTTCGCGCTCTGCTGGTTTCCGATGCTGAGAAACGCGTCCATGATGCCGTAAACGGTGCCGAAGAGGCCGATGAACGGAGCCGTCGAGCCGATGGTCCCGAGGAGACTCATCCACGACTCGAGGTGCGTGACCTCGGCGGCAGCGGCGCGGCGGGTGATGCTGTCGACGTGGGTGCCCTGCGCCTCGTCGAGCCGCTTGCCGTGCTCGCCTTTGGTGAGGCGCATCATCTCGTCGTAGCCCGTCGCGAAGATGCGCGCGAAGGGCGAGCCGCGAAAGCTCGAGAGGCCTTCCTTCGCGAGCCCTTCGAGGGTGCCGGCGGTGTCGAACGCCTTCATGAACCTCGCCGAGTCACTCCTCGCGCGCGCGATGTGCAGTGCCTTCGCGAAGATCACGACCCAGCAAACGAGCGAAAACGCGACCAGCACGACGATGACGAGCTTGACGGGGATCGAGGCGTGCAGAACGAGCTGCATCGGGTCGAGCTTGGGCGGATCCCCCGCGGGCCCCGGGGCGGCAGCGGCGAGGGCCTGGACGAGGGAGAGGCCGGCGTTCATGAGCCCCTTATGATCCCGTCCGTTCCGCGCTGTAAAGCCCGTTTGTGGCCGAGACAGGAGGACGCGCACGAACCGTTTGTATGCGGGGCGGTAGGATCGTAAAAGGCCTGGGTGCTCCGCGCCCGCCTGCTGCCGCTCGCCTTTCTTCCGCTCCTGCTCGGCTGCGGCAGCACGAGTGCGTCGGATGCCTTGACGCCGATCACCGGAATAGCGGTGCGCGCCGAGACGTTAACCGCCGGGCGAGGGTGCGGCCGCGCCCCCACGCAGATCCTCAAATACGCCGTCGCAGTGTTCGGGAGGAACCCGGGCGACCCGTCGAAGCTCGACATCCCGGTCGCCGGCGGCGTCTACGATTGCTTCACGGACGCGCAGTTCGTCAACGTGCCCTCCAGCGCCGGCAGCTTCGACTACTCGTTGCAGGTCTTCGCCTACAACGAGGCGGCCTTCAACAAGGCCGGCGAGGCCAACGTGAAGGCGGCGGCGCAGAACCCGACCACGCTCCCGCAGACCAACCCGACGCTGACGACCACCTGCACGGCGCAAGAGCTCGATCAGGTGCAGTCGCTGGCCGTCTGCCAGGCGCCGATCGTGGGCACGGGAGGCGTGGGTCTGCCGTCGCAGCCGGCGGCGATCGACCTCCCCGTCGCCTCCTTCGCGACGGCGACCGGCGGCACGGTGGTGTGCGATGCCAGCTACACGACGGTGCGCTACCGCGCCGACGCCAACGGCACGCCGGGTACGACGACGGACGTGCGCTGCAACGCAACCGTCTCGATCTCACCTGCCGTCGCGCCTGCGTCGTATGCCATCCAGGTTGCCCTGCTGCGCGTCGACGGGACAGTCCTCGGGGCGACGACCTGCGGCGCGGACACGAGCCCCGGGCTCACGAGCTTGGCGACCTGCCCGCCCATCCACTGACCGACCGGCCTGGAATCAGGCAGGACCGTGAGGAGGGCCCGAGCATCTTCCGGCCCTCCTTGCCCGCGGTTCTCCGCGAAACTAGAGTCACGAGAGGATGAGAGAGCCGGGTGAGGTCGTGGCTGCTGCGTTTCCGCGACCGGGGCGCGCGCTGAAGGCGGTCCTCGTGGCGATCGCGTTCTTCGCCATCGCCGGGGCGATCGTCGTCAACTGGGCGCCGGGGCCGCCGGCGGGCACCGCCCTCTTCAAGTGGGTCGTCTTCCAGCCGCACGAGTTCGTGAAGCACCCGTGGATGGTCTGGACGCTGCTGACCTCCGGCATCTTCACGAACCCCGAGGGCTTGAGCCACGCCCTCTGGTCGCTCGTCGGCCTCTATTTTCTCGCGAACGACCTCGAGAAGAAGTGGGGCGGCGCGCGCCTCCTGCGCTTTCTCGGCGTGAGCGTGGTGATGGGCAACCTCGCCGTCCTCGCGGTGGACCTCGCGCTCCCCACGAGCCTCACCTTCTTCCACCCGCCGCTCGTGCTCGGGCCCCTTGCCGCGATCACGGCGACGGCGATGGCGTGGTCGAAGGAGAACGCGACGCGGCAAATTCGCCTGTTTTTCTTCCTACCTATCAGCGGCAAGACTCTTTACTGGGTGACCATCGGCGGCGCGGCGCTTGCGCTCCTCTTCATGCAAGGCACGCCGGAAGGCGCGGCGTCGCTCTTCGGCGGCATCCTCGCGGGTATGCTGTTCGGTGGTACTCCCTCGGCGGTGCGCTCGGCCTGGCTCCGCGTGAAGCTCGCGTCCATGCGCCGACAAGGCCACGCGCTCACGGTCGAGTCGATGACGGGTAGCGATCGCCCGAGGGCCCCGAAGCGCAAGGGCGGCCCGCCCCTACGCGTCGTCCAGGGCGGCCTCGAAAACGACCTCAAGAACCGCAAGCCGTCGAAGGACAAGCGCTACCTCAACTAGGGTCTGTCCCAAATTCTAAGCTCTTGAGAGGAGCGCGGGCACGGGCACGTCGAGACGACAATCGCGGGCAGGACGCGACCGAGGACAACTTGCGCAGCGGACGGCCAAAGAGCCGGCATGGTCCTCGATCCCGAGCGTCTCGACGTATCTGCCGTCGCGCTGGACTTTCTGGTGCTCGCGAACGAAGTCCTCGAAGGCCGACAAGCGACGCCGAATGGGCAAGGCGATGGTCGTCCGCGTCGTGTCGATGCTCATCAAGCTCTAGGTCGTGTGCGACGCACACGCCTAGCCCCCGCTGACGACGGGGCCGGGGCGTGGTACCACCGCGTCCAGCATGTGGAAGCACCGCCATCTGCTCGGCATCGAGGACCTTTCGTCGGGCGACATCGACACGCTGCTCGACCGCGCCGAGCACTGGCATGCGCTCTCCCGGAAGACGGAGAAGAAGGTTGACGTCCTCAAAGGCCGAACGATCCTCAACCTCTTCTTCGAGGCATCGACACGCACGCGCACCTCGTTCGAGATCGCGTCGCAGCGCCTGGGCGCCGACGTGGTCAACGTGAACCCGTCGATCTCGAGCGTCACCAAGGGCGAGACGCTCCTCGATACCGCCAAGAATCTCGAAGCGATGCGCGCAGACCTCTTCGTCCTGCGACACACGAGCTCGGGTGCGCCGGCCTTCCTCGCGAAGCGGCTCGGCGGCACGTGCGTCGTGAACGCCGGTGACGGGGCGCACGAGCACCCTACCCAGGGCCTGCTCGACGCATTCACGATGCGCCGCACGAAGGGCAAGCTCGAGGGCCTCGTCGTCGCGATCGTCGGTGACATCGCGCACTCGCGTGTGGCTCGCTCGAACGCGCTCCTGCTCGGGAAGAAGGGCGCCGAGGTGCGGCTCTGCGCGCTGAAGACGATGATGCCGGTCGGCGCTGAGACGATCGGCGCGACCTGCCGTGTGGTCCCACGTCTCGAGCAGGCCGTCGAAGGCGCGGACGTCGTGATGATGCTGCGCATCCAGACCGAGCGCTTCGGCGGCGCGATGATGTCGACGCCCCGCGAATACGCGCGCACATTCGGCCTCAACGCGGCGATGCTCGCCCGCGCGAAACCCGACGCGATGGTCATGCACCCGGGTCCGATCAACCGCGGCGTCGAGATCGATACGCGGATCGCCGACGGCACGCAGAGCGTGATTCTCGATCAGGTCGAGGCGGGTGTGGCCGTGCGGATGGCGGTGCTCGAGCTCCTGCTCACGGCGCCGTCTTGACCCTGCGGGGCATTCCCGTCGCGCGGGGCGAGAGCCCCGACCTGCGGACGCGCCGACGAGACGGGCCAGGCGCGAAGATGCCGCTCGGCGTCTTCGACTCCGGCCTCGGCGGGCTGACGGTGGTTCGTGCGCTGCGCGCGGCGCTCCCGCACGAGGACATCATCTACCTCGGTGACACGGCGCGCGTTCCGTACGGGACGAAGGGGCCGGCCACGGTGACGCGCTATGCGCTCACGTGCGCGAATCACCTGGTCGCGCGCGGAGTGAAGGCGATCGTCATCGCGTGCAACACCGTGAGCGCAGTCGCGCCGGAGCGCCTACGCGTCGAGCTCGATCTTCCGGTGCTCGGCGTCATCGAGCCAGGCGCGCGCGCTGCCGCGGACGCCACACGTGTCTGCAAGGTGGGCGTGCTCGCGACGGCAGGGACGATCGCGTCGGGAGCGTATCCGCGCGCCTTGTCGGCGTGCTCGACGCGCATCGAGACCTACGGCCAAGCCGCGCCGCTGCTGGTGCCGCTCGCCGAGGAGGGCTGGACGGACGGCGAGGTCCCGCGACTCGCCGCACGGCGCTATCTCGAGCCCCTGGCGCGAGCCGGCGTCGACGTGATCGTGCTCGGCTGCACGCACTACCCGCTCCTCTATGCCGTGATCGAGGGGGAGGCGAAGGCACTCCTCGGGCAAGAGGTGCAGATCATCGACAGCGCGAAGGCCGTCGCACGCGAGGTGGCGACGTTCCTCGAGAACCGCGCCCTCTTGCGCGATCCGGCGCTCGGCGAAGGCTCGGTGAAGCTCCTCGTGACCGACCTCCCGAAGAGCTTCGACGAGACAGCCTCGCGCTTCCTGGGGAGCGAAGTGGGCGGCGCGGAACAAATCGATCTCTGAGCCGCCCTGCCGAGCGAGGTAGGCCTCTCTCTCTCCCTTGTCGAGTGCGGACGAGAACCGAAGCGCTGCTTGAATTCCGCGAGCGGCCCCTCGTTGCGCTCACTCCAAAAAGCGCGGCCAGTCGTTGCCTTCCCCGGGGTGACGCGCGCGCCACGTCACGCGGTCACCGAGAGTCATGAGGCCGCGCGTCACCCCCCCGGCCTTGGCGATCGGCCGCTCGTCCGTCCCCGGCGTCGACGCCACATGGGCATCGATGCTCCGCGCCAGGTCGAACACCCGCTCACGCGGCGCCGCGACACGCACAGTGAGGTCGATGACGCCCACTCCGACGCCTCCTCAGTGGACGCGGATCATGCGCGGAGCCTTGGCGACGAAGTCGCTCTTGCCGATGGCGCCGAGCGCGCCCTGGATCGCGGACTCCTTCGTCTCGTGCGTCATCATGACGACGTCGACGGGTACGTCCTCCGAGCCGCGGCCTTGCTGAACCAGCTGCTCGATCGAAACGCCACGCTCGCCGAGCGCCCCGGTGATCCGCGCGAGCACGCCGGGCCGGTCGTACACGGAGAACCGGACGTAGTAGCGCGCCTCCACGTGGTCCATCGGTGCGACCGCCCGCGGCGCGAGGCGGATGGCCCGGGTGCTCTGCCCCGCCGTCCCGCTCTTCTTCGCGATCGCGACGTCGACGATGTCCGCGACGACGCTCACCGCCGTCGGGAGGTCGCCCGCGCCGCGCCCTGACAGGAGACAGGGCCCGAGCGCCCTGCCCTCCACCGCGATGGCGTTGAGCACGCCGTTGATGTTCGCGAGCGGGGCGTCCTTCGCGACGAGCGCCGGATGAACGCGGAGCTCGAGGGATCCTGCGCCCGTGCCGTCGCTCTTGTCCTTGGCAATCGCGAGATGCTTCACGACGTAACCGAAGCGCTCGGCGAACGCGTGGTCGACGGGTTCGATGCCGCGAATCCCCTCGGTGGAGATCTTCGCGTCATCGAGGCGCGCGCCGAACGCGAGCATCGCGAGGACCACGAGCTTGTGGGCCGCGTCGCCACCGTCGACGTCGAGACTCGGGTCGGCCTCGGCGTAGCCCTTGGCCTGCGCCTCCTCCAGCGCAGCCTCGAACGAGAGCCCGTCCGCCCGCATGCGCGTGAGGATGTAGTTCGACGTCCCGTTCACGATGCCCGAGAGGCTCGCGATCCGATCGCTCGCGAGGGCGTCGCGCAGCACGCGGATCACGGGGATCCCCCCGCCGACGGCTCCCTCGAAGGCGAGGTCCACGCCGCGCTTCTTGGCGCTCTCGAGGAGGTCTCCGCCGTGAATCGCGAGGAGCATCTTGTTCGCGGTCACGATCTGCTTGCCCGCATCGATGGCGCGCGAGAGGTATCCACGCGCCGGGTCGAGGCCGCCCATCACCTCGACCACCACATCGATCGACGCGTCTCCGAGGATCGCCTCGGGATCGGTCGTGAGCCGAGCGCGATCGAGCTCCGGGACGCGCTCCTTGTCGGGATCACGAACGAGTACGCGTACGACGTCGAGGGGCGCGCCGACACGTGCCTCGAGATAGGCCGCGTTGGCGCGCAGGAGCTGGATGACGCCGCCGCCGACAGTTCCACAGCCCAGAAGGCCCACCTTGATCATGCGGGCGATACTACGGCGATTCGAGCGCGTGCGCGCTCTCCGACGTCAGGCGCGTCAGAACCCGGGGTCACGCACGAGCCTCGGCTCGTTGGAGCCGTCGGGGCCCTTCACCGCGGTTCCGCTCGGCGCGGGCTTCTTCACGCCCTGCGTCGCCGCCGTACCCGTGACCGTACGGCCGCCTTGCGGTGCGAGGCCGGCATCGGCAGCGACTTTAGCTGAGGTCGCGGCCGTCATCGTCGCGCCGGACGTCGGAGCGCCGGTCGTCGGAGCGCCGGTCGTCGTCGGCGCAGCGGTCGTGCTCGGCGCCGCGGTAGCTCGCGCCGCCGTGCTCATGCTCGGGGAAAGGTCTCCTGTCGCGCTCGGCGGCGACGACGCGCCGGGAGGTCCGCGCAGGAGCGCCACCGTCGTGAGCGCCACCGATGCGGCCACGACGGCAACGACGATACGCACGGCACGCTTCCGTGCCGCCGGAGTCGTCGACCCTGGCGGCGCCGGGTTGCTCGCCGTGTCGCCACCGTTACCGACGGGAGGGACCGACACGAGCGAGTCCCCTCCGAGCGGCGTCACGCTCTTCCGTCCGCTCGCGGGCACAGCGACCGCATGAACCCCAGACTCGGTGGCCGCACTCCGCCCACACGCCCGGCGCAGCGCGATTCCCAGCTCGGTCGCGTCCGCGTAGCGAGCCGCTGCGTCCTTCGCGAGCCCCTTCTCGATCACCGCCCAGATCGCCTCGGGTACGTCCGGCAGAGGAGGCGGGTCACGCTCGAGGACCGCCGAGATTACCGAGTGGAACGACTCGCTCTCGAACGGGTTCTTCCCCGCGAGCAGCATGTAGAACAAAATCGCAGCCGAGAAGACGTCGCTCCGCGCATCGACATTGCGCGCGCCCCGCGCTTGCTCGGGGGACATGAAGCTCGGCGTACCGAGCATGACACCGTCGAGGGTGAGCGGCGCGCTTCCGCGCGACTGCTTTTCCGACGGAGCCACCTTCGAGACGCCGAAGTCGAGGACCTTGGGGATGACGTGCCCATCGGGGTCTGTCGCAAGGAAGATGTTGTCGGGCTTGAGATCGCGGTGAACGATGCCGGCGCGATGGGCGTGGGCGAGCGCCGACAAGATCGGCAGCGCCAGATCGATCGACTCTGCGAGGGAGAGCTTCCCCTTCTTCATCAGGTAGTCGCCAAGCGTCTCGCCGCGGAGCAGCTCCATGACGATGGCGAGGGCGACCGGCTTCGCGGTCGTGTCCTCGCCAGCCGCATTGAGCTCGACGAGGTCGAAGATGCGGACGATCGCCCGGTGACTCAGCCGTGCGGCGGCGTACGCCTCGCGCCGGAACCGCTGTACAGAGTCGTCGTCGAAGCTGTCGGGGACGAGAATCTTGATGCAGACCTCGGCGCCAGTCGCCTCGTTGGTCGCCACCCAGAGCTGCGCCATTCCGCCGAACCCGGCCGTCCGATCGAGCCGGTATTTCCGCGCGAGCAGCGACCCCTCTTCCAGGACGATCGTCGCCGGCGCGGACCCATCCCCACCGTCGCGCAGTGCGCGATCGTCATCGGTCCACAAGGGCGGCCGCGATGGCGGCGGAGACGATGAAGGTGGCAAGGTGCTGTCTACCTTCGAGCGCGTGTAGGGCCTGATCGTGAAGGCTTCTGCGCTCCACGTCCAGCGTCCCGAATGACCCGATCATGCGGCTTACGTAGGCCTACAAGCGCGGTTCGTGAACCGAAACGAGAAAACCCGAAGAATCGCCAACGCGACTCTTCGGGTTCTTCGCGACACCCCTGCCCTGTGCGGCTGCGCGGTCAGTTCGGGGTGACCACCGGCTCGGCGGCGGGCTTCGGCGTGAGCTTCTCCTCGAGAGCGGCCTCGAGGACCTGGTCCATCTTCGTACACGCGATGAACTCGAGCTCGTTCTTGATCTCGGCCGGCACCTCGTCGAGGTCCGCCTTGTTGCGCTCGGGGATGAGCACGCGCTTGATGCCCGCGCGGTGCGCCGCGAGGACCTTCTCCTTGAGACCGCCGATGGGCAACACGCGGCCGCGCAGCGTGATCTCACCGGTCATCGCGACGTCGTGACGGACGCGAACGCCCGTGAGCATCGAGACGAGCGCGGTGAACATCGTGACGCCGGCGGACGGTCCGTCCTTCGGCATGCCGCCCGCGGGGATGTGGATGTGGATGTCCGTCTTGTCGAGGAAGTCCTTGGCAATGCCGAACCGCTCCGAATTGGAGCGAACGTACGAGAGCGCCGCTTGCGCGGACTCCTTCATGACGTCGCCGAGCTGCCCCGTGAGCTGGAGCTTGCCCGAGCCGTACATCTTCGTCGCCTCGATGAAGAGGATTTCGCCTCCGACGCTCGTCCACGCGAGACCGGTCGCGACGCCCGCTTCTTCCGTGCGCTCGGCGACTTCGCTCGTGTAGCGCGGCGCACCGAGGAACTCGATGACGCCCTCCTCGTCCTTGAGGACCCTCGGCGTGAGATCACCCTCGGCGATCTTCACGGCGACGCCGCGGATGCAGCTGGCGATCTGGCGCTCGAGGGTACGAACGCCAGCCTCACGCGTGTAGTGGTCGATGATCGAGTCGACCGCGGCGTCCTGGATGTCGAGCATCTCCTTCGTGATGCCGTGCTCCTCGATCTGCTTGGGGATCAAGTGCTGGCGCGCGATGGCGAGCTTCTCGTTGCGCGTG
>JAYSXP010000121.1:0-6153 GCA_043717125.1 Polyangiaceae bacterium | reverse complement strand
TCGGACCCGACGCCGCGGGTGTCGTGCGCGCGACGGGCAGCCTCACGGCCGACACCGTGCTGCTCGGGACGAACAAGCTCGGCGCCGGCAAGGGCTCGATGACGGCCACGTTCGTCCCGATCGACAAGGTGCCGGCGGGCGTCCCGCGACCCACGAAGGCGGCGAGCGGCGCGGACGCAGGAGGAAGAACCGATGCTGGACGTTGAAGTCGAACGTACTCCGAACGCGTCATGCGCGACGCGGGGCGGCGATGCCCTGTGCCGCCACCGCGAGGACGATGACCGCTCCGCCCGCGACGGCGAGCGCGCTCGGCCTCTCGCCCGTCGCGAGCACCACCCATACCGGGCTCAGCACCGGCTCGATCGTCGCCAGCAGCGAGCTCTCGAGCGCGCGCAGCTTCCGGACCGCGGAGGCGTAGAGCACGTAGGGCAGCCCGATCTGCAGCACGCCGAGCGCCACCAGCACGAGGTACGTGCGCGGGGCCGTCTCGCCCGCCACCGGGTGGGCCAGGATGGCGGGCAGCGCCACGGCGACGGCGACCGCATTGCCGAGCGACATCGCCACGAGCGGCGCGTGAACGGCAGCGCGCGCGGCCGCCAGGCCCTCCGTCGCGAGCAGCCTCTTCTGATCGAGACGAAGCAAGAGCGGCAGTCCCGCGAAGCCGAAGCTCGACAGGACGGCGAGCGCATTGCCGGCCGCGCGCCCTCCACCGAGCTCGCCGCCGAACGTGAGCGCCATGCCGACGAGACATGCAGCCACCACGACGAGATCGCGCCGGCTCACCCGCTCGCCGAGCAACGGACCGCCCAGAAGGGCTACGTAGATCGGCCCTGTGTACTGGATGAAGATGGCGTTCGCGGCCGTCGTGCGGCGAGCCGCGAGCACGAAGCACACGACCATCAGCGCGTAGCTCGCGGCGGCGGCCCACACGAGAGGACGGCGCAGCAGCGTCGTCACGACGCCGACGCGCGAGGGCACGCCGCTCCTTCGCAGGCCCACGGCCAGCGCGACGGCCATGAAGGCCAGCGCGAATGCGCTGCGCAGCCCCGCGATCACCAAGGGCTCGGCGACGGCGACCTTCACGCCCACGCCACCGGTACTCCAGAGCGTCGCCGCGGCGACGACGAGCAGCGCTCCCGATCGCCGCTCGGACTTCATCGCGCGCAGCATAGATCGCAAACGGTCACGGATTCGAGTTCCGAGGAGCAGTCGTCATGAAGATGCCGAAGCAGGGCACGTCGAAGGACGACATCGTCGTGCGGATGGAGAAGTACCGTCTCGCCGACGGTGACGCCGCGGGCTCGCGCCTCTTCAGCCTCGTCTACACGACGCGGCCCGATGTCGTCGACGTCGCGAAGGACGCCTACCTCCGGTTCTTCTCGGAGAACGCGCTCAATCCGATGACGTTCCCGAGCCTCCGACGCTTCGAGACCGAGGTGCTCGGGATGACGCAGGAGCTCTTCCACGCGCCGGAGGGCGCCGGCGGAAGCATGTCGAGCGGCGGTTCGGAGAGCCTGCTCCTCGCGGTGAAGACGGCTCGCGACTGGGCTCGCGCCACGCGACCGGAGATCAAGGAGCCTGAGATGCTCCTGCCGGTCACCGCGCATCCCGCGCTCCCGAAAGCGGCGCACATGTGCGGCGTCAAGATCGTGCTCGTGCCCACACGCGCGGATTTCACGGCGGACGTCGACGCGGCCAAGGCGCTCTTCACCGACCGCACGATCCTCGTCGTCGGCTCGGCGCCGCAATATCCGCACGCGGTCATGGATCCGATCACCGATCTGGCCGCGCTCGCGGCGAGCCGCGGCGTCCTCTGCCATGTCGATGCGTGCTTCGGAGGGTTCTTCCTTCCGTGGGTCGAGAAGCTCGGTCACGACGTTCCGCCCTGGGATTTCCGCGTCCCCGGCGTCACGTCGATCTCCGCCGACCTCCACAAATACGCGTACACCGCGAAGGGCGCATCGACGATCATCTACCGTACGAAGGCCCTCCGCCGGCACCAGTACTTCGTGCACGCGGACTGGCCGGGCGGTTTGTTCGGCTCCCCGAGCGTCCTCGGTACGCGTCCGGGCGGCGCGATCGCCGCGGCATGGGCCGTCATGAACTACCTCGGCGAAGAGGGTTATCTTGAGCTCGCGCGGCAGGCGATGTCGGCGACGGGAAAGATTCTTCGCGGCGTCGCCGAGACCCCGGGCCTCCGGACCCTCGGCAAGCCGGTCATGAGCGCGATCGCGATCGGCGCCGATGCTCTGGCGGTCCCCGGACCCACCGGCGAAGGCCTCGACCTCTACGTTCTCGCCGACCTCATGCAGGCGCGAGGCTGGCGTGTCGACCGTGGACAGAACCCTCCGAGCCTCCACCTCACCATCAGCCCCGCGCACGACGCCCTCGCGCCGACGTTCGTCGAGGACCTCCGCGCCTGCACGCGTGAGGTGGTCGAAAGCGGCGCTCAGGCCCAGGGCGCGGCGGCCATGTACGGCATGCTCGGGAAGCTGCCCGATCGAGGCATCGTCCACGACGCGCTGCTCGACTTCATGGATGGCATCGAAGCAATGGCCGACACGGCCGTCGACGAAGCCTCGCGAGCCCTGCCCTGAGCATGACGAGCGTGCATCCGTCGAGATTTACGTCGCTGCTCGATCTGGCGCGCCTGCCGTGGTTCGGCATCTCCGACGCGGGGCGCCTCGTCATGACCGACAAGAGCATCGGCCCCATCGCCGACATGCACACGCACCTCGCGCTCGCCTACGTGCGGCCGATGAGCGTGGATTTGCACAAGCTTCACGCGGAGACCCAGCACTATCTGCCCGCGTGCTGCGCGATCGACCTCGACGTCTACGTGAACCGCAACATGTCGCCCGAGATCGTGAAGGAGCTCACGGTCGACCTCACGCTGCGCAGCCTCGGTCCGCGTGGGATGCGCGCGACGCACACGATCCCGAACCTCACGCGCGAGATGGACGAAACCGGCATCCGCGCCTCGGTGCTGCTGCCGATCGACTTCCCGGTGCTGTCGCACAATGCAGACGTGTCGCTCGCGGCGGCGGCGAGCACGGCGGACAAGCTGTTCTCGTTCGGGTCCGTGCATCCGTATGCCACGAAGGTCGAGCAGCGCCTCGATGCGCAGTACGACAAGGGCGCACGCGGCATCAAGATGCACCCGGCGATGCAGCTCGTCAGGCCCGACAACCGACGAGCCCGGGAGCTCTACAAGATGTGCGGGCTGCGCAAGATGGTCGTGTTCTGGCACTGCGGCCCGGCCGGCATCGAGCCGAAGCTCGGCCAGTACATGAACCAGGTGCGCCACTACGAGCGACCGATTCGCGAGAACCCAGCGACCACGTTCGTGCTCGGGCACGCCGGTGCCCTTCAGTTCGACGAGGCGCTCGATCTCCAGCTCCGGTATCCCAACGTGTGGCTGGAAACGTCGTCGCAGTCTCTCCGGAACGTGACGCGCATGGTCGAGCGTGCCGATACGCGACGCGTCGTGCACGGCTCGGACTGGCCCTTCTATCACCCTGCGATCAGCGTCTCGAAGGTGCTCATCGCGACGGAGGGCAAGCCCGAGGTTCGGCGGCAGATCCTCTGGGAGAACGGCGCGCGACTGCTCGGCGTGACCTGAAGGCCCTACCCACGGCCTGACTCACTCCTTCTTCCACTGGCTCCACGGCTGCGTCGTCGAGGTCGGGTTGATGAAGTTCGTCTCGGTCTCGCCGCGCGACCGCTTCACGCGCTCGCCGGCGTTCACCGTGTAAAACCACTGGTTGATCGACGGCCCCTGCGTTCCGGGCTTCTTGTTGATGGGCGTGCATACGCCGACCTCTTCGAGCGTCCGGTACGCGTGCTGCGTGCACGTACGCGAGAAGACGTAGCCCTCGCCTCCCGAGCCGTCCCACCACTCGGTGCAGTCGGTCTTCCTGATGAACGACTCGGGCTTCACCGTCTTCGAATGCGTGACGACCGCGCCCTCGTTGCAGCCCGTCGCCCCTTTCGACGTGCCGATGCAGACGCCGCTGATGCAACCGCTCGGCGACGTGCAGACGGGACACGGACCGAGCCCGGACAGCGCGTCGGCCGACGAGCCGACGGCCTCGTCGCTCTGATCTTCGTCGCCGGTCTCGGCGCTACACCCGACGAGAGAGAGAGCCGCCGCACCGACCACGACACCCAAGCACGCGAGCTTCGAGAGGAGCGAATTTGCCATGAAGGCCTCTTGTGCAGCCCTCAGGCCACGGACCGCTGCGCGCGACATTTCGTGCGATGAGGAAGAAATAGCGCTCTCTTGCCACTGTCACACACGCCCCCCGGATCGTGAGGTCCCAGGCGGTGTCCGATTTTTGGGGCAGCGCAAAGAGTGTGGGCGCCAACGTCGCTCATGCGCGTGCACGAGGCGTTGACCCGGACGGACGCGGCAGCCGAAGACGCGCGCAAATGCTAGTGTGCGCGCCTTCCGATGACCGTCCTTGCCGCCCTCGACGTCAGCAAAGCGTACGGCGATCGCGTGCTGCTCGGGGGCGTGTCGTTCACGCTCGATGACGGCGAGCGCGTCGGCGTCGTCGGCCGCAACGGCGCAGGAAAGAGCACGCTCGCGAAGATCCTCGCCGGCGCAGAGACGCCCGACACCGGCACCGTCGCCACCAGGCGCGGCGCTCGCGTCGCCTACCTCGCGCAGGAGCCGGTCCTCGACGATACCAAGACCGTCCGCGCCTCCGTCGAGGAAGGCCTCGACGCCTGGATCACCGCGCGCAATCGCCACGACGCCATCACCGAGGCAATCGGCAAGGAAGCCCACGCCAGTGATGCGATGCTCGCCGAGCAGCTCGCCGCCGCCGGAGAGGTCGAGCGACTCGGCGGATGGGACCGCTCGCACGAGGTCGATCGCGTCCTCGCGCATCTCGGAATCCTCGACGTCGTCGATCGCCTGACGGGCACGCTCAGCGGAGGTCAGCGGCGCCGCGTCGCCCTCGCGCAGGTCCTCGTCGGCGCCCCGGACGTCATGCTCCTCGACGAGCCGACGAACCATCTCGACGCCGACACCATCGACTGGCTCGAGCGCTACCTCGTCGATTCGTTCCGTGGCGCTGTCCTCCTCGTCACCCACGATCGCTGGCTCCTCGATCGCGTCGCCGACCGCACGCTCGAGGTCGAGAGCGGCAACGTGCACTCTTACGACGGCGGCTACGCAGATTTTCTCTCCGCCAAGGCCGATCGCATGGCGCTCCAGGAGCGCACCGAGAAGAACCGAAAGAATTTTCTCCGCACCGAGCTCGAGTGGCTCCGCCGCCAGCCCAAGGCGCGGAGCACGAAGCAGAAGTCGCGCATCGGGCGCGCCGAAGCGGCACGCGACATCGAGGCTCCGCGTGACGACGCGCGCGTCGAGCTCTCCGCGCAGGTCACCGATGCCGGCCGCGCCGTGCTCGACCTTCGCGGGGTCGGGCTCAAGGTCCCGAACGGCGACCGCTGGCTCCTCCGCAACTTCGACCTCGCGATGACGACCGGCGATCGCCTCGGCATCCTTGGTCCGAACGGTGCAGGAAAGACGACCCTCCTCCGCGCCCTCCTCGGCGAGACCCCGATCGCCGAGGGCACGATGACGCTCGGAAAGCGCGTCCGCATCGGCTACCTCGATCAGCAGCGCGCCGCGCTCGATCTCGATACCACCGTGTTCGACACCGTGGCCGGCGCCGTCCCCTCGGTCGACAAGGAGCGCATCGACCCGCGCTCCTACCTCGAGCGCTTCGCGTTCGACGGCAACGCGCAGAAGAAGAAGGTCGCCGCGCTCTCCGGCGGCGAGCGCGCACGGCTCGCGCTTGCCCGCCTCCTCGCCTCGGCCGCGAACCTCCTCTTGCTCGACGAGCCGTCGAACGACCTCGATACGGACACGCTCAGCGCGCTCGAGGACTTCCTGTCGACCTACGAGGGCTCGCTGCTCGTCGTCACGCACGATCGCTACCTCCTCGATCGCGTCACCACGGGCATCCTCTGCTTCGAAGGCGACGGCCACGCGACGCGCTACGCTGGCGCTTATCAGGCGTACGCCTCGGCGCGTGCACGCGAGGAGGAGCAGCGCCGTGCTGTGAAGAACGCTCCCGAGGAGATCGCGAAGCGCGAGGCTGGCAAGGCCGCCGACCGCGCCGCCAAGAGCAACAAGAC
>JAYSXP010000013.1:0-7511 GCA_043717125.1 Polyangiaceae bacterium | reverse complement strand
CGGTATGAACACCTCGTGCATTTGCGCCCGTAGCTCAGCTGGATAGAGCGACGGCCTCCGGAGCCGTAGGTCAGAGGTTCGAATCCTCTCGGGCGTGCTGAGATTCTTGGGCTCTCCGCGATCGGCCGTTTGAGCATTGGTCACCGGCGGTGACTCTACCGGGGTCGCGAATGCCCCAAAGAGGGGGACCGCGCCCGCCGGGATGCGCTGCATCGCCCTCGTCTGCTGCACGTACTTGGCGTGCACGTTCGCGTCGGCGTGAGCGACGAGGAGCCGAGCCGTCTGCTCGTTCGTGCCGGCCTCGGCGAGCGCCGTAGCGAACGCGCGACGAAACGAATGCCAGTCGACCTTGCGGGACGTGGGCGTGTCGTAGTGGACGTCGTGATCGCAGATACCCATGCGCCATAGAGCGCGCCGGAGGCGTGCAGCGTAGGAGATGCCGCGCTGGCTCCGGTACTCGCCCTTCCGCTCGCCCTTCGTCACCGGGAAGACCGCGCCGCCGTCGGGCTGGCCGTGCGCCACGTGCCAGGCCCGCAGGATGGGACGCATCGGCTCGGGAACGATGAGCGTCTGCACCTTGCCGGTGCGCCCTCGCTTCGCCTTCGCGCGCTGGATCCTGACCTCGGCGAAGTCGACGCGGTCCCACATGGACCAGTCCCAGCGATTCAGCTCGGACGTACGCATGCCACCGAGCACGCGGGAGCATACGGCCATCACCTTGAGCTCCAGGAGCCGCGTCTCAGCGTCCTTCCGGGGCTTCTTCTTACCGTCCGGCCCTGCGGCGCGGCCATTTAGGAAGGCAAGCACCTGCGCATCCGTGAGGATCTTGCGCTGCCGTTCGTCGATCCGCGTGTGCTCCGGCATGTCGACTTTGGCGACGGGGTTCTCGGGGATGATCTCCGCCTTCCACGCGGTGTCGAAGAGTCGAAGCATTACGCCGCGCGTCTTCTTCACGGTCTCGTGGGCGCGCACGCCAGCGACGGCGACGAGGATCGATCGAACGAACGAGGGCCGCACATCGCCGAGCGCCATCGGTCCGATCGTCGGGAGGACGTGCGTCTCGAGAAGGTGCTCCTCATCGTCCGCCATGACGATGCGCGCCGCCTTTCGGTCGGCGACCCAACCGGCGGAGTACTGCGCGACGGTCTCGACGCGCACCGCCTCAGTCTTCGCGGCATCGGCGACGAGCTCGCCGCTCGCGAGCATGCGGACGATCTTGGCAAGCTTGCGGCGCGCTAGTTCCTTGTCGTGTGTCTCGAGTGGTACCCATCGGCGCTCGTCGCGCTCCGCGCCGTCCTCGGCGACGACCACGGTCCACACGCGGGCATTCCAGCCCGTAGTGCGCTTGTAGATGAGCGTTCCAGTTCGGGCGCGCGACATCGCTACCTCCGCCCCTTGCATCGGGGCCGCATGTTTGAGGGAAATTCCTCGGAAAGCGTGCAGGATATTTGGGGGGTGCCTTCGACTCGGCTTCCGCCAGATCCGCTCTTTCTGATCGAGGGGGTGGGGTCGAGCGGGCGCGTCAGGTCGGCGGGAGCGTGATGCCTTCGCGCTCGATGACCTCGAGCCCCTTCATGAGCGCGATGCGGGCGACGGCACTCTCCGGCATCGTCGCGAAGCGCTTCGCGACCTTCGCCAGCCGCGCCCGTTCCTTCTCGGTCAGTCGGATCCCCAGGTGCGTCTCGCGCCGGTCGGTTGCCTTCTTCTTCGCAGGTGCCATTTCGTCCACGTTCTCGCTCCTCCCGGTCGGTGTCTACAGCCCGCGCCAGTCGCTCCCGTGCCTCGTCGCTTCGCAGATGCGGATAGCGCGCCACGAGGGCGTCCAGCCCCCGCAGTGCGCGCCGCGCCCGGCCCAGGTCGATCACACTGCCCTCGGGAGCAGGCGTTGGACCTGCGAGAGCGCGAGGGGGCGACCGCCACGAGAGATGACGCCACGGCTGGCGAGCTCCCGGACGATCGCGCGCTGCGAGAGCCCAGCGGCCCGGAGCTCGCCCACGACCGCGATCACGCCCTGCTCGGCGTCGTCCGCCTCGAGCCGTACGCCGTCAGCGGAGACGCGGAAACCGTACGCCACTTCGCCAACGCGCTCGCCGCGGGCCTTCTTCACGCCCAAGGCCGCGCGGGTGCGTGCGCGGATGACTTCGCGCTCGTAGGCCGCGAACACGTCGACGATGCCGCGCATCATCATGCCTTCGGGGCCGGCGACGTCGCTGGATCCGTCCGCCGTCCGGACCATGGCGCCCATGGCCAGGGCTGCGCGCTCGATGAGCGTGGCGACCATCGCATCGCGGGCGAAACGGTCACGCTTGGCGGCGACGAGCAGGCCCGCGCCGTGCGTGCGGAGCGCCTCGAGCGCCGCGAGCATGCCGGGGCGCTCGCCCACCGGGGTTGCCCCGCTGACGCCGAAGTCCTCGTAGACGGCGACGAGCGTAACGCCCGTGCGGGTCGCCCAGGCCTCGAGCGCGGCGCGCTGAGCGTCGGGGCCGAGCTCCTGCCGGTCGGTCGAGACCCGGAGGTAGCCGATTGCGAGGAGCGGGTTGCCGGCGCGCTTTGCCATGATCCTACCTTGATCATTCGTTTCACATTGTGCAACACAATCGACCGAGCACCGTCCGGTGTGCGGTCAGGCACTGCGTCAATGGCGCGTGTCGTCATTCGCATCGGCTGTGGGGCAGCAGCACTAGGGTATGGCGCGGGTAGGCGGCATCGACGCGCCCACCTCCCTGGCGCCGGTTGGGTCGGTCGGTCGGGCGTGAAGTGAGGCCACTCGTTCGGTCCTCCCCCTTCACTTGGCTTCGAGGCGTGCCTTGATTCTCTGACATGTCGTCTCCAGTTCTTGGGTTCCCATGCTGTCCACGAGGCTCGCGCACACCCGCTGGCGCTCGGCGGCGAACTCCTTGTCGCTCATGGCCGCGAGCCGGTCGCCAGCCGCGGGCACTGCGGGCTCCTGCGCAGCGCGGCGCAAGGCGTAGCGCCCAGGGCGACGGCGCTCGAGGAGCCATGCGGCGGCAACCCAGGTCCCCTTCTTTGCGACGTCGCGGATCAGGTCCACGAGCTCGGCTTCCCCTTTGGCCTCGGCTTCTTTTATGCGGTCGGAAAGCTCGGCATAGGGCGACTCGCCGGCTCGGCCGCGACGGAGCCAGTCGTACAAGGTCGCGGGGTGAATGCGCGCCAGCTTGGCGCACGTGTCACGCGGCAGCCCTTTCGCGGTCGCGTCTACGATCCGCTGAGCCGTGAGATCGTCCAGCTTCGTCGGCCTCATTCGCTCCTCTCGTGTTCCGCGCGCCATCGCGCCCACCTCGCACGCGCGGCGTCGCCGATGCGTCGCCGTCCCTCCGCCGCCCGCGGCCCCGTGGATTTGCCGCCGTGGAGTCTGCACCTCGAACGCACGCGCACGCGGCCCGTGGGGTCCCGATCGACGACGACGCGTGCAACGCACGGCGCCCCGCCCTTAGAGCGGCAGCGCGCGTCGCAGAGCGGGCGATCGGCCTTCCGCGGTCGGGGCTGACGCCCGGCCTGGTGAGAGCCCATGACACGGCGCGCGCGCATTTCTCGGTGACAACCTGGGTCATGGGCGGGACGCTCGGCGGCGTCGACCGTCAGCGAGCCCGTTTGGTGTGTCGGTGCGTCGGTGCGTCGTGACACACCGTGCCGACACACCGCTTGGGTGGTGCGTCGCGCACCAGGGGTACTAGGGGATTTCGGATCACGACACACCGACTCACCCGACGAGCCCGAGCGGCGGGGCAGTGACACACCGAACCGGGTCACGGCTCACCCCCAGCGAGGTAGTGCAGTGTCGAGCGGTCGGGACCGTCGACCGTGCGGATCTCCGCCCCCAGGGCCGCAACGGCAGCGTCCAGTGTGGGACGGCTGCACTGCCCCAGGCGCGCCACGACCGCGGCAAGGAGCTTGCGCCCAGAGAGCCCCGGCGCGGTCCGTAGGGCCGCGCGTATCGCGTCTGCGACGCTCGTGGTCCTCGCCTTGCCGGCTTCGTCGCGCTTGGCTTGGCGCTGCACTCTCGGCGCAAGGTGGGCGCGAGCGTCGCGCACCATCTGCAAGTCTATCTCGTCCAGCGGGAGCAGCGCGCCGCCGTTCTCCTGGTCGCGACGGAGCAGCAGCGGCTCACCCTTGCGGGAGTAGTTGGACTTCACGATCGAGAGCGTCACGAGCTCGCCGAGCCGCGCCGCCGTGTCGGGGTCGCCCATCTCGACATGCTCGGAGGAGAGAGCCGCCGCCCAGCGGACGCCGTCGTAGATGGCGCTCGATCCTCGGGCCGATGCCCCGGTCACGGCTGCGCCGTTGCCGCGTGCGGTCTTGTTCGTGTGGTGCGCGACGATCACGGTCGCGCCGGTCTCGGTGGCGATCGACTCGAGCGCCTGCACGAAGCGCGTGGCCGCAGCATTGTCGATCTCCGCATCCGCGCCCGCGAACCGCGAGAGAGGGTCCACAAGGATCAACGTGAACGGCCCGTGCTGCGCAATGTAGGAACGGAGCCAGTGCAAGAACGCCGCGTCCTGGGCGTTGCCCTTCTCGTCCGCCTCGACCATCGGACACGGCAGCCCGGCGAGCGGGAGCACAGTGATAGACCCGGGCTTGGGTACCGGCGCGCCCGTCGCGCGCGCGACCGAGTAGCAGCGACGATGCACCTCCTCCGCGTCCTCCTCGCCGAGCAGCAAGAGGACGCGACCCGCCGTCGCCACGACGTAGCAGCCGAACCACGTCGCGCCCGTCGCGCCCGCAATCGCTAGCGCGACGAGCGTCATGGTCTTGCCGGCTCCGCCCTCGGCGATGAGCAGGCCGACCTTGCCGAGCGGGAGCACGCCGGTCGAGAGCGCCGTCCGTCCATCACGCAGGAGCCAGCGACGCTTGGGCGGCGCATCCGTAAACCACGCAGTCTCGGAGGACGTGACGCGCTCAGTCCACGGGTCGCACGGCGGAGCGGCGGTTCGCTCGGTGGTCGCATCGACCGGCACGAGCTCCAGCAACGTATGCCCAGCCTGCAGCAGATCGCTCACGTCCTTGTGCGGCGGTGGCGGAATGAGAGTCACAAGCGAGCGAGCGACGCTGCGTAGCGAATCGGCGACCTCGAGCGCGTGCTTTCGCCCGACGTCGTCTCGATCGGCGACAACGATGATGTCTCGACCTGCGAGAGTCACGCGAGCCAGGTCGGCGACCCCCGGCCACTTGCCCGCACCGCCGGGATTGCATGTGGCGAGTAGTCGGCGGTTCGCAAGAGAGTCGACGTCCTTTTCGCCTTCGACGATGTGCACGACGCGACCGACGTCGGCCTCCACGAGCTCGCGGAGTCGGTACGGCACGCGAGGCACGTCGCCGAGCTTCCAGATCCATCCCCCTGCACCGTCGGGTTTGCGCTGACGGAACTGCTTTCCCGACTTACGGACGACTTGGAAGAGGAGTGCGCCGTGCTCATCGGTGTAGTCATACGTTGCCTCGACCGCGCTCGCGCTCGTCCCGCTTCGAGCTTCGCCATGCGTCGCTCCGCAGTGACACGAGCCATGCATGCGATGCGCGAAAAGCCCAGCGTCGTTGACTTCGATGTCACCGGCGAACTCCTCACGTGAGCAGTGAGTCCACTCGTCGTTCGGCGTGAAGCCTGAGCAGCGCTTGCCCTTACCGCGCGGGTCACTGTCGCCGCCTTCGCACACTGGGCAACGGTGCTGCCGCGTATGCCGCTGCTCGCGAGTGACGCTCACGCGCCGACCTCCGCGTCGTGAGTGATCGACAAGCTCATCGCCCGCGCCCCCCGGCTACCGGTGAGTGTCAAAACAGTTGTCGCTTTTTCCTGATTCCCTATGAGGTCGCGCGCGACAGCGCGCCTTCGATGGTCTCCTGATCTCGTTTCGGGTTGAGGAAGACCGCGGGAGCGGGCGTCCAGTTCCTGGTGCCGCGCGACCAGCGGTTCGGGTGCCGGCGTCTCGCGCGCTCGTAGACGCGGACACGGTTCGCCAGGACGTCGTTCTCACGGCCGTCGTGTCGCTCGTCTGGGGTCACGAAGCGGATGCCACTGTGGCGATGCTCGGTGTTGTACCAGGCCACGAAGGTCGTGACCCACGCTCGCGCAGCCTCGAGCGTGTCGAACGGCTTGTGCGGGTACTCGGGGCGGTACTTGAGCGTGCGGAAGAGAGACTCGCTGAAGGGGTTGTCGTCGCTGACGCTCGGGCGGCTGAAGGACGCCACGATGCCGAGATGGCACCTCACGCCACATCGGCCGCTCGCCGATCCGGAGGGTCTGGGTCCTACGCCAGGCCCTGCTCTTTTTTGTCCGCTCAAGGCCGCAGCGTCACCCGGCGTACCCACGCGGGGCCTACTTCGCAGTCAGATTCCGCGGATCGCCGGGGGCATCTACATTCACGAGCCCGAGAATCACTTCCCGTTCCCCTCGCCGGTGTCGTCGTCCCCGTTCCCCCAAATCTCGCGGAATTTTTTTGGAGCACCAACAGCGCCGCTGTCTCGGCGAGAGCCTTGTCCTTGCGCCGAAGCTCACGTTCGAGTTCTTTGATTCGCTTCGTGTCGGCACCGCGAGATGACGGACGAGGGCATCATCCAGCTGGCGCGGTAGCACTACCTGCGATCGTCCCGCGAGCTGCATGTCCGGCACGTCGGGAGGGTTTGAGGGCTCGGTCTCGGCCTGACCGAAGCCTGCAGCAGGTCACGAAGGCAGCACCCATATCCCCGTTCACCCCGGCGACCGCGCCACCCCAACCGGCTTACCGGCGGCACGGCAGAGGCGCTCCAAGAGCGCGCCGTCGAAGAGGGCCCAACCGCGCAAGAAGGGATCGCTGCCAGCGTTGGAGCGATCTTCGGCGTTGTGCGCGCGGGCTCGCTCGCAGGCTCCGTCAGCAGGCTCGCGGACAACGGCCTTTCCGTCCGGGGTCGTCACGAGAGAAAGCTCGAAGAGGGGAGGGGAGTCCAGATCCTGGGTGTCCACGATCAGGACGGAAAATGGAGCGTCCAGGATCTTGACGACCTGCTGATCACGGACGGCGTAGCCGACGATCCGTTCGACGAGACGCTGGGGCGCGGTGCCGTTGATCTTCCCTCGCTGGACTTCCGTCAGGCCTATCCGGCAAAAGAGCGCATTCTCTCCCTCCTTGAGGGCGGCCTGAAAGCAGGATCCCCCCCTGCTGCCCGGACCCGAGCGGGGACGCTGCACCCCGCGTGAGGTGAAAAAGGCGGTTCGGCCGACGTCGTCCACCTTCTTCCCGGGGAGATCGGGCTCGCAGCTTTCCGTCCAACCGAGCTTGCGACAGGTTTCTTCGCCAGGGCGCGTTGCCCCCTGTGCGGTCACCTCGACAGGGGGAGGCGGAGGCTCCTGGGGCTCGGGGACCAGCCAGAGCGGTCGGGGAGCGATGTGTTCGGAGACGACGGGAACCGCTTCTGTGGTCGGGGTGGTGGGCTGTGGGGAGGAGCCCACGCAGCCGAGGGGGAGCAGGAGGGGCAGAGCAGGCGGCAGAGAGAGCGCAACAATCACCCAAGCGAGGGGCGCG
>JAYSXP010000120.1:0-6155 GCA_043717125.1 Polyangiaceae bacterium | reverse complement strand
GTATCATGCCGATGCGTGCGATGCCGTCGAGCATCGCTCGAGCCGCGTGGTGGCGAAGAACGGTGAGGAGCGCAGCCGCCCCGCATCGCTACGGGGGCTGGCTCGCCGAGGATGAACGTGCCTTCCACAACGACCAAGCTCGTCAGGCGCCAGTTACTGCCGAAGATGGGCGACATCGTGGCGAAGCGTTATCGCGTGACCGGGATCATCGGCACTGGTGGGATGGGTACGGTCTACGACGCACGCGATCTGCAGACCGGCCGCGAAGTCGCCCTGAAGGCGGTCATCCATGGCCGCTACCCAACGAGCCAGCTACGGCGGCTGCGACGCGAAGCCGAGCTGTCCTACGTGGTGCAGAGCGGGCACGTCTGCGGAGCCGAGTACCTCGGCGTCGAGCGGGGTACACCGTTCATCGTCATGGAGCGGCTCCACGGAGAGACGTTGCGGGGTCGCCTTGCAGACTGTGGGGCACTCTCGGTCAGCGATGCGCTCTCGATCATGATGCAGCTCCTCGATGGCCTCGAGTCGATTCACGCCGCCGGCGTCATTCATCGCGACGTGAAGCCGTCGAACATCTTCATCACCACCCCACGCGGTGAGCCGCCGCGGGCGCGGCTCATCGACTTCGGGCTCGCGAAGGTCGCTCCGTCACGGCGAGGGACGGACCTCCCGGTGCTCAACGCCGCGGTGGAGCAGATCACCGAGAGCGGCGCCGTCGTCGGGACCATCCAGTACCTCTCGCCGGAGCAACTGCGCGGCGAACGCGACATCGACGAGCGCGTCGACATCTGGGCAGCAGGCCTCGTGCTCTACGAGATGCTGGTCGGCCGCCGCGCCTACGACGGGATGGCAATCGAGGAGATCGTCGGCAGACTCGAGATGACGTCGCCACCGCCGTCCGTCTCCAAGCTCCGCAGCGACGTGCCGCGCGGCCTCGACGGAATCCTCGCCGCCGCGCTCTGCAAGTCGAAGATCCATCGATTCGGCTCCGCGCGCGCATTCCGGTACGCGCTCGCGCGTGAGACGTCCAAGGAGGACGCCGTCGTCGCGAGCGCAGCGTCGGCGCGCATGAAATTCCGGCAAGACGCCCGAACGCTGCCCTGCATCAACGAGCCGGATGACACCACGCACGTCGGAATCGACGTGAGCCTCTTGTTCTGAGGTCCCGAACCGATCCTGGCCGCTCGCGATCGTGTGGTTTTTTTCATCGACGATCGACACGAATGCGTTCGGGGCACAGAACCTGGTCGCGCTCTCGCGCGCCCTCGGTGACGCGCCGCTCACGCCCACGACTAGCGCGCGGGCGCTCGCGCGTCAGGACTCCGAGCAGACGCGATTGCGTCCCGAGTGCAATGCTCGGTAGAGGCGCTGGTCGGCGAGCGCGATGAGCGCCGCCGGCGACGCGCCACCTCTGCATAGCGTGCGAAGACGTCCTCCATGCGAATGCTGCGGAGGACGCGACGCACGACCTCCTGCAGAACACGGTCACCCGTCGGGTGGCCGTACTGATCGTTGACCTTCTTGAAGTGATCGATGTCGCAAAGGACGAGCGAGAGGGGCGTTCGATGGCCACGGGAGTGAGCGCACTCCACCGCGAGGCGCTGGTCGAATGCGCGTCGGTCGAGCACCTGCGTGGGGAGGTCGCGCGTCGCGGCCTCGTAGAGCTGCTTGTTGAGCGCCTCCTCGGTGTCGTCGGAGTTGTCGAACATGAGCGGCATGCCAGGCGGTACAGGAACGAAGCCGTCGAACGCGCTCCACGCTCAGGGCTTGATCTGATCTTGCGGGACCAAGATCATCGCGCGCTGCGCCGGGACGATCACGCGGAGCTCGCCGCTCGCAGGCACCGCGTACGTCTTTGCTTCCGGATCCAGCACGTCGATCAGCGTGACGCCCGGCTTCGTGATCTTCATCGCCTTCGCGCCGTCGGCGGTCGTGCTCGTGTGGCGCGCGTTCGAGTTGATCACCACGAGCGCATACGAGTCGCCGGCGTCGCCGCCCGCGCGCTCGTACGCCACGATGCCCGCGTCCTCTTCGGCCTTCACGTGCGCCGTCGCGTACACGACGTTCGTGTCACCTCGACGCAGCCCCGCGTACTTCACGCGCAAGCGCGCGAGCTTCGAGATGTGCCGGAACGTGTCGCCCGTCGTCGGGAAGCCCGTGTTCCAGAGCACCTCGCGGTTCGACGGATCGTTGCCGCCCGCAAAATCCTGCTCGGTGCCGTAGTACACGCAAGGGATGCCCTCCTCCGTCATCAGGAGCGTGAGCGCGTTCCGCAGCGCGTCCTTGTCGCCGAGCGCCTCGAAGAGGAAGCGCGACACGTCATGGTTGTCCATGAAGTTCACGAGCGATTTGCTTGGAGCGACCCCCGTGCCGCCTGCCTGCGGCTGTGTGTTGTAGTTCACGGCGCGATCCGCCCAGAGCTTCTGGATCTGGTCGGTGCCCTTCTGCGCGTTCTCGTCGTGCGCGCTCTGGAACACGTCGCGGAACACCTGGAAGTGCTGCGAGAAGTAGAACACGCTGTCGAGCATGCCCGGCTGCGTGAAGCTGCCGAGCAGCTTGTCATCGCCGTCGAACGCCTCGCCGAACATGAGGAACTTGTTCTTCCCCTGCGCCGCGAGCCGCGCGCGCACCTTCGTCGCGAACTCCGTCCAGAACTCGTACTCGACGTGCTTGACCGTATCGATGCGGAAGCCGTCGAGGTCGGTGAGCTCTGCCCAGCGCGTGTACTTGTCGATCATCTCGGCGCGCACTTCGGGGATCTCCGTCGCGACGTCCTTCAGACCGCCGGGAAAATCGCCGAGCATGCGCTGCTTGTCGTCGTCGTAGTTCAGGATGCGCCCGAAGCCGTGATAGCCGCGCGCCGTCCCGAGGATGCCGGCCATCGGGATGCGGTTGATCGACGGATCCTGGATGAAGATGATCGGCGCGCGCCCCGCGTTGCCGAGCGACGTGAACGCCTGGATGCCGCGCGGGTCCCAGTCCGGGTCGTACTCGGTGATGCGCGTGATGTCCGACTTCGAACCGGCGCCCTGCAAGGGACCGCTGCCCCCGATGTTGATGTCGGGGTGCCCGTTGAGGTTCATGTCGTAATAGAAGGCCTGACCCATGTGGTTCGTGACGATGTCGAGAACGACCTTGAGCTGCTTGTCGTGCGCCGCCGCCGTGAGCCTGCGCAGCTGGGCGAGGTCGCCGAAGTGCGGGTTCGTCTGCGTGAGGTCCTGCGCCCAGTAGCCGTGGTACGAGTCGACGTCGGCGTCCGTCTCGACATTCTTCACGACCGGCGAGATCCAGAGCGTCGTGACGCCGAGCTCCTTGATGTAGTCGAGGTGGTCGATGAGCCCCTGCCAGTCGCCGCCCTGGAAGCGCGCGAGGAAGCCGGGCCGGACCTGGTAGTCGTTGTTCGGGTCGCCGTTGGCGAAGCGGTCGGTGAGGACCTGGTAGACGACCTCGTCACGCCAGTCGTCGACGTGCGTGCCGAGCGCGGGCTGCTTGCCGTCGTCGGGAACGCTGACGCAACCGATCTCGGGCAGCGCGCAGGCGGCGGCCGCGAGCATCACCATGACGATTTTGGACTTCATCGTTCGCATGGGCGCCCTCACGGATACGAGCTCGAGTTGAACCACCACTCGGCGCCGATGCCGAGGAAGTGCTCGGTGCTGCGCTGGTTGAACACGTCCTCCACGGGGTAGAGGGCGCGCGTGGCCGAGTCGCGGAAGCTCGCGACATAGAGGAGGCGGATCTGCGGGCGCTTGTAGGTGCCGCGCCCGGCGGGCGAGAAATATGGGATGACGCCGAGCTTCGTCACCGACGCGTTAAGCGGATCGTTCGTGCCGGGCTGGAGCGTCGCGAGGCGGCGCTGCTGGTAGCTGCCTTCGAGCGAAATACCGAAGTAGTCACCCAGAAAGACGCTCGGCCGGACGACCGCCGCGCCCTCGTCGTACTTCGCCGTCGTCGTCGCGGTCGGCGAGCCGTCGCGGAAGAAGCGCACGTACGCGGCCCAGAGGATGGAGAACTCCTCTTGCTCGTAGTTGCCGGAGATCGCGATCTGCGTCTCGCTCGCGCCGCTGGTGGTGCGGTCGAGCGCGAACGTGATCGGCACCGCGAGCGGATCGTACGAGGCGATGCCGCGGGCGTGGCGCATCACGAGCGACGCGTACGTGTCGCGCCTGCCCGTGAAGTACGTGAGCTGCGAGCCGAGCATCCAGCCGCTGTCCTCGGGCAGACCGCGGTCGATCTTGGTCAGCGGATCGCTGTAGGTGCCGGCAGAGAGCTGGTGGAGCTCGCCGTAGAGGATCGCCTTGAAGCCGCCGGGGCCGCCGCTCGGGCGGATGAACTGCGTGAGCTTGAGCGTCTCGATCGTGCGCGGGCGATCGAGCTTCGTCACGTCGACGGTGCCGAAGCCGAACGGCGCGACGACCGGCACCTGCTGGAACTGGTACGGGTTGTCGAGGCGCTGCTGGCCGGCGTGGAGCTGGACGATGGTCTCGTACTGCGGCGAACCGCCGGGAACCGCGGTGCTCTTGTAGAGGGGCGCGCCGATGCCGCCGCCGACGGTGTTCTGGTTGTCGAGCGGCCACCAGTTGAGGAGATAGACGTCGTCGCCGCGGTACATCCGCGAGCCGGCCCACATCGTGACGTTGTCGTACGTGCCCTGCGCGTAGAGGTTGCGGACGCCGATCGCCTGCTCGGGCTTGCCGGTGAAGTGGAAGAACGGCGGGAAGAGAGCGAGCGTCGCGACGACGCGGCCCTTCACGCGCTCGTTCCACTTGTCCTCACGACGGAGCTCGAGCTCGGCGTAGTTTCCCTCGTCGACGATGCGCGGACCGAAGGCGACGACGTTCGTGCCGCGAGCGGTGCCGCCGCGCAGATCACTTGCAGCATACACGCGTCCGTAGGAGCCGAACTCGAAGCGGCCTTCGTGCGCCGACGGCGTTTCAGTGACGACGCGCGCCGGCTCGTTGCCCCGCACGCCGCTGGGAGGCGCACCGGGCACGGACGGCGCGCTCGTGTCCGACGTGACGGGCGCGTCGGGCGCGTTCGGCGCGGAAGCTGCCGGCGCAGGCGCGGCCGGAGCGGGAGCGGCGTCCGTCGCGGCGGGCGGCGGAGGCGGAGGCGGAGGCGGAGGCGACGGCAGCTGCACCGGCCCGGAGCTCTTCGAGGTCTGCGCCGGGGCGCTCGAGGGGACGAGCACCGTCGCCACGGCCGCAAGGATCAGCGAGGCGAGTCGGGGATCGAGGTGATCGAGGCGAAATACGAACGACGACGAGCGGCGCACGGGGGTGCGGGGACGTAGCACGCCCTGGCAGACTCGTCCTGGGAAAAGGTAACTCAGGCCTGCGTTACGCTACGCGCAAACGGTCTCGAAGGGCCTCGTCGATTCCTTCGAGCGCCAGCGCGATGCCCTGGCCTGCCGAGTCGTCCGCGTCGACGACGACGCCGTCGGCGATCACCGGGCCGTCCGGCAGCGACAGCGTCGCTATCACGGCAGTCCCCACGGCGAGCGCATGGAAGGTGGAGAGGAACACGCCCTCCGGTCCGACGTTCGCGGCGATCGCGCCGAATGCAGTGCCGAGCGACGGGACGCGCACCTCCACGGAAACAGGGGTGTTGCGTCGCGGTGCAGGGGAGCTCTTGCGGGGCAGCATGGAAGCCATGAGTGCAAGCTGCACGCCTTCGCGGCAGCCCCCTGGCTCGAGCTCCCAGAACGGACGAATGGAGGTCGTCCCAGTGGTTTTCAGCGGTTGCACATCGCGCAACGGTGATGCCATCCCACGCGCCCACACGCCCTCCTGGATCCGCCGTGGCCGGGCGCGGTGCCCCGTGATCGGCACGATCAGGTCCATGCGAGGAGCGAGGCAGAGTGCAGCAGGCGGTGCACGAAGTGCGGCTCGGGATCCTCGCGGACTCTGGGCCTCAGGCACCAATCGCCGAAAATTTGCGGTAGCTCGCGCGTGGCCCCGTCCGTGCACCCGTGTCCGGTATGTCCGTCTGGCGCTCCGTCGTGTCGGTCCCCGCCGTTTTCTTCGTATGCGCGCTCGGAAGCGCGGGCCTCGGCGGGTGCTACGGCCTCTCGACGAACGGCCCACGACCCGAAGACTTCGAGAGCACCCCCGTGACGAGCGAGCCGAAGACCGAGGAGCGGCTTGCCACGCCCG